>JBEVHL010000428.1:0-3834 GCA_040511255.1 Mycobacterium sp. | reverse complement strand
AATCGCCCCATTCCCGCGGCAAGGTCACCTCAGCGAGTCCCGCCTCGGTGGCCCGTCTCAGTAGATCCAGCGGGCTTTCGTTGAAGCGGAAGTTGTTGACGGCGGCAGTCACCTCGCCGTCCTCCACCAGGTAAACGCCGTCGCGGGTCAGCCCGGTCAGCAGCAGCGTGGTGGGGTCGACCTCGCGGATGTACCACAGGGTGGTCAGCAGCAGCCCGCGTTCAGTGCCGGCGATCAGATCGGCGAGGTCCGCCGTGCCGCCCGTCATCAGCAGGTTGCTGGCCGGCACCGCGACCGGGGCGCCGAACTCGGCTGCCGTCGCCCGCGGATACGCCAGCGCATTGATGACGCCGTCGCGGATCCAGTCCACCCGATCGATATCCAAGCCGTTGTCGAAGACGGACACCGACTCCGACGAACTGCCTGCCTCGACGAACGGCGTCGACTCCAGACCGGCCGCGAACGGATCGGAATACAGCGTCAGCGGCAGACCGGTCAGCTTCTCCCCCACTCGGGTGCCACCGCCGGGCGCCGACAGTGCGGTGCGACCCTCCTGCGCACCGCGGCCGTCCATCGTCCACTTCAGATAGATCATCATGTCGGCGACGGTCGACGGCGGCATGATCGTCTCGTAACGCCCGGCGGGCAGCTCGACGGTCCGGTCCGCCCAGCCGAGCCGCAGCGACAAATCGTCCAGCAGGCGATCGGTCGGCACGTCGGCGAACCACGGCGTGCTGGTGCCTGCCCAGGCGCTGGCACCGCCACGTTTGGCGTTGATCTCCACCGACCCGGTCGGCTGGGTGTAGCGCCGCCGGACGCCCGTCGAGGTGGCCAGGAAGCTCGTCGCCACCACGTGATGGGCGAACCCGTACAAGGTGTCCGGCCCGCGGAAGCCGCGGCTGAGCGAGCCGGCGACGTCGGCGAACACCTCCGCGCCCGTGTCGGTTATCCCGGCGTCCCAGTCGTGCGGTGAAGACGATCCGCTGAGCAGCGGAAAGCTGTCCCGAGCCTCGGGCGCCAACCGGGCGGCCTGCTGCGATGCGGCGACCAGTGCGGGGATCGCGGCCGGGTCGACCTCGGTGGTCCGGCGGGAACCCACATGGGCCGTATTGCCGCGCCGCACAATGGAAACCACGGTGATGTCGCGGCTGATGGAGACGCCGTTGGTGGTCATCGAGTTGCCTGCCCACCGCAGTGACGCCTCGGCGAGGTCGGTGACCAGGACGATCGTCTCGTCGGCACCGCCCGCCTCGACTGCGGCGACCAAAGCCAGATCGATGGCCTGCTGCGGGCTGATCACGCTCGGCCCCCTTCAGTGCGGGTGTTGAGCACGTTCACACCCCGGAACAGCGCCGACGGGCAGCCGTGGCTGACCGCGGCGACCTGACCGGGCTGGGCCTTGCCGCAGTTGAATGCACCGCCGAGGCGCCAGGTCTGGTGACCACCGACGGCTTCCATCGAATTCCAGAAGTCGGTGGTGGTGGCCTGGTAGGCCAGATCGCGGACCTGGCCGTCGAGCTTGCCGTCGATGATCCGGAAAAACCGCTGCCCGGTGAATTGAAAGTTGTAGCGCTGCATGTCGATTGACCACGATTTGTCACCGACCACGTAGACACCGTTCTCAACTCGGGCGATCAGATCAGCGGTGGACGTGTCGTCGTCGGCGGGCTGCAACGACACATTGGCCATCCGCTGGATCGGCACATGATGCGGCGAATCGGCGTACGAACAGCCATTGGACCGCTGCTGGCCCAGTCGCGGAGCGAACACCCGGTCCAGTTGATAGCCCACGAAGGTGCCGTCGCGCACCAGGTCCCAACTCTGCGACTGCACGCCCTCGTCGTCGTAACCGACCGTGGCCAAACCGAATTCGACGGTCCGGTCGGCTGTCACGTTCATCACCGACGATCCGTAGCGCATGGTGCCCAGCTTGTCCGGGGTGGCGAACGAGGTACCGGCGTAGGCCGCCTCATAGCCGATCGCCCGGTCGTATTCCGTTGCATGCCCAATGGATTCGTGGATCGTCAGCCACAGGTTGGACGGATCGATCACCAGATCCGTCGGACCCGGCGTCACCCCGGGGGCTTTGACCTTCTCGGCCAGCAGCGTCGGGATCTGCACCAGCTCGTCCGACCAGTCCCAGATCTCGTCGCCGAGCGCCTCCCAGCCGCGGGCCATCGGCGGTGCCAGCGAGCGCATGGTCTCGAAGCTGCCCTCCGCGGCGTCCACGGTGGTCGCCTCCAGCGACGGCATGATCCGGACCCGCTGCTGGGTGATGCTGGACCCGAACGTGTCGGCGTAGAACGTCTGCTCCTTGACCGCGTTGAGCCCGGCCGACACATGGTCGACGCCGTCGGCTGCCAGCAATCGGCCCGAGTACTCGCCGAGGACGTCGATCTTCTCCGGCGTCGGGACCTCGAACGGATCGATGAGGTAGCTCGAGACCCAGGTGGCGTCCCGGTAGACCGGTTCGGCGGCCAGCTCGATGCGTTCGGCGTTGAGCGGGGCCAAGGCCGTGGCCACTCCGACCGCGCGGCGCGCGGTCTCCGCGGCCACCTCGGGCGACAGCTCGGCGTGCGAGGCGAACCCCCAGGTACCTGCGACGATGACACGCACCGCCAACCCGATCTCGCGGCCGACGACTGCCGTCTCCAGCTCGCCGTCGCGCAGCTGCAGATACTCACTGGTGATCCGCTGGATCCGCAGGTCGGCGTAGCTGGCGCCGGCGGCCAGAGCCGCCGACAGCGCGGCATCCGCCAGGTCCTGGCGCGGGATGGCAAGGAAGTCGGCGTCCACGCCCCTGGCTGTCACGGCTCCACCGTAACGGTGGCCCCTACCGGTGTGCAGCCCGCCGGGGCCTAGTGCCGAACCTTTTCGTCGGGGAGCCGTTCGCGCCGTTGCACCGCCGGGCGGCGTCCGGCGGCTTTAATACCTCAATGGGACGGAGAGGGTCGGCGCGCGCCAACTCTCGGTCCACCGTGCTCGGGTACTCACTGTTGGCGCCCAGCCTGTTCGGCGTCGTCGCCTTCCTGCTGCTGCCCATGCTCGTCGTGCTGTGGCTGAGCCTGCACCGGTGGGATCTGCTGGGGCCCATCGATTATGTGGGACTGGATAATTGGCGTGCCGTCCTGACCGACTCGACTTTCGGCAACTCGCTGGTGGTCACGGTGGTGTTCGTGGCGATCGTCGTGCCGGTGCAGACCGTGCTGGGGTTGGCCGTGGCGGCGATGCTGGCGCGGGATCTGCCGGGCAGCCCGATCTTCCGGACCATCTTCGTACTGCCGTGGATCTGCGCGCCGTTGGCCATCGCGGTGCTGTGGCGCTGGATCCTGGCTCCCACCGACGGCGCGGTGAGCACGGTGCTCGGCCACAGCATCGAATGGTTGACCGACCCCGGGTTGGCGTTGCCCGTGGTGTCGGCGGTGACAGTCTGGACGAACGTCGGGTATGTGACGTTGTTCTTCCTGGCCGGAATTCTGGCCATCCCCGCCGAGATCCACGCTGCGGCCAGCACCGACGGGGCGACCGCGTGGCAGCGGTTCTGGCGGATCACCCTGCCGATGCTGCGGCCGACGATGTTCTTCGTGCTCGTCACCGGAATCGTCAGTGCCGCACAGGTTTTTGACACCGTGTACGCGCTGACCGATGGCGGGCCAAAAGGTCGCACCGACCTGGTCGCGCACCGCATCTACGCCGAGGCATTCGGCGCCGCGGCGATCGGGCGGGCCGCGGTGATGGCGATCGTGCTGTTCGCCATCCTGGTGGGCGTGACGCTGGTGCAGCACCTCTACTTCCGACGACGCATCACCTATGACATTGCGGCCTGAGCGCGCG
>JBEVHL010000427.1:0-3617 GCA_040511255.1 Mycobacterium sp. | reverse complement strand
CAGGGCCGCGGACCAAAGGACGCCAGTGCCCAACCTCGCCCCCGAGGCACCCACTCGCTCGCATCGCCGGACGCTTCTTCGCTCGCTGCTGCTGACCGGCCTGTTCATCGCGCCCGCGCTGGCGCTTCGGTTCGCCGGCTTACATCCGAATCCCATTGCCGCTCTGCTGATCTACGGGGCCGCCGTGGTGTCCGCCAGCTTCCTGCTGGCCTGGGCTGCCGAGGCCGCCCAGATCGACGTCTCGGGTGGACTGGCAATCGCGGTGCTGGCGTTGATCGCCGTGCTGCCCGAGTACGCCGTCGATCTCTACTACGCCTACACCGCGGGCCACAACGCCGAGTACACCCAATACGCCGCGGCCAACATGACCGGCTCCAACCGCCTGTTGATGGGGCTCGGCTGGCCGGTGGTGGTCCTGGTGAGTCTGGCCGTCGCCCGCAAGATGAGCGGCAAGAAGATCAGCGAAATGGTGCTGGAGCCGGGTAATCGTGTCGAACTCGGCTTTCTGCTGATCGCCGGCCTGGTCGCGTTCGTCGTCCCGGTGACCGGTCGCATCCACCTGACCCTGGGCATCGCGCTGCTGGCTTGGTTCGGCTTCTATCTGTACAAGCTCACCCGCGGCGACGTCGAGGAGCCCGAACTGATCGGCACCGCCGCCGCGCTCGGTAGCCTCCCGGACCGCGCGCGCCGGACCACCGTCATCGCGCTGTTCGTGGTAGCCGCCGCGGCGATCCTGGCGTGCGCAGAACCGTTCGCCAACAGCCTGATCGGGGCGGGCACCGAGTTGGGGGTCGACCGCTTCCTGTTGGTGCAGTGGCTCGCTCCGCTGGCATCCGAGGCGCCGGAGTTCATCATCGCCATCATCTTCGCCTCGCGCGGCAAGGGCACCGCCGCCATTGCGACGCTGATCTCCTCGAAGGTCAACCAGTGGACGCTGTTGATGGGGTCGTTGCCGATCGCGTACATGGCAGGCGGGGGCGGCTCGGCGATGGTGTTCGACGGCAGGCAGGTCGAGGAGATGCTCCTGACGGCCACACAGACGTTGATGGGTGTCGCGCTGGTGCTGTCGCTGCGCTTCCACCGCTATGCGGCCTGGGCGCTGCTGGCGTTGTTCGCTATCCAGTTCCCGATCACGTCGACCGAAGGCAGGCTGGCGCTGTGTGGTGTCTACGGCGCCGTCGCACTGGTGGCATTCGTGGTGAACCGCCAGCACCTCCTGCCGACCCTGCGGGCGCCGTTCACCGGGGCACCCGCGGAAGACGCCGAGCCCACTTCGGAGCCTGAGCTGACCGCGACCCGCTGACGCTGGTCCTCGCCGCCGCTTAGAACGGTGCCTGGTCCTGGGCTTGGTCCCGGACGTTGCGTGCGCGTTCGGCCTGGATGCGCCGTTCGCGTTCTTGGGCTCTGGTGCGTTTTCGTTTGAACGATTCCAGGTCGTTGCCGGGTGGTTTGGTCCCTTGGGGCACTGTGGGCGGGGGTGGGGTGACGGTGTTCCGGCCGAGAAAATACAGGGCCACACCGGGTTTGGTGGTGTAGGTGATGCCGGCGGGGCTGGTGGTCAGCAGCGTGCCATCGGGCAGCTGCTGTTCGGCCCAGCCGCCCTCGCCGGACCAGAATGTTTTGACCAGGTGATGTTTTCGGCATTTGCAGTTGTTGTTGCACGCGTGTGTCGGCCCTGTTGGATAGGGCACGCTGTGGTCGACATCGCAGAATTCGGCCGGCCGGTTACAGCCCGGAGCTCGGCACGTCATATCCCGGGTCTGAAGTGATTCGCGTAGCGCCGTCGAGGGCCGGTAGCGCGGTTCGGCCTCTGCGGACGGTGGTTGTCCCAGGGTCACTTTCGCACCGTTACGGATCAACTCCGCCAACAGCGGCGTCGGCACGACACCACCGCCGACGATCACCCCGGTGGCACGTCGCAAGAACGGCGCTGCCGCAGGCGATGCGGGCGCTGCGGCGCTGGGTTCAGAGTCCGCGTGCCCCGCACCCGGATCGTGGTCAGTCTTCGCCGCGGCCGGTTCGGGTTCGACCGGTGCGGTTGGGCGTGCCTGTGCCACGAACGGCTCAGGCTCAACCGCTGGCTGCGGCTGCGGCTGAGCTGGTGGGTCCGGTTCGGCCCCAGGCTCACGGGCTGCCCAGTCGTGACCGTGCAGCAACGGGTCCGGCCGGGCCTGTAGGGCTTCTGCGGGGGCGAGGATGTGCATGGTGAAACTGCTCGCGCGGCCGTCGTCGCCGGTGGCGGCGCATTCCGGGTTGTCGCACCGGCACGCCAAGAAGTCCGACTTCGCGGCCAACGCACCCAGGGCATCAGCGAGGCGCTGCGCGCGGGTGCGGGGATCGTCTGTGCACACCCCGTCGGCCATCGCGGTGAGCCGCTTTTTGAGCAACGCCGCATCGGTACCCAACAACCGACCCCAGATCGACACGGTGCCGTCGCTGCCTTCCCGATCGCCGAAGGTGACGGTCCGGTCGCGGGCCCTGCCCCGGGTGCGGCGCAGCGCGGCTGGGTCGAAGGTGTTGATCCAGAAATCGATGGCGTCGACCAGTTTGGCCTGCGGCAACGGACCCCAGGTGGCGTGGCTGTCGGATAGGGCGGCATCCAACAGTGCCCAGGTGGTCTCATCGGTGACGTTGTAGGTCCGGTCATAGATGATGGTCGCCATATACGCAGTGATCGCCCCGCGCAGGAACAGCGCATTGGTTTTCGGCAGCCGATCGCGCAGCAGCAGCGCTGTTTCCAGGTAGGTACGGGCCTTTCCGAGTCCGACGTTCATCGCCGCAGCGACTTCAGCGACTGCGCTATCCCAGGGATCGGCCGGCCAGTAACACCGTTCGCCGTCATGCTCGTCGGCGCAGCGCCGTCGCGCCAACTCCGCGATCGCGGCCAGGGCGCGGGCCTCACAGGCCGCGGCTGCCCGCAACCAGCCGGCAATACCCCGGTCCACGACGGTGGCGTCATCCACCTGCGCAAGCACCGCCGGCTCCGGCAACGATCCATCGAACATGTGTTCGATTCTAAGGCAACCCACCGACACGAACGGCGGGACCGAATGACCGCTCTACCGGGTGGTTGACACCTGTCAAACTTGGGCATCGTAAAGTGCGTTCATGCAGATTCGTGAGCACGCCGAAGCCAACGCGGACAAGCCCGCCATCATCATGTACCCGTCGGGGACTGTGGTCACCTTCGGCGAGCTCGAGGCACGGGCGAACCAACTGGCGCACTATTTCCGGCAGGCCGGTCTCGTCGAAGGCGACGCCGTCGCGATCATCATGGAGAACAACGAGCACTTCCACGTCGCGATGTGGGCGGCGCGGCGCAGCGGGCTGTACTACGTCCCGATCAACACCCACCTGACCGCTGCCGAAGCCGCGTACATCATCGACAACAGCAATGCGAAGGCCATTGTCGGTTCGGCGAAGCTAGCCGACACCCTCGCCGGGCTGGGTGCCGAGCTGCCCAACGGCCTGCCGCCGCTGCTGCTCGTCGCGGGCGGGCAACTCGAGGGATGGCAGAGTTACCCCGATTGCGTTGCCGACCAACCGATCACTCCGATCGACGACGAAATCGAAGGCGATCTTCTGCAGTACTCGTCGGGCACCACCGGGCGGCCCAA
>JBEVHL010000426.1:0-17138 GCA_040511255.1 Mycobacterium sp. | reverse complement strand
AGCCGACGGTCTCCCGGGCGTAGACGTACAGGCTGGTGCCGGTGGGGGCCGCGAAGCGACGCATTCCCAGCAGCAGTTCGGCACCCGCCATGGCGTCGACGTGGGCGGCCACCGATATCGGCAGGCCGAGGGTCTCGGCGAGCACCGGGCCGACGGGTGCCTGGGTCCAGCCGAGTCGCTGGTGGTCGACGGTGCCGTTGACACCGTCGACGGTGCCGCCGATGGCGACCCCGATCCACAGTGCGCGACGCCGGTGCCAGCGGCTGAGGTAGCGCTGGGCACTGCCGGCCAGTGAGGCCAGCGCGGCGGCCTGGGGGCCACGCGGTGTCGGGGTCTCGACGACGTCGAGGGTGCGGCCGAACAGGTCGGCGGCCACGATGCTGGTGGTCCTGGCACCGATGTGCACGCCGAGGGTCAGGAACGGCTCGTGGTTGACCTCGACCGGCACCCGGGGGCGCCCGATGGCACCGGACACGGCCAGGTCGGCCCGCTCGCGCAGCAGCCCGGCCTCCAGCAGTGCGGTGACCTGGCGGTTGACGGTGGCGATCGACAGCGAGGTGACCTGGGCGATCACGTCACGGGCGATCGGGCCGCGCAGCCGGGCGGCGGCGAATACCGCTGCCACCGCGGCATCGCCGATGCGCAACGAGGGCACCACGATCTGGTGGCGGCCCCGGCGGGCAGCGCCCGAGCTGTGTGGCGCGGACCGGGCTTTAGGCGCCGGCTTGGCTCCCAGCGATGTGCGGGCTGCCGAAGAGGTGGTGGAGGAGATGGTGGGGGTGCTCACGATGTGTGTCCTTTGAAGTCGGGGTGGCGGGATCGGGCCACACCATGCGACTTGGAGGATGAATTCCGAGCGGCGTCAGGCGCGGCAGAAGCCGGGACAACAACACAGCCCCGTGATCGCGCTCATGACATCCGTCAACACATTGAGAACTTAGCACGGTTACTAAGGTTGGATCCATGACGACACCTCAACTTAATAATCGAGTGGCCGTGGTCACAGGAGCGAGCGCCGGGATTGGCGAAGCCACTGCGAGAACCCTTGCCGCCCTTGGGTTTCACGTGGTGGCCGTGGCCCGTCGCGCGGACCGGATCGAGGCCCTGGCCGCAGAGATCGGCGGCACTGCAATTGTGGCGGACGTCACTGACGACGCAGCGGTGGCGGCGTTGGCGACCAGGCTGGACGAGCTTCCCGGACCGATTTCGGTGCTGGTGAACAACGCCGGCGGCGCCAAGGGACTGGAACCGGTGGCCGATGCCGACCTGGAGAACTGGCGCTGGATGTGGGAGACCAACGTCCTCGGCACGCTGCGGGTCACCCGGGCGTTGCTGCCGAAACTGGTCGACTCCGGGGACGGCCTGATCGTCACGGTCACCTCGATCGCGGCCTTCGAGACCTATGACGGCGGCTCCGGGTACACCTCGGCCAAGCACGCCCAGGGCGCGTTGCACCGCACCCTGCGCGGCGAGCTGCTCGGGAAACCGGTGCGGTTGACCGAAATTGCGCCAGGAGCGGTCGAAACCGAGTTCTCCCTGGTCCGGTTCGGCGGCGATCAGAAGCGCGCCGACTCGGTGTATGCGGGGATCACGCCGCTGGTGGCGCAGGACGTCGCCGAGGTGATCGGGTTCATCGCCTCGCGGCCGTCACACGTCAACCTGGATCAGATCGTGATCCGGCCGCGTGACCAGGCGCCCAACGGCCGGTTCAACCGCCAGACGACGTAGTGCTGGGCACGGCCTCCGAGGTGGAGGTCGTGGAGGTGTCCGCGCCGGAGGAGGTGGACTCCTCCGGCGTGGCGGTCACGGTGGTGGTCGACGTGACCGTCGTCGGGGTGCCCGACAAGGTCGGGGCGTCGGTCGGGGTGGCGGGCGCCGTGCTCGGCATATCGGCGGGCCGGGTCTGGTCGTTGAGCGCAGACATCGACGTCCACTCCGACCACGGCACCGCCCAGTCCCAGATGTCGCCGTCGGCGTAGGACAGCTCGATCGACGTGCCGGTGACCTCGACGGGATCGCCGTACAGGGCGCTGTTGAAGTACTCCTGGGCGTTGTCGGTCGACAGGTTGATACAGCCATTGGTCACGTTGCTGCTGCCCTGAGCGCCCGCGCTGGACGGGTTGGCGTGAATGAACTCGCCGTTGTTCGAGATCCGGACGGCGAACCGCTCGTGCGCGTTGCTGTAGCCCGCGGCCGGGTTGGACATGTAGAAGTCTTCGTACTTCTCGGTGACCACGTGCACGCCGCTGCGGGTGATGTTGCGCGGCAGGTCGCCCTCGCCGTAGCTGCACGGGAAGTCCATGATGACGCCGTCATCGGTGACCACCTGGATGCGGTGGCTGGAGGCCTCGGCCTTGACCACCTGCTTGCGGCCGACGGCGAAGTCCAGCGTGGAGTCCGCGGCGCCGAACGCACCGTCGCCGAACGGCACGCCGTAGAGCTTGGCGTCGACGTGCACTGTGGTGCCCGCCGGGTAGTAGTCCTGGGTGCGCCAGTGCACGCGGGAGCCGCCGACCTCGTCGGGCAGCCACGCCCAACTGCCCACCACGGGTGGGGTGGTGGTGACGGTCAGTGCGCGCTCGACGGCGGCTTTGTCGCTGATCGAGGCGTCGAACTGGATGATGATGGGCGCGGCGACACCGACGGTCTGGCCGTCGGCCAGCTGGAACTGGTTGCCGACAGTGGCCACCGGCGCGACGGTGGTGAAGCCACCCGCTATCGGCAGCGCCTTGCCGTCCTGCCCGACCACCGAGCCGGCCCAGGTGTAGGCGGCACCGAAGCCCAGCGGCTCGGTGGTGGAGTACGACGTGCGGTCCGGGCTGAGCACCCCGGTGACCGGCGTGCCGTCGGCGTTGGTCAAGGTGACGCGCTGCAGCCAACCGTCAGTCACGTCGATCCGGATCGGCGCGGTGGGCACCACATCCTTGGCGGCGACCGCGGGGGTGTATTTGACCGACGGCGCCGGCGGCGGCTTGGGCGGCTCGTCCGGTTTGCTCAGCGTGCCTGCGCAGGCGGCGAGGGCTCCGGGAGCTGCCAGACCCAGTGCCAGCACGCCCAACGCACGGCGCCGGGTGAGCGGCGAGGGGGCTGAGGCGGCGCGGACGGGTCTCACGTATATCCAAGATACGGGCCGCGCCGCCGGGCGCTAAATCCTGGAGGTCAGATCACACAGCCGATCAGCACCGGTTCCGGGTGCAACTCGATGCCGAACGCGTCGCGCACGCCGTCGCGCACCCGGCGTGCCAACCCGATGACATCCGCGCTGGTGGCCGCCCCCCGGTTGGTCAGCGCCAGCGCGTGCCTGCCCGACAGTTGCGCCGCCGCCCCGTCGCCGGGGAAGCCTTTACCGAACCCGGCGTGCTCCACCAACCAGCCGGCGGCCAGCTTCACCTGGTCCCCTGCGGGGTAGTGCGGCACCGGGCCGTCGACGCGGGCGGTCAGTTGCGCGTAGACCTCGGGCGCCACCACCGGATTGGTGAAAAATGACCCGACGCTCCAGGTGTCGTGGTCGGCCGCGTCGAGCACCATGCCCTTGCGGCGACGCAGGCCGAGCACCGCCTCGCGGACCGCGGCCGGGTCGGCGCGGTCCCCCGGCTGGGCGCCCAGCGTGGTGGTCAGTTCGCCGTAGCGCAGTGGCGCGCTGCGACCGGAGTCGTCCAGCGCAAATTCGACCTCCAGGGCGATCGAGCGGTGGGAATGCTTGAGCACGCTGGTCCGGTAGCCGAACTCCAGCGCCTCGGCAGGCACCCAGCGCACCTCGCCGCTCGGCCGGTCGAGCAGCCGGACCCGGGTGATGGTGTCGGCCACTTCGGCACCGTAGGCACCGACGTTCTGCACCGGGGTGGCACCCGTCGAGCCGGGAATGCCGGACAGACATTCCAACCCGCCCAGACCCGCGGCCAGCGATGCACTCACCACGTCGTCCCAGACGGCGCCGGCTTCCGCGCGAATCAGGTTGCCGGCCAAGGTGATTCCGGGGCTGGCCAGCCGCACCACCGTCAGGTCGGTCAGGTCGTCGGCGATCACCACATTCGATCCGCCCGCGAGCACCAGCGGTTGCGGCACCCCGGTCGCGGCGAGTTCGGCCAAGGTGGCGACGATCTGCTCGCTGGAGGTACAGGTGATGAGTCGCCGCGCCACCGGCCCGACCCGCAGCGTGGTCAACGGCGCCAGCGGCACCTGTTCGGTCACCGCCGCGCCCGCGAATAGCGAACCGGCCACGGCGGGTAACGGTAGCCTGGCCAGCTATGCCGCGTTCATTCGACATCTCGGTGGACTACGAAGCCAGTGTCGAGCAGGTTCTGGGGGCATTCGCTGACCGGCAGTACTGGCTGGCCAGGCTCGCCGATTCTGGCGTCGACGACGCCACCCTCGATTCGTTGCAGGCCAACGACGACGGCGGCGTAGCCGTCGCCACCACCCAGGTGCTGCGCAGCGACCGGCTGCCCGGAGTCGTCGCGCAGTTCCACCGCGGCGATCTGTCCATCGAACGGCGGGAGACCTGGACGCCGGTCACCGACGGGCAGGCCACCGCGACCGTCGACGGCGCCATCACCGGCGCGCCGGTGTCGTTGACCGGGGCGGCCACCTTGACGGAGAAAGGGCCGGGCGGCGGTGCTCGACTGGATTTCCACGTGTCCGTCGACGTCCGTATCCCGCTGGTCGGCGGCAAGATCGAGCGGCTGATCGGCGGCCAATTGGTCGACCTGGTGATCGCCGAACAACGCTTCACCACCACGTGGCTCGCGGACCACTCCTGACCCGAAAGTAAAGTCGCCGGGCATGAGCCGTCGCATGGACTACACGGTTGCCTTCGACGCGCCCGCCGAGAAGATCTACCAGGACTTCACCAACCGCCAGTACTGGGACGGGCTGGCCGAGGCGTACCGCTGGCTGCTGCCGCACCAGGAGGTCACCCACTTCACCTCCGGCGAGTCCGGCACCGACATCGTCTTCAAACACCTGCTGCCGCGCTCGGAGCTGCCGCCGGTGGCGCGGGCAGTGATGCCCGTCGACATGGTGATCACCCGGGTCCAGCATTTCGACCCCTACGACGCCGTCGCCAACCAGGCCACCGGCACCTACCGCGCGACGGTGCCCGCCGGACCGGGCCATTTCGGCGGCCGCTACTTCCTGACCGAAACCGACGACGGCTCACGCAGCCAGCTGCGGCTGGCCAGCGAATGCAAGGTGCACATCCCGCTGGTCGGCGGCACCATCGAGCAACTGATCCTGTCCAACATCACCATGCTGTTCGACGCCGAGGAGGCGTTCATGGCCGACTGGATCAGCAAGCATCACTAGTCCCCGAGGGCCCGCCCGCCGCCCGGTGGGCGCCATCACCCGCGGTACGACGGGCCGCAACCGGCTGCGCCGCTGCGACCGGTGGCTGGTGCACTCCCCCGCCGTCCGTGACCTGCTCGGCGCGGCGCTGCACCCGCTGGTGGTCGATCTCGGTTACGGCGCGCTGCCGGTGACGACGCTGGAATTGGCGGCGCGACTGCGCACAGTACGAGCCGACGTGCGCGTTGTGGGCCTGGAGATCGATCCGGACCGGGTGGCGTCGGCGCAGTCCGCGGCAATTCCGGGGCTGGTCGAATTCGCCCGCGGCGGTTTCGAACTGGCCGGGCAGCGACCGGTGCTGGTGCGGGCGTTCAACGTGCTGCGGCAGTATCCGCCCGAGGCGGTGCCCGACGCCTGGTCGACGATGCAGACCGCGTTGGCGCCTGGCGGTCTGATCATCGACGGCACCTGCGACGAACTCGGGCGCCGCTGCTGCTGGGTGCTGCTGGACCGCGCAGATCCGGTCAGCCTGACGCTGGCCTGCGATCCGCTGCACATCGACCGCCCGTCGGATCTGGCCGAACGGCTGCCGAAGGTCCTCATCCACCACAACGTGCCGGGCCAACCGATCTTCGAGCTGTTCTCTGCGGCCGACCGGGCGTGGGCCGCCGCGGCCGGGCACGGCGTGTTCGGCCCGCGGGTGCGGTGGCGGGCGATGCTCACCGCGCTGCGCGATGCCGGGTTCGCGGTGGAGGTCGAGCGCAGACGGGTGCGCGACGCCGTGCTGACCGTGCCGTGGTCGACGGTGGCACCCGCGCACACGCTCTAGGCTGGGGCTATGCGAATTGCCCTTGCGCAGCTCCTGTCCAGCTCCGACCCCGCGGCGAATCTGCGCCTCGTCGAGGAGTACACCCAGCGCGCCGCCGACGACGGTGCGGCCCTGGTGGTGTTCCCGGAGGCGATGATGTGCCGGTTCGGCACGCCTCTGATCCCCATCGCCGAACCCGTGGACGGCCCCTGGGCCGACGGGGTCCGGGCGGCCGCCACGCGGTCCGGTATCACCGTCGTGGCGGGCATGTTCTGCCCGTCCGGCGACGGCCGCGTCACCAACACGCTGATCGCAGCGGGACCGCAGACCGACACCTCGTACGACAAGATCCACCTCTACGACGCCTTCGGCTTCGCCGAGTCGCGCACCGTCGCCCCCGGCCACGAACCGGTGCTGATCGATGTCGGCGCCTACCGCGTCGGGCTCACCACCTGCTACGACATCCGCTTCCCTGAGCTCTATGTCGAACTGGCCCGCCGCGGCGCGCAGCTGATCACCGTCAGCGCGTCGTGGGGGGCGGGGCCGGGCAAGCTCGACCAGTGGACCCTGCTGGCCAGGGCCAGGGCTCTGGACACCGCCAGTTTCGTCGCTGCGGTGGGACAGGCGTATCCCGGTGACGAGGTGGCCGCCACCGGCCCGACCGGGGTGGGCGGCAGCCTGGTGGCGTCGCCGTACGGCGACGTCGTCGTCTCCGCAGGCGCGGATCCGCAGCTACTGGTCAGCGAGGTCGACCTCGATTCGGTCGAGAAGGCCAGGGACACGCTGGCCGTGCTACGCAACCGCTCAGAGCTCGCACAGACAGATAAGGCAGAATCGCGCAGGTGACGCAACCGCCACAGGGTCCCTCCTACCCCGGGGGGCGGGACGACCCTTGGTCGCGCCCCACCCCGCCGACCGAGCGCATCCCTTCTCAGCCAGGCCAGCCGACCGAGCGGTTTTCGCACCAGGGCCCTCCCCCGGACCCCTCCACGCAGTACATCCCGCGCGCAGGCAGCCCGATGGACAACCCCACCGTCGGGTATCCCGCCGCGGGTCCCTCCGCTCCGCCGCAGCCGTACCCGGACGGACCCGACTCCCCGCGCCACGGCGGTCGGCTGCGCCGTTTCGTCACCGACCCGCTGTCCATCATCTTGGTCCTGGTCATCGTCATCGCCCTGGGTGCGGCCGGCTTGCTCGGCGGCGAGCTCTACGCCCGGCACCGGGCGGACTCCGTCGTGGCCACCGCGGTGGAGTGTGTGGTGCAGGATCAGGCCACGGTGTCCTTCGGCGTCACCCCGCCGTTCCTGTGGCAGCACCTGACCGGGCATTACACCAACATCTCCGTCCAGACCGCGGGCAACCAGATCCGCGAAGCCAAGGGCATGAAGGTCAACATCGACATCGACGATGTCCGGCTGCAGAAGTCCGGGGATTCCAACGGCACCATCGGGTCGCTGAAGGCCACCATCGACTGGACCTCCGACGGGATCAAAAACACTGTGCAGAACGCCATTCCGCTGTTCGGCGGGATCGTGTCGAGTGTGAAGACCAATCCGAATGACGGCACCATCACCCTCGACGGCATGCTGGGCAGCGTCGTGGCGAAGCCTGCGGTCGTCGACAACGGATTGTCGCTTCAGGTGCTCAGTGTCAGCGGCCTCGGGCTGACCCTGCCGAGCGAAACCGTGCAGCCGGCACTGGACGCGTTCACCACGGCGATGACCAAGGACTACCCGCTGGGTATCCACGCCGACAGCGTGCAGGTCACGGATTCCGGTGTGACAAGCCAGTTCTCGACGCAGAACGCCACCATCCCCGCCGGCGGGCAGGACGCCTGCTTCGGCGGGCTCTAGAGCCCGTCGAGTACCGCCCGCGTTCCGGACAGACCGAGGCGGGTGGCACCCGCGTCGAGCAGCGCGACGGCGGCCTCGGCGGTGCGGATGCCTCCGCTGGCCTTGACGCCGAGCCGGCCGTCGACCGTGTCGGCCATCAGGGCCACGGCCGGCACCGAGGCCCCGCCCGCGGGGTGAAAGCCGGTCGAGGTCTTGACGAAGTCGGCGCCGGCATCGGCGGCCGCCCGGCAGACCGTCACCAGCGTGGTCTCATCGGCCAGGCTGAGCAGCGCCGCGGACTCGATGATGACCTTGAGCACCGCTCCGGGGATCGCGGCGCGGACGGCGGCGATGTCGAAGTGCACGGCGGCGAAGTCGTTGCCCAGCGCAGCGCCGATGTCGATGACCATGTCGATCTCGGTCGCCCCGGCTTCGACGGCCAGTGCCGCCTCCTGGGCCTTCACCGACGACTGATGCTTGCCCGACGGGAATCCGGCGACCGCGGCGATCCCCAATCCCGCGGGACACAGCGAGGCGGCCACCGCCACCAATGACGGTGAGACACAGACGGAGTAGACGCCGAGATCAGCGGCTTCATCGACCAGTCCGACGATGTCGGTGGTGGTCGCTTCGGGTTTGAGCAGGGTGTGGTCGACAAGCGCGGCCACCCGCTCCCGAGTCCACTCGCCGGCGGCCACTAGAACGGCTCTTCTGTGCCGCCGGGATTGCAGTTGGTGTTGATCATGGTGTCCCCGTCCACCACCGGGCGCCACGGCTCCAGGTTCCAGCTGGTCTTACCGGGGTTACCGAGTTCGGCCAGTTGCCAGTGACAGACGAACTGCTCACGCATGCCTGGGATATCGGCGTCCGGCGCGAGCGCGAGCACCTCGGTCCACGCCTCGTCACCGTCGGCGCGGGTGCCGATCACTCCGGAGGCTTTGCGGCCGGACGGGGTCGGATACACCCGCAGGCTCGACAGATCGCCCCAGTGCGCCCAGGTGGCATGGTCGATGAACGGCGGCGAATACACCTGATCGGCCTGTGCCGCGCCGGCGGTCACACCCGAAACGAGCAGCGACACAGGTACCGCCAACGCGGCCAATAGGAGGCGCATCTACTCAGCGCGACTTTCCCTGGACTTCAAGAAGTTTCGGTCGGACGTCGACCAGGTACACCCCCGCGGCCACCGCGGCGATCGCCGCACCGGTGACATCGAGAACCAGCGCCAGCAAGATGCCGGCACCGAGGATGATCAGCCAGACCGGCTTGGTCAGCTTGTCGGCGGCGGTGTAGGCATCCTGGCGTTGCAGTGCCGCATGTACCAGGGCGTAGAGCGCCATGATCAGGACAGCAGCCTGAACGACGAAAAGGACGGTACCCACAAGCTGGCTCACAGTAGTAAGCCTAGGCGGGTACCGTCCCGATCGTCGAGTTGCCCTGCGCAGATGGCAGGAGCTTTGACGAAATTACTTCTGGGTGACCTTCTTGGCCGGGGTCTTCTTGGCGGGGGTCTTCTTGGCGGCCGGGGTGACCTTGACCGGGGTGACCTTCGCAGGCGCGACCTTGGCCGGAGTGGCCTTGGTCGGTGTGGCCTTGGCCGGGGCCACCTTCGCCGGGGCCTTCTTGGCGGGAGCCTTGGCGGCGGCCTTCTTGACCGGCGCTGCGGCATCTTCGGCCTTCTTCGGCAGCTCGACGCCGACCAGCTTGGCGGCGCGCTCACCGACGGCGCGGGTCTGGGTGGCGACGGTGCCCAGGGCGTCCTGAGTCAGCTCGACGGCCGAGTCCACGTAACCTTCGGCGCGCTCGGCGACCTCTTCGAGGGCCGGCTGGCTGCGCAGGCGCTCGATGGCGGCCTCGCCGCGCTCGATCAGCTTGCTGTAGGTGCTCTGGGCCTGCTCGGCGTAGCTCTCGGCCACCTTGCGCAGCTCGTCGGAGCTCAGCTTCTCGCGCAGTTCGCCGATCTCCTTGGGCAGGTCTTCCTGCAGCTTGGTGATCCGGCCGCGGGTCTCGTCGACGGCGTCGGTCAGCTTGGCACGCCGCTCGTCGGCCCGGGCGGTGGCCTCGGTGCGGGCCTCTTCGGCACGCTCACGCAGGGTGGCGACGATTTCGTTGACCGTGGCGAGCGCCAGGTCGGCAGCGCCGACGGCGGCGAGCAGCGGGGCCTTCAGTTCTTCGATGGTCGGGTTCTCGGCCATGGTGGTGTCCTTTCACAAGATTTCGGATGTGTTCGATTGGAGTCAGGGGACTTCGGAATCACTCAGTAGTCGCCGTCTCCTCTGTGCCCAGGCCAATTGACGCGACTTCCTCCAGTCCAGCTTCGTTCTGCTGGATGAAGGAGGTGTAGATGTCGAGCAACACCTGCTTCTGCCGCTCGGTGATCGCCGTGTCCGCGACGATGGCGTCCCGGACCGCATTCGGTTCGCCCGGTTCGAGCATCCCGGCCTGGATGTAGAGCACCTCGGCGGAGACGCGCAATGCCTTGGCGATCTGGTTGAGCACATCGGCTGACGGCTTGCGTAAGCCGCGTTCGATCTGGCTGAGGTACGGATTGCTGACACCGGCCTTGTCGGCCAGCTGCCGGATCGAAACCTGCGCCAGCTCACGCTGCGCTTTGATGAAGCCGCCGATATCGGACGCGGCGTGGGTCACCACTGCGGCAAGATTTTCGTCCTGCGGCATCTGATTTCCCTTTCGGTGGGCGGGTGACCGGCGTTGGTCACCCTGGCCTTGTCAGGCTCTGACAAATCCCACCGTACGGGACAGTGCTAACTTTTGCAAGCACTAGTTAGCGCAGGTCAGAATATGATTTGCGCCACTGTGTAGATCACCAGACCCGCCAGCGCCCCGACCACGGTGCCGTTGATCCGGATGAACTGCAGGTCCCGCCCCACGTGCAATTCGATTCGCCTGCTGGCCTCGTCGGCGTCCCAGCGCTCGATGGTCTCGGTGATGATCGCGGTGATTTCCACGCCGTACTGCACCACCAGATGCTGTGCCGCCCGGACGATCCAGTTGTCCACCTTGTCGCGCAGTTCCACGTCGTCGCGCAGGGATTCACCGATCAGCACCACCGAATCCGCAACGCGGGTGCGCAGCGCACTGGACGGATCGTCGACGCCTTCGAGAATCAGTCGTTTGATGGTGCGCCAGGCCGTGGCCGCCGCGTGGGATACCTCGTCGCGCGCCATCAACTGTTCCTTGACCGTCTCGGCCTTGGCGATGGTCGCCGGGTCGTTCTGCAGGTCGTCGGCGAACTCGAAAAGGAATCGGGTGGCCGACTGGCGCAGCTCGTGATTGGGGTCGCGCCGCACCTTGTCGGTGAAATCCATCAGCTCGCGGTGGATGCGGTCGCCGACCAGTTGATCGACGAATTTCGGCGACCAACTGGGCGAATCCCTGGTGATCACCCGCTCGATGGTCTCGCCGGCGTTCAGCGCCCACTCGAAGGCGCGGTCGCACAGCAGTTGGATCAGCGCCTCCTGGCGGTTCTCGGCCAGCATCGTCGACAGCACCCGGCCGACGGGCGGCCCCCACTGGGGTTCGGCGATCCGCCGCACGATCATCTTGTCGATGACCTGCTGCACGTCGTCGTCCCGCAGCAGTTCGACCACCACCCGCAGCACGGTCGCCGTCTCGGCGGCGACACGTTCGGCGTGCGCGGGCTCAGAGAGCCATTTGCCCAGCCGGTCCGCCACCGCCGCGTCGCGCACCTTGGTCTCGATGACCGCGGGAGAAAGAAAGTTCTCCCGAACGAACGCGCCCAGGCCTTCACCGAGCTGATCCTTCTTGCGCTTGATGATCGCGGTGTGCGGGATCGGGATGCCCAACGGATGCTTGAACAACGCCGTGACGGCAAACCAGTCGGCGAGCGCACCGACCATGCCTGCCTCGGCGGCGGCGCGGACGTAACCGACCCAGGGTTCGGCACCCCGCGACTGCGCCCAAGTGCACACCAGAAAAATCACCGTGGCGCCGATCAGGAAGCTCAGCGCAACCAGCTTCATCCGGCGCAGCGCGCGGCGGCGCTGCGCGTCGGCTTCGGCGTCGGCACCGGCGATCGCTTCGGCGAGCGATCCGCGCGCCATCGACGCTCCCGCTAACAATGACGGCAGGTTCGCTCCGTCGGCCGATCCCGTTGTCGAGGCAGCGGGGGTATTTGCTCGTGACGCCACTTCACCATCATCCGCTATCACTGCACGTGCCGACCGTGGTTGCCACAGCCAGTTACTGTGACCCCGCTAACGGCCGATGGGCACGGTCACACACACCTTGTCTCGGTTCGGGTCGTAGTATTGAGCACAACTAGTGAACGGAATTGCGCGATAGTGGCCCAGACCCCGCCCGGTACCGTCAAGATCGACGGCCGCAAACGACGTTGGCACCAGCACAAGGTGGAACGCCGTAATGAGTTGGTAGACGGCACCCTGGAGGCGATCCGCACCAAGGGCCGCGATGTCAGCATGGATGAAATAGCTGCGGAAATCGGTGTCTCGAAGACCGTGCTGTACCGGTACTTCGTCGACAAGAACGATCTCACCACCGCGGTGATGATGCGATTTGTCCAGACCACGCTGATCCCCAACATGGCCGCCGCGCTGTCAGCCAACTCCGACGGCTACGAGCTAACCCGGGAGATCACCAAGGTCTACGTCGAGACTGTCGCCGCCGAGCCCGAGATCTACCCTTTTGTCTTCGCGAACAGCTCCGCCAGCAAAAGCAAGGTGATCGCCGATTCCGAACGGATCATCGCCGGAATGCTCGCCGTGGTGCTGCGTCGGCGGATGCACCGCGCGGGGATGGACACCAAGGGCGTCGAACCGTGGGCGTACCTGATCGTCGGCGGGGTACAGCTGGCCACCCATTCGTGGATGTCGAATCGGCGGATGGGCTCCGACGAGTTGATCGACTATCTGACAATGCTGACCTGGAGCGCTCTGTGCGGCATCGTCGAGGCCGGCGGATCCTTGGCCAAATTCACCAGCTCACCCCACCCGACGCCCATCGTGCCACCGATGCCGAACTGAGCGACGCCCCAGCAGTACTGTGCGGTTATGGCTGACCTGCCCTCGCTGTGGAACCACGAACCGCACAATGTCCTGGGCTTTCGGGCCGGTGACAGGGTGTCCGGCATCGAGCCCAGCTCGACACCCGGATTCACCGGAAAGAAGAAGGACGCCCCGGCCCTGCAGGAGGAGCGCAACGCCCGCTTCGCCGGACTGCAGGAGATGCTCTACGCACGAAGCAGGGAAGGCGACACCCGCTCGGTGCTGCTGGTGCTGCAGGGCATGGACACCGCGGGCAAGGGCGGAATCGTCAAACATGTTGTCGGCGCGGGCAATCCGCAGGGCATCCGGTACCACAGCTTCGGTGTGCCGACCGAGGAGGAACGCGCACACGACTATCTCTGGCGGATCCGCAACGCCCTGCCGCCCGCGGGTCATCTCGGGGTGTTCGACCGCTCGCACTACGAGGACGTGTTGGTGGTGCGCGTGCACGACCTCGTGCCGCCCGAGGTCTGGGGCGCCCGCTATGACGAGATCAACGCTTTCGAGAAAGAACTGGTCGACAACGGCACCACGATCGTGAAGGTCGCCATGTTCGTGTCCTTGAAGGAACAGAAGAAGCGGTTGGCCGAACGCCTTGAGCGCCCGGACAAATACTGGAAGTTCAATCCGGCCGATATCGACGAACGACTGCTGTGGCCGGCCTACCAGGAGGCCTATCAGGCAGTCCTGGACAAGACCTCGACGGAGTACGCGCCGTGGCACGTGGTGCCCTGCGATAAGAAGTGGTACAGCCGATTGGCGATCACCGAACTGTTGATCGAGGCGCTGAAATCACTCGATTTGTCCTGGCCTCCGGCCACTTTCGACGTCGAAGCACAGAAGACGCGGCTTAAACACGTCTGATTCTTTGCCGCTCTTCGCGGCGATAACGCCGGAGATCTCCGCTTGCTGAATTTCACTGAGAATTGCTCAATTCTTGGGTTCGGCGTGCTCGTCGGAGTTCGACAATTGACCACCGCACCATCGATTTCAGCCAACCCGTCACCGTGGGTGAAAACGCGACGGCGTGCAAATTCAGCAAACACGAATGGCACTTAGCGGGGACGCGTTGACCAGCAACCTTCGCATGCATCAGATTCGTTGAGCCGTGGGATATTCCGGGAAAAGTTGGTGGCCGGCATAACGTTGTACTAACTTTGCTATACGGCATTTGCCGCTAGGTGGGGGGTGCCGTGCAGGGTCTACCGGCTCATGTGGGGTTGATCCCTGACGGATTACGCCGCTGGGCGGAGGCAAATGGTGCCACCCTGGCCGAGGCTTACCTCCGCGGCGCCGAGAAGGTAACCGAAATTCTGGTGGCGTTACAGCGTGACGGTGTCCGGACCGTATCGGTATACAACCTCAGTCGGGCGAATCTTGCGAGGCCGGAGCACGAACTGGCGGCGGTCTACGCGGCGTCGGTGCAATTTTTCACCACGTTGATCCCCGATCATTTCGATCCACACAATTGCACGGTGCGCCTTCACGGCGACCGAAGTTTGCTTCCAGAAACATATCTCGCCGCCGCCAGCGCCCTGGAAGCTGCAATGCAGGGCGACGGTTTCCTGATCAACATTCTCGCGCCGTATGACGCGGGTGACGAATTACGCGCTGCTCAGCTGCGGGCGCAGCGCGACGGGTGCGACATCACCGACGCCTTCGAAATCGACAGCGTCGATCTCGTCATCCGGACCACCCCCGAGGCGCTGCTCAGTGGATTTCTGCCGATGCAGAGCCAGTACGCCCGGCTGGTCTTCCTCACGACGCCGCTCAACGACCTCACGGGCACCGACATCACCGACGTGGTTGCCGAGTACCGCGACTCCCCTCAGCTTCGCGGCCGTTAGCTCGTGATGGCGTCGACCCGAAACCCGTTGATCATCGGCGCAGGTCCCGCTGGGCTCACCGCGGCTCTCCGATTGACCGACAGGGGGGTGCTGCCCCGTATCTACGAGGCGTCCGGGGACGTCGGCGGCCTGGCGCGCACCCCGAAGAGCGGCGAGTGGCGCGTCGATCCCGGTGGTCACCGATTTTTCACCAAGAGCCCCGAGGTGTTGGAGTTGTGGGACTCGCTGCTGCCCGCCGACCAGTGGATTTCGGTACGTCGCAGTTCGGCGATGCTGGTCGACGGGCATTTCATGCCCTATCCGCTGGTGGCCCTCAACCTGATGACGCAGATGGGGGTTCGGCGCGGATTGCACGGCCTCACCAGCCTGCTGTGGTCCAGAGCTCGTCGTGGGATGCGGCGTGTTGACGAGTCGGCGAGTTTTCGGGAGTGGGGTACCTACGAATTCGGCCGCGATTGGTACAACATGTTCTTCGACGGCTATGTCCGCAAGACCTGGCTGGCCGAGCCGGACGACATCGCCAGTGACTGGGCCAACCAGCGAATAAAGCCGATCGACTGGCGCCCGCCTCGGGACTCGAACTCCACCGATCACGACGCGTTCCGCTATCCCGTGCTCGGACCCGGCCAACTGTGGGAGGCGGCAGCGGCGGAACTTGCCACCCGTGGGGTGACCCCGTCCATGCACTCCCGGGTCGTCCAGGTTCGCTTCGACGGCGACCGCTGGACCGTGGAGCTGCAGGACGGCGACATAGCCACCGGCGACGCGCTGTTCTCCAGCATGCCGCTGCGGTTGCTGGTGGACACGCTCGAGCCGGAGCCGCCGGCACACATCCGGGCGGCGGCCGCAGCCCTCAAACACCGCGCCCTGATCACGGTGGCCGTGGCGCTGCGCAAGCACTTCGACATGCCCTACAACTGGGTCTACACCCCCGGCCATGAATTTCACGTCGGCCGGATCCAGAACTACGGCCGCTGGTCGAGCGCGCTGGCTCCGGCGAACTGGAAAGGCACCTACCTCGGCCTGGAGTACTTCACCCTGCCGGGTGAACATCTATGGCTGGAGAGCAACGCCAGCCTGGGCGCCATCGTCGAACAAGACCTGCGCGCGCTCGGCGTCGACGAATCCGAGCTCGATCATGTGTCGATCGTCCGGTCGCAGTTCGCCTATCCCACCTATGACCCGGCCCGCGACGAAAGCGTCGCGCAGATCCGCGACTTCCTGCAGGAGAATTACCCGTCGCTGCACCCGATCGGGCGCAACGGTATGCACCGCTACGACAACCAGGACCACGCGATGCTGAGCGCCATGCACAGCGTCGACCGCTACTTCGGCGAGGACGTGGATCCGTGGCAGGTCAACACCGACCGCGGCTACCACGAAGCCGGGTTGTTGAAGAAGTAGCGACGCTCAGTACTTGTAGAACCCCTGGCCCGACTTCTTGCCCAGCTGGCCCGCTTCGACCATGCGCTGCAGCAGTGGCGGCGGCCCGTAGAGCGGCTCTTTGAATTCCTCGAACATGCTGTCCGCGATCAGTTTGAGCGTGTCCAGGCCGACCAGGTCGGACAGCTTCAACGGCCCCATCGGATGTGACAGCCCGGCGACCACGGCGGTGTCGATGTCCTCGATTGTGGCGACACCGGCCTCCGCCATCCGGATCGCGGACAGCAGGTACGGCACCAGCAGGGCGTTGACGACGAAGCCTGACCGGTCGGAGCACCGGACGACCTTCTTGCCGAGCACTTCGCCGGCGAACTGCTCGGTGCGGGCCAGTGCCGCGTCGGTGGTCACCAACGTGCCGACCAATTCGACGAGCGGCAACACGGGAACCGGGTTGAAGAAGTGCAGACCCAGCACACGGCTCGGATTCTTGGTGGCCGCAGCGATCTTCATGATCGGGATGCTCGAGGTGTTGGACGCCAGCACGGCATCCGGATCGGTGACAACCTCGTCGAGTTGGGCGAAAACCTTGGTCTTGACGGCGGCGTCTTCGACGATGGCTTCGATCACCAGATCGCGATCGGCGAGGTCCGACAGGCTGGTGGTGAACGACAGCTTCGCCAGAGCGGCGTCGCGTTCGGCTTCGGTGATCTTGCCCTTGCTGACGCCGCGCTCGATCGACTTGGTGATGCGGTCGCGGCTCGCGTCGGTCAGGGCCTCGGTGGGTTCGAAGACACGCACCTCCACACCCGCACGGACCGACACCTCCGCGATGCCCCCGCCCATCTGACCGCCGCCTACGACACCAACCCGCTCGATTTTCGTCACGGTCCCACTCTCTACTCCTTTGGCGACCAGACGCAAACGCCCCTGAAACCGCGTG
>JBEVHL010000425.1:0-6036 GCA_040511255.1 Mycobacterium sp. | reverse complement strand
GCCTGACCCAGGGCCTGGCCGAGCACGATGGCGGTGTCTTCGATGGTGTGGTGGCCTTCGATGTCGACATCGCCGGTGGCGCGCACGGTCAGGTCGAAGCTCGCGTGCGTGCCCAGCGAGTTGAGCATGTGGTCGTAGAACGGCACACCGGTGTCGATGTGGACCTGTCCGGTGCCGTCGAGGTCGAGTTCGACGACGATGTCGGATTCCTTGGTGGTGCGCTGGATCCGGGCGCGGCGCGCGGTGGTGGGGGTGGTCATGATGCTCCTAGCGGCTGGGCCAATTCTCCTGCGGCGATGCGGGCGCTGGTGGCCAGCAGCGCATCGTTCTCCTCGGCCAGACCTGTGGTGGCCCGCAGATATCCGGTGATGCCGACGTCGCGGATCAGGATGCCGTCGTCCAGATAACGCTGCCAGGTGGCCCGCGCATCGGCGAACTCGCCGAACAGGATGAAGTTGGCGTCGCTGGGGATTACGCGAAAACCCATGCCGGACAACGCAGTTGACACCCGCTCGCGTTCGGCGATCAGGGTGGCGACGCTGCCGAGGGTGTCGTCGGCGTGCCGCAGCGCCGCGCGGGCGGCGGCCTGGGTGACCACCGACAGGTGATAGGGCAGCCGGACCAGCAGCATGGCGTCGATGACCGCCGGGGCGGCGATCAGGTAGCCCAGCCGGCCACCGGCGAACGCGAACGCCTTGCTCATGGTGCGGGTGACGATCAGCTTCGCCGGGTAGTCGGAGATCAGCGCGACCGCACTGGGCTGGGAGGAGAATTCGCCGTAGGCCTCGTCGACGATCAGGATGCCGCCGGCCATGGCGTCGAGCAGTTTGCGCAGATCGGCCAGCGGAACGCTCTGGCCCGAGGGGTTGTTCGGGCTGGCCAGGAACACCACGTCGGGCCGTCGCTCGGTGACCGCGGCGACGGCGACCTCGACATCCAGCCCGAAGTCGTCACCCCTGGCCGCTTCGAGCCACTCGGTCTGGGTGCCATCGGAGATGATGGGGTGCATCGAATAGGACGGTACGAAGCCGATGGCAGAACGTCCCGGCCCGCCGAACGCCTGCAGCAGTTCCTGCAGAATCTCGTTGGAACCGTTTGCCGCCCAGAGGTTTTCGACACTCAACGGAACACCGGTCTGCAGGCTCAGATAGCCGGCCAGATCGGTGCGCAGCGCCACCGCGTCACGGTCGGGATACCGGTGCAGTTCGGCGGCCGCCTCGCGGACCGAGGCGGTGACATCGTCGACGAGGGCCTGGGTGGGCGGATGCGGGTTCTCGTTGGTGTTCAACCGCACGGGCACTGCCAATTGCGGTGCACCGTAGGGCGATTTGCCGCGCAGGTCGTCGCGCAGCGGCAGGTCCGCCAGCGTGATGCGTTCGCCGGTCATCTTTCGAACCTCCGTCGTACCGCTTCCCCGTGGGCGGGCAGGTTCTCCGCATTGGCCAACGTGATGACGTAGCCGGACACGTCTTTCAGGGCGGCCTCGGTGTAGTCCACGACGTGGATGCCGCGCAGGAAGGTCTGCACCGACAGCCCACTGGAATGCCGGGCACAACCGGCCGTCGGCAGCACGTGATTGGAGCCCGCGCAGTAGTCGCCCAGGCTGACCGGCGACCAGGCGCCGACGAAAATGGCTCCCGCCGCGCGGATTCGGCCGGCCACCGCCGCCGCATCGACGGTCTGGATCTCCAGGTGCTCGGCGGCGTAGGCATTGACCACCCGGATACCCGCATCGACGTCGTCGACGAGCACGGTGGCCGATTGCCGGCCGAGCAGCGCCGCCAGCACGCGCTCGCGGTGCACGGTGGTCTGCAGTTGCACGGCCAGCTCGGCGTCCACCGCCACCCCGAGGTCGCTGCTCGGGGTGACCAGCACGCTGGCCGCCATCTCGTCGTGTTCGGCCTGGCTGATCAGATCGGCGGCGACGTGCACGGGGTCGGCGGTGTGGTCGGCCAGGATGGCGATCTCCGTGGGGCCGGCTTCGGCGTCGATACCGACCTGGGAGCGGCAGATCCGCTTGGCCGCGGTGACGTAGATGTTGCCCGGGCCGGTGATCATGTCGACCGGCGCCAGTTCGGTGCCGGCCGCGTCGCCGACGTCCACACCGCCATACGCCAGCAGGGCGATCCCCTGGGCTCCGCCAACCGCCCACACCTCGTCGACGCCGAGCAGTTCCGCGGCGGCCAGGATGGTCGGGTGCGGCAGGCCGGCGAACTGGGCCTGCGGCGGGCTGGCGATCACCAGCGATTCGACCCCTGCGGTCTGCGCAGGGACCACGTTCATGATGACGCTGGACGGATAGACCGCGTTGCCACCGGGGACGTAGAGGCCGACCCGTTGTACGGGCACCCAACGCTCGGTGACCGTGGCGCCCGGGGCGAGTTCGGTGGTGGTGTCGGTGCGCCGCTGATCGGCGTGCACGGCGCGGGTCCGTTCGATCGCGACCTCCAGCGCGGCGCGGATATCGGGATCGAGGTCGGCCAGGGCCTTGGCCAGCACGTCCGCCGGCACCCGCACCGTCGCCGGCTGGACGCCGTCGAACTTGGCGCCGTATTCCAGGGCGGCGATTGCACCGCGCGCCGCGACATCGTCGACGATGGGACGCACCGTGGGGACTACCGAGTCGACGTCCACCCCGCCGCGAGGCAGGGTGGAGCGCAACTGCGCGGTAGACAATTTCTGGTTCCGCAGGTCGATCCGGGGCATCTCGAAGCTGGCCATTGCCTCAATTGTCCCTGATCGGTACAGCTGATTAAAAATCGATTGAGTGCGACGTTGCCGACTGTCACAGTTCGACGGTGGAGTGGCAACTGTGGTTTGCGTTCCTCGGCGCGGCGATTGCGATCAGCATCTCGCCTGGCGCCGGGGCGATCCTGGCGATGGCGACCGGCTTGGCCCACGGCGCGCGCCGCAGTTACTGGACCATCCTCGGGTTGGAAATCGGCCTGATTGCCCAGCTCGCCCTGGTCGCCGTCGGGCTGGGCGCAGCACTGGCCAACTCGGTGCTGGCGTTCAACGTCGTCAAGTGGATCGGCGTCGCTTACCTGATCTACCTGGCAATACGGCAGTGGCGGACGGCCAGTCTCGACCTCGGAGCGCGCATGGACCAGGCCACCGAGGACCGGCCCGTGGCGATGTTGGTGCGGGGCGCGCTGGCCAACATCACCAATCCGAAGGGCCTGGTGTTCCTGCTGGCAGTGCTGCCGCAGTTCGTGGTGCCGACCGCGCCGCTGCTGCCGCAATATCTGGTCATCGGGGCGACGATGGTGGTCGTCGACCTGGTGGTGATGGGCGGCTACGCCGGGCTCGCGGCCCGACTGCTGCGCTGGCTGACCACCGCTCGGCAGCAGACGATGCTGAACCGGACCTTCTCCGGGTTGTTCGCGACGGCCGCGGTGGTGCTGGCATTCGTGCGCCGCGGCGCGACGGCGTGACGGCGGTCAGCTACTTACACAGCGCCGCGATCTTGGTGTTGGCGGCATCGGCGTCGCGCAGCCGGGTGGTCTGGGCCGGATCGGAGTTCTGCGCCCCGGCGATGGCGGCGGCCCCGATGTCCAACAAACCGTTGCCGAACGCGCGCACCTGATCGGCCAACTCGGGAGCAGTGGCGGGGTCGAGACGGGCTAGCAGGTACTGGCCGCCTTCTGACAGCGACAGTCGTGCGTTCGCGGCGACCGCAAGGGCGCCGGTGACATCGGTCGGTCCCCCGGGCGGGGCCAAATTGGTGTTCTGGGTGACACCGGTGCGAACCACCAGGAACGCCGCGCAGACTTTCGCTTTGCTGTCGGAGCGCTGGGCGTCGGTGTAGGTGGCCGTCGACCCGCCGGCCGCCGACGAGGTCGGAACCGGCCGCAGCAGCGCCCATGCGGCCAGGCCGAGGGCGGCAACTGCGATGACAGCCACGACTATCAGCGCGAGCTGACTGCGATCACGGGAGGGCGCATGGCGAGCTCGCCGCGAAGGCGATCGGGTGTCAGTGGATTCCGGCATGCTGCGAGGGTAACTGTGATCCAGTGCCGCGGCCCTGGCTCGTTGCGCAGCTACATATCGAGACCGACGTCGAGTACGCGCACCGAATGGGTGAGCGCGCCGACCGCCAGATAGTCCACGCCCGTCGAGGCGTAGGCGGCCGCCGAGTCCAGTGACAATCCGCCCGAGGACTCCAGCTTCACCCCGGGTGCCCGGGTGTCGCGGCGCTGCGCCGCGATCTGGGTCTCCCAGACGGCGAAGTTGTCCAGCAGGATCAGCTGCACGTCCTCGCCGAGCACCTCGTCGAGTTGCTCCAGCGAGTCGACTTCCACCTCACACGGCAGATCAGGTGCGGCGCTGCGGACTTCGCGCAGTGCCGCGACCACCGATCCGGCCGCAGCGACGTGATTGTCCTTGATCAGTGCGGCGTCGCCCAGGCCCATCCGGTGGTTGACGCCGCCACCGACCCGGACCGCGTACTTCTGCAGAGCGCGCAAGCCAGGCAACGTCTTTCGGGTGTCGCGGATCTTGGCCCTGGTGCCCTCGACCTCGGCGACCCACGCCGCGGTGGCCGTGGCGATCCCCGACAGATGGCAGACCAGGTTGAGCATGGTGCGCTCGGCGGTCAGCAGTCCACGGGTCTGCGCCTCCAGCGTCAGCAGCGCGTCACCGGGGTTCAGGTGATCGCCGTCGTCGGCGCGGCCGATCACCCGGTAACCGTCGGCGCCCAGCACCTCGTCGAGCACCAGCGACGCGACGTCGATCCCGGCGACCACGCCGGGGTCCCTGGTGACCAAGGCAGCGGTCGTCACCGCGTCGGCGGGCACCGTCGACAGCGTGGTGATGTCCGGACCGTAGCGGAGGTCCTCGTCGAGCCCGCGGAGGATGGTCGCGCGGGCCTGCGCCAATTCGTCGTCGCTCAACCTCATCAGCCGACCACCGCAGGCGCGACGACCGCGACGTGTCCGTCGGTCAGCCGGACCTCGACGCTGCGAGCCTGGGCATCGTCGGTGCCGGGATGGTCGCCGCGGTGGTGGCAGCCGCGACTTTCGTTGCGCGCCAACGCCGCTGCGGCCACAGCCTGCGCCGTCACGGTCAATGCGATGTCTTCGAACGTGGAGCGCGTCCTGGGATCGACCGGGCGTCCGGTGTGCAGTAGCGCACCGAGTCTGCGCAGCCCGGTGGCGTCGCGCACCACCGAGGCGTCCCGGGACATCGCCCGTTGCAGCTCGGTGCGGTCCAGTGCGCGGTAGTCGGGCCGCTGCGCGGCCTCGGCCCGGGTGGAGCCGACCGTCGACGCGTGCGCGACGGCGGCGTGCCCGGCGCGGCCGCCCACCACCAGACCTTCCAACAGACTGTTGGAGGCCAGCCGGTTCGCACCGTGCATACCGGTGCGGGCCACCTCGCCCGCGGCGAACAGCCCCGGCAGTTCGGTCCGGCCGTGCACGTCGGTGACGACGCCGCCGCAGCTGTAGTGCGCCCCCGGTACGACCGGAATCGGCTCGCGGGTGGGGTCGATGCCGGCTGCCTGGCAGGCCGCCGTCACCGTCGGAAACCGTTGGGCGAAACCGGAGATGGCGCGGGCGTCGAGATAGACGCACGCGTCGCCGGTCTCGGCCAGCCGGGTGTCGATCGCGGCCGCGACGACATCCCGCGGGGCCAGATCGCCCATCGGATGCACCCCGGCGGTGACGGAATTGCCTTGCGCATCAACGAGAATGGCACCTTCACCGCGGATGGCCTCGGTGATCAGCGGCCTGCGCCCGCCGGTGTTGCCGTCGTAGAGCATGGTCGGGTGGAACTGGACGAACTCGATATCGCTGACGGCGACCCCGGCCCACAGCGCCAGCGCCACGCCGTCACCGGTCGAGCCGTCGGGGTTGGTGGTCGCACTGAACAGGTGCCCGAGCCCGCCGGTGGCCAGGATGACCGACGGCGCATGCACGATTCCGGGGCCGTCCTCGCTCATCACCAGGACGCCGGTGACCGCCAGATCGTCGCGCAGCACCTGCAGCGCGACGTGGTTGCGCCGGATGTCGAGGGTGCCCGCCGCTCGGTCCAGTGCCC
>JBEVHL010000424.1:0-3492 GCA_040511255.1 Mycobacterium sp. | reverse complement strand
CTGACCATGCTGTGCGCGCACGCGATGTTCAAGGCCGCACTGTTCATGGTGGTCGGCGTCATCGACCACTCCACCGGCACCCGCGATATCCGCCGGCTGGCCTGGCTGGGCCATCGTTGCCCGGCGCTGTTCGTCATCGCCGCGGCGGCCACCGCGAGCATGGCGGCGCTGCCGCCCTTCCTCGGGTTCGTCGCCAAGGAAGCAGACTTCGAAACCCTGATGCACAGCCCGTCGCTCGGCGCCTTCGCGCCTTATGTCCTCGGCGCGATCGTGCTTGGCTCGGTCTTCACCACCATCTACAGCCTGCGTTTCATCTGGGGTGCGTTCGCGCGCAAGGGTTTACCGCAACCCACCACCCGGGTGGCCGACCTGCACCGGCCGTCGGCGACGTTCCTGACCGCCCCGGGCATCCTGGCAGCGGCGGGTCTGACCTTCGGTCTGGTGCCGAGCCTGCTCGACGACGCCCTCGACGGCTACGCCGAATCGGTGCCCGGCGGGACCGACTATCACCTGGCGTTGTGGCACGGCTTCAACCTGCCACTGCTGCTGTCCGCGTTGGTCCTTGCGGTCGGCATCGCGGTGTTCTTCGCGCGCGGTCGGCTGCGTCGCACCCGGGTCGGCTATCTACCGCTGGGCAACGCCGACCGGTTCTACGACGCGACGCTGCAGTCGCTGGATTTCGTCGCCTTCAAACTGACCGGCGCCACGCAGCGCGGCTCGATTCCCGCGACGCAGTCGGTCATCCTGAGCACCCTGGTGCTGCTGCCCATCGCCGCGCTGGCGTTCGGGGCGCGCGACCGGCCGCAGTTCGAGCTGTGGGATTCCCCCCTGCAACCGATCGTCGGCCTGCTGATCGTGGCGGGCGCGCTCGGCGCGGTGGTGCTGCGCAACCGCCTGGCGGCGGTGCTGATGGTCGGCCTGACCGGCTACGGCTGCGGCATCATCTTCGCGTTCCACGGCGCTCCCGATCTGGCGCTGACCCAGTTCCTGGTGGAGACGCTGACCCTGGTGATCTTCGTGCTGGTGCTGCGCACCCTGCCCGCCGAGGCCGACGCGGTCCACATGCGTCGCTTCCGGGTGCCACGCGCCATCCTGGCTATTGCCGTGGGCGCGACGGTCACCACGTTGGCCGCGTTCGCGATGGCCGCCCGCACCGGCAGACCCATCGCCGATCTGCTGCCCGACGCCGCGTACTACCGGGGCCACGGCGCCAACACGGTCAACGTGCTGCTGGTCGACATCCGCGCCTGGGACACCCTGGGCGAAATCTCCGTGCTGCTCGTCGCGGCCACCGGCGTCGCATCGCTGGTGTTCCGGCACCGCCGGTTCGGCACCGCGCCGCGAGTGCCCACCACCACCCAGGCCGCCGGTCAACCCGATATCGGCCCGATCACCGTGGTCGCCCACGCGGCCGCCGCGTACAGCCCCGCCGCCGGTGACACCACCTGGCTACTCGGCAGCGACTACCGCGACCCCCGGTACCGCTCGCTGGTCCTCGAGGTCGCCACCCGGCTGATCTTCCCGCTGATCATGGTGCTGTCCGCGTACTTCTTCTTCACCGGCCACAACACCCCGGGTGGCGGCTTCGCGGGCGGCCTGACCGCCGGGCTGGCGCTGGTGCTGCGCTATCTGGCGGGCGGGCGCTACGAACTCGGCGAAACCCTGCCGCTGGATGCGGGCAAGATCCTCGGCGTCGGGCTGGGCCTGTCGGCGTGCACCGCGGTGGCGTCGCTGTTCCTCGGCGCTCCGGTGCTGTCGTCGGCGGTGATCCATTTCGACGTCCCCCTGCTCGGGTCGGTGAAGTTCGTGACCGCGTTGTTCTTCGACCTCGGGGTGTATCTGATCGTGGTCGGCCTGGTGCTCGACGTGCTGCGCTCCCTCGGGGCGCGGATCGACGAAGAGATGGTGCCGTTGGCCGCTTCGAAGGCTCAAGTGGGCGCGCGATGATCACCTACCTGGTTCCGCTGATTCTGATCGGCGCCCTCACCAGCTGCGGGGTGTACCTGCTGCTGGAACGGAACCTGACTCGAATGTTGTTGGGGCTGTTGCTGATCGGCAACGCACTCAACCTACTGATCCTCACCGTGGGCGGCCCGTCGGGCAATCCGCCGGTACGCGGCAGGACCAGTGCCGGCGAGACGGCGACGGCAGATCCGTTGGCCCAGGGCATGATCCTGACGGCGATCGTCATCACGATGGGCATCGCGGCGTTCGTGCTGGCCCTGACCTACCGGTCCTACCAGCTGACCACCGCCGAGGAAGTCGACAACGACCCCGAGGACAGCCGGGTCGCCAGGTCCTCAGACGATGACGCCGAAGACATCGAGGAGGACCTGCGCGAGGTCTTTCCCGACACCGACGCCCCCGACGAGCTCGATGCCCTGCCCGGTCACGAGGGTTCCCGATGAGCCTCGGCGCGGTGCTCACCCCGCTGCCCGTGCTCATCCCGATGATCGCGGCCGCGTTGACCCTGATCGCCGGCCGACGGCCGCGCACCCAGCGGCTCCTCACCCTGGCGGCGCTGACGGCCGTGGTCGTGGTGTGCGCGGTGCTGCTGTATCTCACCGACCGCGACGGCACGATCGCACTACAGGTCGGCGGCTGGGGTCCGACCGAACCGGGGATGGGCCCACTCGGCATCACCCTGGTGGTGGACCGACTATCGGCCCTGATGCTGGTGGTCTCGTCGATCGTCCTGCTGGCCGTCGTGTTCTACGCCATCGGCCAGGGCATCCGGGACGGCGACGACCGGCAGCCCGTGTCGATCTTCCTGCCCACCTATCTGATCCTGTCCGCGGGCGTGTGCAACGCGTTCCTGGCCGGCGACCTGTTCAACCTCTACGTCGGCTTCGAGGTGCTGCTGTCGGCCAGCTTCGTGCTGCTGACCATCGGCGCCAGCGCCGACCGGGTCCGCGCCGGCATCTCCTACGTCATGGTGTCGATGGTGTCGTCACTGGTGTTCCTGTTCGGCATCGCGCTGATCTACGCGGCGACCGGAACGTTGAACATGGCCGAGATCGCGGTCCGCCTCGACGACGTCAGTGCCGGGACCCGCAGCGCCCTGTTCGCGGTGCTGCTGGTCGGCTTCGGCATCAAGGCCGCGGTCTTCCCGCTGTCGGCCTGGCTACCCGACTCCTACCCCACCGCACCGGCACCCGTCACCGCGGTGTTCGCCGGCTTGCTGACGAAAGTCGGTGTGTACGCGATCATCCGCGCGCACACGCTGCTGTTCCCCACCGGCGGACTGGACCCGGTGCTGCTGGTCGCCGCGCTGTTGACGATGGTGGTCGGCATCCTCGGCGCCATCGCCCAGAGCGATATCAAACGGCTGTTGTCGTTCACCCTGGTCAGCCACATCGGCTACATGGTGTTCGGCATCGCTCTGGCCAACCAGCTCGGCATGTCGGGGGCCATCTACTACGTGGCCCACCACATCATCGTGCAGACCACCCTGTTCCTGGTGGTCGGCCTGATCGAACGCCAGGCCGGGGC
>JBEVHL010000423.1:0-3890 GCA_040511255.1 Mycobacterium sp. | reverse complement strand
GTGACCCAGCAGGGCGCGACGACGGTCGTCGTGCATCCGCTGCTCGGCGAGCATGTCCGGCTGCCGGAGGAGCCCGAGCGGCATGCGTGGCAGGCCGATGTCGGCACCGCGAAACTGCCGTGGCTGATCGACCACAAGGTGAACAACGTCGCCGCCTACCCGGGCGCCGCGTATTGCGAGATGTCCCTCGCCGCGGCCGAAACACTCTTTGGCGCAGCAGAAGTCGGCGATATCCGATTCGAACAGCTGATGCTGCTCGACGAGAGCACCCAGGTCACGGCTGTCGCCACCGTCGAGAGCCCAGGTGCCGCAGAATTCACCGTGCAGACCGATCAGGACGGCGAGCGCGTCCGACAAGCAGTGGCCGAACTGCGTGCAGCGGCCGACGGCGCCCGCCCGGCCGGCCAGGACATCGGCGCCCTGCTGGCGGGTCATCCCACCCGGACGTCCGGTGAGGAGATTCGGCAGTGGTTCGCCACCCGCCGGATTCAGTTCGGCCCTGCGTTCACCGCCCTGATCGCCGTGCATTCCGCGGACAGCGACGGCGCCACTTTGCTCGCCGAGATCGGCCTGCCCAGCGAGATCCGCGCCCAGCAGTCCGGTTACGGAATTCATCCGGCACTGCTGGATGCCTGTTTCCAGTCGGTGGCCGCTGGGATGCGTGCCGCCGGGCGTACCGACGACGGATTGCTGTTGCCGCTGAGCGTGGATCGATTGCGCCGCTTCGGTTCTGGCCGCGACGCCCGGTACTGCCTGGCGCGGATCGTCTCCACCGACGCCACCACGATCGTCGCCGATCTGGACGTGCTGGACGTCCGCGGTGACGCGGTGATGCAGGTGGCCGGACTCAAGATGGGCAGCCGCGGCTCGAAGGCCAGTGAGCGCGAACGGGTTCTCGCCGAACGCCTGCTCACCGTCGAATGGGAGCAGCGGGAGCGCCCCACGCCGGCCGCCGATACCGGTGCGTGGCTGCTGGTTTTCGAGGACGGGGCCGATGATGGTGACTTCGCGGGGCAGCTCTCCGCGGCGCTGACTGCTCGCGGCGCCGACTGCCGCACCGGCAGCAGGCTGGCCGGCGTCAAGGGCGTCGTCGTCATCACCCCGCCGACCGAAGGTGCCCCGACCGAGCAGACCCTCGCCAGCGGACGCGAAGCCGTCGAGCAGCTGGTGCACCTGGCGCGGGACCTGCCGGACACCGAGGGCGAGCCCCCGCGGTTGTATGTCCTGACCCGCGGCGCGGTGCAGGTGACCGCGGACGACGACGTCAATCTCCAGCAGGGCGGCGTGCGTGGGCTGCTGCGGGTGATCGGCGCCGAACATCCGCAGCTGCGACCCACCCAGATCGACATCGATGCGCACACCTCGGCCGATCTCGTGGCCGACGAATTGCTCAGCGGCACAGACGAAGACGAAACGGCCTGGCGAAACGGATCGTGGTTCGCCGCCCGGCTGCAGCAAAATCCCCTTCAGCCACACGAGCGACGCACCACCACGGTGGACACCGCCCGCGACGGGATGCGCCTGGACATCCGCACTCCGGGCGACCTGGAGACCCTCGAATTCGTCACCGCCGAGCGGCAGCCGCCGCAGGCCGGACAGATCGAAGTGGCGGTCAGCGCATCCAGCATCAACTTCGCCGATGTGCTCTTGGCGTTCGGCCGGTATTTCACCGCCGACGGTCAACGGCCTGGCCTCGGCGTGGACTTCGCGGGTACCGTGACCGCCGTCGGGCCCGGGGTGACCGAGCACAAGGTCGGTGACCGGGTCGGCGCCATCGCCGACGCCGTCGCCTGGGGCACCTTCGTCACCTGCGATGCGCACCTGGCAGCACCCCTGCCGGACGGCATGACCTTCGAGGTGGCGGCCGCGGTATCCACCGCATATGCCACCGCGTGGTGCGGTCTGCACGACATGGCCCGCATCCAGTCCGGTGATCGGGTGCTGATCCACTCGGCGACCGGCGGCGTCGGACAGGCAGCCATCGCGATCGCCCGCCAGGCCGGTGCCGAGATCTTCGCCACCGCAGGCAATGACGCCAAACGCGAACTGCTGCGCACGATGGGCATCCAGCACGTTTACGATTCGCGGACAACGGATTTCGCTCAAGCGATCCGCCGCGACACCGACGGCTACGGCGTCGACGTGGTGCTCAACTCGCTGACCGGTGCGGCCCAGCGGGCGGGGCTCGAACTGCTGGCCTTCGGCGGCCGGTTCGTGGAGATCGGCAAACGGGATGTCTACGAGCACACCCGCGTCGACCTCTATCCCTTCCGCCGCAACCTGGTCTTCTACTATGCCGATCTGCTGCTGATGAGCAACAGTGCGCCGCGTCAGCTCGGCGCTCTGCTGCACACCGTCTACGGGCTGGTGGGCGAAGGCACCCTGCCCGCGCCGGAGTACTCCGCGCGACCGCTCGCCGAGGCGGGCACCGCTATCCGTGAGATGAGCGCCGCCCAGCACACCGGCAAGTTGGTGCTGACCATCCCGCAGGGACAGCAGACCGGCGTTTTCGTGCCACCGACCCAGGCGAAGGTATTCCGCAAGGACGGGTCGTACATCGTCACCGGCGGCGTCGGCGGGCTGGGGTTGTTCCTGGCCGCCGCCATGGCGTCGGCGGGCTGCGGACGGATCGTGCTCACCTCACGTTCTCAGCCGAACCCCAAGGCCCAGAAGACGATCGATCAGCTCAGGGCAAAAGGCGCCGACGTCGTGGTGGAGTGCGGCAACATCGCCGATCCAGACACCGCAGGCCGGCTGGTGTCCGCCGCCACCGCCACCGGGCTGCCGTTGCGCGGGGTGCTGCACGCGGCCGCGGTGGTCGACGACGCGACGCTGGGCAGTATCACCGATGAGCTGATCGACCGGGACTGGTCGCCCAAGGTGTACGGCGCCTGGTATCTGCACCAGGCCACCGCCGGGCAGCCGTTGGACTGGTTCTGCAGCTTCTCCTCTGCGGCGGCACTGTTGGGTTCACCCGGCCAGGGCGCGTATGCGGCGGCCAACAGCTGGCTGGACGCGTTCACGGCGTGGCGGCGTAGCCAGGGCCTGCCCGGCACTGCAATCGCCTGGGGCGCATGGGATCAGATCGGCAAGGGCGCGGGGCTGGCACAGCGTGGCGACACCACGATGATCAGTCCCGCCGACGGCGCACACGCCTTCCGCGCGCTGCTGCGCTACGACCGCGGCTACACCGGCTATCTGCCGTTGGCCGGTGCGCCGTGGCTGGCGTCGTTGGCCGCGCGCAGCCCCTTCGCGGAGAACTTCCGCGAGACCGAGTCCGGCGCTGCCGGTAGCTCGGCGGCGGTGCTGGCGGAGCTGCACGCGCTGTCCCCGGAGGAGTGGCCGAACCGGTTGCGCCGCTTGGTCTCTGATCAGGTCAGCCTGATCCTGCGTCGCGCCATCGACCCCGACCGGCCGTTCGCCGAACACGGGCTGGACTCTCTGGGCAACCTGGAGTTGCGCACGCACATCGAGACTCAGACCGGTGTGCGCGTGACGCCCAAGACCATCGTCACCTTCAATACGGTGCGGTCGCTGGCGGGTCATCTGAACGAGACGTTGGCGCCCGCTTCGGTGGGCTGAGCCGGGCCCTACTTCGTGGCAGCCGGAGTGAGCGTGACGCCGAGCTGGCGCAGCCAGTCGACGTTGTCGTACTGCACCCACTCCTCCGCAAGCTTGCCATCGTCGTCGTACCGGAACATGTTGATCAGGGTCAGTGTCACCCTGCCGCCGTGGGGCTGGACCGTCCCGAACGGGGTGGGATCGAAGGGAGAATCGAACGTCCCGCCCATCTCAGTCCGGCACCCGATCAACGAGCCGGACGAAACGATTTCGTACCGCTCGCAGTAGTAACCGCTGAACGCCGTGCGCATCTGTCCGAAAAAGGTTTC
>JBEVHL010000422.1:0-12119 GCA_040511255.1 Mycobacterium sp. | reverse complement strand
ACAAACTTCGACGGCAACCGATCTGTCCACAATCGGGGATGTTCGATCAGATGGTCATCGGTAGAGATGAGCTGCATATGGCTCTGCAAAGGCATGGGATGATTCACTTTCTCGATGCGACTGATAGTCATAACCGACGCACGAACGCGACTGTAACCGCTTGAGAGTATCAGAGGTCCGCGGGTGATTAGAGACCGAGGTCACATTGGAAGTCAATGCCGCCGGCTGACCGGCCTGCTCAGTCACGGCGAAGCGTGGCACGCTCGGCATAGAGCCAGCGGTCGATGCCACCGACGGAGCCGAGGTCGGCGCCGAGAACCCGGCATTATCGGGTAGATCAGACGGGCTCACCGGCCGCGGATCACAGCCGCGAGTTGCGTCGGCGCATCGAGCATGACAAATGTTGCGCTGCCGTCGATCTCTTCGAGAGTGCCCCGCGGGAAAGCTGCGCGTAGGCGTTGGGCGTGCGCCAACGGAAAGAGTTTGTCGTTGACACCCCAGGCCAGACTGACAGGTTTGTCGAAGGCTTCGATAGCAGCAGCTGCCCGCAGTGTCAGCGCCGGATCCAGGGACGCGGTCACCGTGACCGCGTCACGTCGTGCCGCGGCGCTGGTGGCGAACGCTCCGAAGACTTCGCGTTGGCGCTCTGCTGTCGGCGGATGGCGACAGACGGCCTTGAGGAAAAACTTCTGCCCTGCTTCGGTGGCCAGCAACCGCAAAATCAGGCCGCCGACTGCCGAGCTCAGGCGGCAGAGTCTCACGATCTGAGCGAACGCGCCAGGCGGAAAGTGTTCATAGCTATCGCAATTGGTGAGAACGAGTCGTCCGATCCGCGACGTGTCCAGGCCGGGATCACCGAGAGCGGCCAGCACCAGACCGCCGCCGGTGTCGTTGGCCACCACCGTGACATCGGTCAGGTCAAGTGTTTCCATGAAGTGCACGACGCGGCGCGCGGCGGCTTCTGCCCCCAACTCGGCGCCGTCGGTGGCGGTGCTGTGCGCCCCCAATGGCCAGGTGGGCACCACGCACCGGTAGCCGCGCCCCAGTTCCTGCACGACGTCATTCCACAGCGCACCGGTGACATAGACGCCGTGGACGAACAGAATGGTCGGGCCAGTTCCGGTGTCGGTGTAGTCGATGGCCAGGCCGTCGACTTTCGCCGTGTTGGTCACCGTTCGGCTCCTTCTGTGGCATCAGGCAATTCCAAGGCCTGCACCGAGTTCTCCCAGAGCATGGCCACGAGCACCACTCCTACGTCGGGGATGACGTCGATGTCAGCCGGGCCGGAGTTGGCGGGGAAATCGTGGACGAGGCAAGTAGTGCCGGCACCGTCAATTGTGAACAGAGCCCCGTTAATGGAGTCGGTGGCGAGGTATCCCCCGGCGGGATGCGCGGCGAGCCCGTCGAGGTGTCCGATCGGTTTGCCGTCGCCGATCGGGCTGACCGTGCGATCGATGAGGTCGACGGCGCTGAGGTAACCGGCGTCGGGCTCATCGGGGTCGGTGCGGAACGGCCCAAGTCCGCCGAACCCTACGGCCACCAGTCGGTCCTGTTCTGCGATTAGTCCGTCGGGATGGTGCAGCAGAGCAGATTCCAGCCATGGCGCCCAGTCGCCGTCGCTGGTCAACCGCCAGATGATGTTCTTGCCGAGGTCGCTGACATAGACATCACCGTTAGGGTGCACGCTGACACCGTCGATGAACATCGAGTCCGGCGCGACATAGCGGGCGACGATCGATGCCGCCTCGATGTCGACGACAACCAATGCCTGCGAATCGGCCGCGTACAGGTGATCACGCTGTACCGCAAGATTTTTCACCTGGTTGAGGCCGGTGACCCACCGCGATTCAACAGTGGTCCCGTCGCTTGCGAGTTTGGTCAGGAAACCGTTGCCGTGCTCGGGTGGCGGAATGACTCGGTCAACCATATTGGAGACGTATATGAATCCGCGCTTGGCGTCATACACCGGCGACTCCGGCATCGCGAACCCATCGCACACCCAGCGCAAGCCTAGTTGAGGCACCCTAGTCACTTCGCGGCGGCGGGAGCGCGGAACCGCATGGGCACCGAACCAAACCCGTAGACCAGACCAACGTCAGGATGGAGCTGCAGCGCCCCCTCGTCGATCTCGTATTCGGGAATGCGATGCAAAATTTGTTGCAGCATCACTGTCATCTCCAGACGCGCGAGGTGTGCGCCCAGGCACCGATGGATACCACGCCCAAAGGACATGTGCCGGTTGTTGTTCCGATGCAAGTCAAGTCTCGTGGGATCGTCAAAAATGTCTTCATCGAAGTTGCCTGATGCCCACAGCATGAAAACCCGCTCCCCCGGGTTGATGGTCGCGTCTCCGACCTGAGCCTGAGCGCGGGCTGTGCGGCGAAAACCCTGGACCGGGCACACATACCGAAGCAATTCCTCAATAGCATTGCCCCACAACGGGTCATCGATTGGTGTATGGGCCAGCTCGGCGCGAAGATCGGGATGGCGCTGCAGTTCGACCAGCGAGCTGGCAACGGCGTTGGTGGTGGTGTCCAATCCGGCGAAAATGATGACCGCCACGATCTGCAACAGCTCCCTATCACTGAGGCGTGCCCCGTCAACTTCGGTCTGTGACAGCGCGGTCAGCACATCCTCGCGGGGATTCTTGCGACGATCCTGGACCTCGGCGAGCACGGCCGGCAGGTCGATCTTGGAAGAATCCGGACCCGACTGGCCCGGATTTTCAAATTGCGCCAAGACCGCATCTGACCACTGCTTCCAACCGTTGGTGGGCAGTCCAAGCCAGTCGAGCACCACGATCGCGGGCACCGGCGCGCAGAACGCACCGACGATCTCACACGACCCCGAATCGATAAACGAATCGATCAGCTCGTCAGTGACAGACCGGATATAATCCTCACGGACGCGAACGGCTTTGGGAGTGAACAGCGGGTTCAACGCCCGCCGATACGCGCTATGTAGCGGAGGGTCATAGAACACCGGCGGCGCCGAACCGCGACCACCTTCGAGCAGGGCGGCGCGTTCCCTCTCGGGTAGCGCGTCGGGACCGTGTGGCACAAGATTTCCCAACGCAGACGAAAACGTTTGCGGATCGTTGGCGACACGGTCGATGTCGCGATATTTCGAGGTGACCCAAAACCCACCTTGGGCACCCGTCCACTTCACCGGGCAGTTTTCCCGCATCTCAGCGTAGACGCGCTGCGGTAGGTCCTGCTGCGCGAACTCCGGGTGGTGGTGGTCAAAGTTGTCGACCATCGCCTGCACCACGTCGTCGGGCTCCCCCACAATCCACTCCTTCGCCACCACAATTTGATCGGTCTGAGCGAATCCGCGTCGACATCAGCCGGATACTTGGCGCCGCCGCATACTAGAAGTATGCAATTCGCATACAGCCAGTATGTTCAAACCGCCGCCGCGGTGTCAACAGCGGCACGCTGATTGACACAGTGCGACCCGGGCCCGGCAGGAGAGTCAGCGAGCCTTTGCGGTGTTGCCTAGCCCCGATAAGAGCAGGGTGATCGCGGCGATGCCCTGTTCGCGTGCGGCCGCCGGCTCGGGTGAGTTGGCAATCACCAGCGCGGCTTCGTCGACCGCGGCGAGTAACACGTGGGCCAACACGATGAGCGGCTGAGCAGGCAGAGACCCCTCCAAAACCGCGCGTTCGAGCAGACTATGGATACGCCCAACACCGTAGCGCCCCTCCAGTTCACGCCAGATCTGCCAGCCCAGAACGGCCGGACCGTCGATCAGCAAGATCTGCTGTACCTCGGGCGTCAACGAAGCGTCGAGAAACCTCAGCAGTCCAGATCGCAACCTGCCCAGTGCATCGCCGCTGGCTTCACCGCCTCCAGCAGCACTGAGAAGATCTTCTTCGACCTGTTCGAACACCGCCTGGAACAGCGCCCTCTTATCGCCGAAGTGGTGATAAAGCGCGCCTCGTGTTCCCACCCCGGAAGCGGTGACAATCTCTTCGGTGGCCGTCTCGAAGTAGCCCTTTTCAACGAAGAGCCGCCTCGCTGCCGCGATGAGCGCCGCGCGGGTGGCCTCAGCCTGCACTGCGCGGGGACTTTTCGCAACCGACTGCGACTGTTGACCTCGGGGCACGCGCTCAGTATATTCCCATACAGTCTGTAGGTGAAATACATTCTGGCTGTATGCCCAAGTGTTAAACGGCCAACCAATTGAAGGGTGCGCACTGTGACCGATCCGATCGAGGTTGTCGAGACGTTCTGCGGGCTGATGCAGGAGCGTGACCCTGCGTTGTTGCGCCCCTACCTCACCGACGACGCTGTGTACCAAAACGTCGGAACGCCAGCCACCGTGGGCGTCGACGCCATCACCACCAATCTTGCCCAGCAGTTCGCGGCGTTTCCGGACTCGTACGCCTACGAGTTGATCAACATCGCCGCCTCGGGTACTGCCGTGCTCACCGAACGCCTCGACATGATCAAAACTCCCGCGGGCGACGTGGTGGGTGTTCCGGTGATGGGCACCTTCGTGGTGCACGAGGGCAAGATTGCTCGCTGGACCGACTACTGGGACACCACATTGCCGCGAAAGTTGATGACCGGAACCGATGTAACGGATCTCGTTCCAAACGACTATCTGGCGGTGTGACCTCTCCAGGTCGCCACGTATAAGCCTGCGCTGCAGCGGAATGCACGATGACATGGATAACGAAGCGAGGCGAGTCATGGCGGTCGATGATGTCCGACACGAGGCGGTCACGTTCTACGAGCGTGCTCCGATGGCATTGGATCGTTCGCAGGGATGGCGCTACATCCGGTCCCGCGGCGACGTCTATGAGGCCGACGGGGTGTGGTACCTCACCAGCCATGAGGCCGTCCGCTTTGCACAGCACCACCCCGAGATTTTTTCCTCGGCCAGGGGCCGCGACCTCGGCAACCCAGTTCCCATGCTGCCGTTGATGATTGATCCACCCGACCATGCGCGTTACCGCAAGATTCTGGACCCGATGATTTCTCCACGGGTGGTAAACGCGATGGAGGATGGCCTCCGTACCCAGGTCGGGGAGCTCATCGAGGGGTTCGCAAACCGCGGGGAATGTGAGGCCATCTCCGAACTGGCCGAGCTGTACCCGGCTCAGGTACTGCTGACCTTGCTCGGACTTCCCGTCACTGATCGCGACAAGTTCCGGGAATGGTCCGATATTCTGACGTCGTCGAGTTTGGTCGGTGACGCTGTTCCCGCTCAGCGCCGAGCGGCAGGAGCGCTGTTCGCCTACCTCCAGGAACACCTCGCTTACAAACGCGCGAATCCGTCAGATGACATGATTGGCCGCGTCATCGCGCTCTCTGGTGACGACAAGTGGAGCGACGCCGAAATTTTGGGTATGTGCTTCCTGTTCGTCATCGCAGCGCTGGACACCACTACCGGTGCGATTGGCTTCACGCTTTATCACCTCGCTCGCAGACCCGATTTGCAGGCGGCCGTCGTCGCCGATCCAGCACTGGCGAACCCCCTTGTCGAGGAGATTCTGCGGTTGGAGTTACCCGCCCCGCACGTGTCACGCCAGACCACTTGCGACGTCGAGGTCTGCGGCGTCACCATTCCTGAAGGTTCGAAGGTCCGCATTGTGATGGCCACCGCCAACCGTGAGACCGCCGGTGGCGCGGCACCGGATGAGATCGATCTGACGCAGGCCGGCCGCGGGCATCTGACTTTCGGCGGTGGAATCCATCGTTGCCTCGGTTCCCACCTGGCCCGCCGGGAGCTACGGCTTGTCGTCGAAGAGTTCCACAAGCGGATCCCCGAATATCGGATTAGGGACGGTTTCGAGCCGCGGATCGCTTGGCCCACAGGTACCTATCACCTGGCTGATCTGCCACTGGTGTTCACCCCCGAGAGGATGCGATGAAGCTGACAATCGATGATAAGACCTGCATGGGCCATGGACTGTGCTACTACACCGCCCCTGACCTCGTTGAAGACGACGAGCGCGGGTTCGGCGTGGTCATTGGAACCGGCGAGGTTGCGCAATCGCAGCGTTCGGTGGCAGAACAAGCCGAATCGCTGTGCCCTGAACGGGCGGTCCACCTGACCGGCGACGGCGCGGTGAGCTGAATGACTCTCGATAGAAACGAGGTGCAGCTGCTCCTCGACGAGCGTGACATCCGACGGGTGCTCGACCTGTATCCGCGTGCCATCGACCGGCACGACCATGAGCTTTTGGCGTCGTTGTTCCACCACGACGCGATCACCGAGTATGGGTCCTATAACGGGCCGGTGGCGGGCTTTATCGAGTTCATGCGTTCAGGGGAGAAGCCGGGACAACACTGGATGCATCACAACGGTACGCAACTCGTAGAGCTGCACGGCAATGCCGCCCACGCCGAGACCTATTGCCTGGCATTCTGTCGCCAGAATGATGAGTCCGGGCGAAGGAGCAATCAAGAGGTCGTGCTCCGGGTCCGATACCTGGATCATCTCCAGAAGCGGGGCGGTCGGTGGCGGATTCAGCATCGGCGGGTAGCTTTCTCCCCCAGCCACATTTTGGAAATCGCCCGCGAGTTTCCGCTCTGGGAGGACACTTTCGTCGAGGGCGGCGCGGCCGACCCGAGCTACACCTGGTGAGGACACCTCAGCCGGCGGCGATCGTTTTCGACGTAGGCGGGGTCATGTCCGGGCCGCCGTTCGTCGAGCTGGAGAACTACGGCCGGGAACTGGGACTACCGGCGAACACGCTGTCACGGTACTTTCGCGGCGACCCGGAGTTCTCTGAGGTCGAAATCGGAGCGATGGAAATTAAGGAATTTTTCCAGCGCCTACCGAAGCGCATTCTGCACGACGCTGGGGTTGCGATCGATCTCGAACGCATCCGTGCGGCGTTGGTAGCAGTCAGACCCTTGCTGCCCGACATGATGGACCTCGCCGCGGCGCTATCGGAGCATCATATTGTCGCCGTTATGACCAACAATGTGGCCGACAATCAGCAGTGGTATGCCGACAATCTGCCTTCGAGCGTTTTTGCCTTCATCATGAATTCGGCCATCATCGGTGTGCGCAAACCCGACGAGGCGATCTATCTGGAGTTGGTACGTCGGCTCGGGTGCCCTGCAGCGGACATCGTTTTCATCGACGATTTCGCTGAAAACCTCGTTCCTGCCAAGAAATTGGGTATGAAGACGGTGCTGTTCACCGATATCGGCGACTGCAAGACTCAACTGTCAGCTCATGGAGCGCAATTCGGCCGGGCTGGCACGCCGCGATGACCGAAACCGTCGGATTCATCGGTGCGGGTCAGCTCGGCCAGCCGATGGTCGCACGTCTTCTCGCTGCGGGTCATCGAGTACTCGTCTACACCCGTCGATCCGACATCAGCGACCAATTGCACCGTCTGGGAGCACACCTGGCCGACTCGGCGGGCGAAGTCGCCAGCCAAAGCGATCTGTTCATCTCCTGCCTGTTCTCCGATGCGCAATTGCGCGACGCCGGGCTGGGCCCGAACGGTTTTGCAGCTGTACAGAAGCCGGACAGTATCTTTGTCTCGCACACGACGGGTTCGCGGTCCACACTGGCCGAAGTGGCGCGGGTATCTCGCGCGCACACCGTCGATGCTCCCGTCAGCGGTACCGCCGATGACATCATGCGGGGCAAGCTGACGGTCCTGCTCGGAGGACCTGAGGAAGCCGTCGAAAGGGTGACACAGGTGATCAGTGCCTATGCCGACCCCATCATCGCAACAGGCAGCGCGGGCACTGCCCTCGATATCAAGCTCATCAACAATCTGCTGTTCGCGGCCAACGCCCAGCTGGTCGCCGCTGCTGCGGCGCTGGGCACTGAACTTGGTGTTGACAGCACCCGGCTGCTAGCGGCGTTAGCTGTTTGCAGTGGGGGAAGTAAGGCGTCATCGCATATCGGCCGTATGGGTGGATTGGAAGCATTTGAAGCCGGTGCGGGTCCCTTCCTGCGCAAGGACGTCGCCGCGTGCGTGGCCGCTGCAGAAGAGGGGCGCATCGACCTGGGAACGCTGCGTTCGGTGGTTGAGGGCGGGTTGCTGGCGCTGTCGGATACCGGTACCCAGCCAGCGGTGCGAACCTAGCGGCCCGCCGTCAGCCCAGGCGCGCCAACAGATGCTGCCAGCAGCGCGGCCGCCTCGTTCTCACGGGCTACCGCGTCCCTGATGTGGGACCGCATCGGTTCGCGCAGAAGCGCTTTAGCTACGAGTGCAGCTGAGCCGGGGGTGCCGGCAATGGTGGCTGCCAGCTTGACGGCCGCAGCGCTGAGCTCGTCGTACGGATGACTGCGCGCGGCTAGTCCCATCTCGATTGCTTCTGCGGCGGTGACCCAGCGACCCGACAGGATCAGCTCCATCGCACGCTGAGTTCCGATGATGTGGGGAAGCAGCCAGCTGCTCCCGGCTTCGGGAGCCGTGCCCAGGGCGGCGAACGGGTATCGCAGCCGGGTCTCGTTTTCCAGCAGCACGATGTCGCAGTGCAGCAACAACGTGGCGCCGAAGCCGACCGCAGCGCCTGCCGCGGCGGCGATCAACGGCTTGGAGAACGCGGTCAGCGCGTCGAGTAGGCCAACGAATTCCCGTTTCATGGCCTGCGTTTCGGCGTCGTCACGAAGATGGGCTAGATCGGCACCCGCCGAGAAGGCCCGCCGGCCGCCCTCGATGACGACCACCCTGATATCGGGGGAACTGTCAGCAGATTCGAGCGTTACCCGCAGGTCCCGATAGCCAGTCGGGGTAAACGCGTTCATTCGGTCGGGACGGTTTAGCGTCACCACCCGCACGCCGCCCGAATCGCGGGCGAGGATCTGATCCACAGGACTCCTTTGTCTGCTTTGACCGACCGTCTCGATTACCGGTCAGATGATGTTGACCGCATCGAGGAACCGAGATGCGAAGAGATCGTCGCCGGTAATGCCCAGATCGACTGTGCGCCAGGGCGTGCGAGCAGTGGCCCAGGCGGGGAAGTCGATCGACTCGCCGGCCACCGTCGCTGCCGCCGCGTCACACCGGCCCGGCGTGACGCGTAACAGTCCATCCCCTGCGGGGGCAACTGTCCACGTACCGCCGCCTGGGCCGGCCAGGGACAGCGTCAACGGACGATCGACCCAGCCCATCTTGTCCCGGTTCATTTGCTCGAGCCCGGCCAGCATCCATTCCAGCGTCGCGGTGAGCCGGCGGGCGTCTGTCGGCGGTGCGGGCTTGTCCACTGCCGGGGCGATGTCGTGCCATAGGTGGACGTGCCAGTCGAAAACCAAGGTGGACGGCAGCAGCCACGCTGGGTAGCGCCCGAGGCTGCCAGATCGGACTGTCATCGTGTTCATCGGCCCGCGGGCAGCCAGATTCATCGCCGCTGCGGTTACCCTGCTCCAGCGGGCGAATTCGCCGATCACCTGGTTGATCGGCCAGGTTCGCCGGTTCTGCACCAGTGCCTCATTATCGCGCTCGGTATCTGCGGACTGAAGAACATCGACGACCTGCCGACTCCAGATGACTCGACAACTAGCTCCCATATGGGCAATGACATCGCGCACCAGCCATCCCGAGGCGCGGCTGGGAGTCTGCCACTGGTCGGCGGTGAGTCCTCGGCAGAACTCGAGGACGGCACGACGCTGGGCCCTGAGCGCGAGGATGCGGTCAGCGGACATCGGCCTCCTCCTTTGGGCACCCTGTGGCTCACTGCGGCCAGCTATATTACTTAGTAAGCTTTGCAATGGGTACTGTTTCTGACACCGCGATGTTGAGCGATCCCCGGAACCTGTCGCACGGCAACACGGTCACCAACTGAAATGTGCGTCACGCAAGTCTGCTTTGCGCACTTTCCCCAGCGGCGTTCGCGGCAATGCGTCCACGACGACAAGGTGCTCGGGGGTCTTCTGGCGCGCCAATCCCGACAGCGCGAAGTGAGCGCGGACCTCGTCGAGATCCAGTGCTCGACCGTGATGGAGGACCACTACAGCCGCGACCACGTCGCCGTAGCGAGGATGCGGCGCCGCAACTACTGCACATTCGCACACGGCGGGGTGGGCGTAGAGGACCTCTTCGACCTGCGCCGAGGAGATGGTTTCACCGCCGCGGATGATGACATCTTTGATTCGATCGGTGATCACCAGCCGGCCGTCGATGTCGAGGTGCCCGAGATCGCCGGTGCGGAACCAGCCGTCGGCGGTGAACGCAACGGCGTTGAGCGCACCATCTTGGTAGCCAACGAACTGTTCGGGGCCTTGGACTATCACTTCCCCGTCGACGCCGCAGGCACAATCAGCGCCGCCGGGACCCACGATTCGCACCGCCGATCCCGGCATCGGCCTGCCGTCGGTGCTCAGCAGCGCTAAGCGACTCGCCCCGAGGTGCTCACCGGTAACGGTGGGGTGTTCCGTCGCTCCGTAGCTGCGGAATGTGGTGATGCCCGCGGCTGCTGCTCGTCGAAGCAGATCCTCCGAGACCGGCGCTGCCCCGACTAGAAATTCATCGAGCGTGGCCAGCTTATGGGCGATGTCACCGCAGGCGAGGATGCCTTCAAGATGGAAGGGTGCGCCCGCGGTATTGGTGACGGCGAACCGCTGCACAATGTCCGATGCCAACTTCGGATCCCAGCTGTCGAGGAACACTGTTCGAGCCCCCGAGAGCAAGGGCCGCAAAACCGCGCCCACACCGGCGATGTGACCCGGTGGGAACGTCACCAACGTCGTATCGTCGGTCGTCGCAAACAACGCGGGCATAGTGCGCTGCTCGGCGAGCACCGTGTTATGGGTGTGCTGAACTCCTTTAGGCGCCGAGGTGGTCCCCGAGGTATACAAGACAAGACAGACCTCATCTGAACACACCGCGGGAGGCTGATAATCCTCGGCACACCCGGGCAGTTCAGAAAACGTGCGGTAGCCAGCTCCGGACCCGGCGTCCAGCAGCACTATCTGCCCGAGCGTGTCAATCTCTGAAAGTTCCTGTACGCGTTCATGATAACGGGTTGTACGCCACCGCTCGGGCATGACGATCACCTTCGCCGCCGACTCGGTAAGAATGAATCTGACTTCGGCCGTTCCGTAGATGTGAACGATCGGGACCAGGACGGCCCCGCACAGCAGCACTGCCTGGTAGATCGCCGGGCATTCCGGGCGGTTCGTTACCTGCACTGCGACCACGTCTCCCGGGCCTATGCCCAGTCGCTGCAGCTTGGCCGCCAAGTTCAGGGCATCGCGGCGAATCTCCGCCACCGTGAGACTGGCGTCGAAATCACCGCCGACGAAAGTCACCGGGGTGCGGCCGTGAACCTGCGCGCCGGCGGCGAAGGCGTCAAGGAGGGTCTGCCCAGAAAACCATCCTTCGCGATACCAGCGGTCGCGCAGCACACTGTGGGTCGAGGGCATCCCGGTGATGCTACCCAGGCCGGCCCGCGGCTTCGAGCTATTGCACTAGGTTGACTATCTAGATCGGGCTGGACTAGGTTGCGAATGTCCGGTGGAGGAGGCAGCCCAACATGCAGAAGGAAGAACTGCTCGACCGGTTGCGGCTGCCCCTGATGGCCGCGCCGATGTCCATCGCGTCCACACCGGACTTGGTCGCAGCCTGCTGCGCCGCCGGAATAGTTGGCTGCTTCCCGACTCATAACGCATGGGCCGCTGACGGTCTCGACACGTGGCTTCATCGACTTGCCGACGCCCAGCGGGACGGCAGAGCGCCGACAGGTGTTCACCATGCGCCGTTCGCAGTCAACATCAACGTCTCCAGCGCCAAACCGGCCGACTTGTTGAACCAGGAACTCGATCTCTGCCGCCGCCACGGCGTTGAGATAGTGACCACCAACGTCGGTCATCCCGGTAGCGTCGTGGAGCGCGTGCATGACTGGGGTGGGCTCGTCATCCACGACTGCGTGTCGGTGGCTCAGGCCGAGCGGGCGGTCGAGGCGGGCGTCGATGGGCTCATGTTGGTGTGCGCCGGCGCCGGTGGGCTCGGCGGCCAGCTGTCACCGATGGCTTTCGTTCCGCGTGTCCGTAGTTTCTTCGATGGTTTGATCCAGCTGGCTGGCGGTGTGTGCACTGGCGGCGGTATCCGCGCTGCACTTGCATTAGGAGCTGATATGGCTTGTGCGGGAACCCGATTCATTGCCACGGAGGAATCCGGCGTTGTCACCGAGCACAAA
>JBEVHL010000421.1:0-5934 GCA_040511255.1 Mycobacterium sp. | reverse complement strand
GAGTCGACCAGATGCTTGGCCACCTTCTTCGCAGCCGCGGTATCGAGGGAGCCGTCCGGACCGAACGGCGTCACCATGGCAGTCAGCACGGTGCCCAACCGTGCGCTGGCGTCGAATCCGCTGGTGCTCACGGGGTCAAGATTACCGTGCGCCCTCAAGCCTCCGTTGCGAGCGGGCTGGTAGCCACCTCGCTGCCGTCCGCAAACGTGGTGATCTCGAAATCGGCGAACACCGCGGGCGCCACCTCGACGAGTTGGCGCAGGCAGGCGATGGCCAACCTGCGAATCTCCACATCGGCGTGCTCGCTGGCCCGCATCGCGAGGAAATGCCGCCAGGCCCGGTAGTTACCGGTGACCACGATGCGGGTCTCGGTGGCGTTCGGCAGCACCGCCCGCGCGGCCTGCCTCGCCTGCTTGCGGCGCAGCGTGGCGTTCGGCAGGTCACCGAGTTTGGCTTCCAGTCTGCTCAGCAGTTCGGTGTACGCGACGCGGCTGGCATCGGCGGCGGCCAGGAACAGTTCTTCCAGCTCAGGGTCATTTTCCAGGCCGGGCGGCAGCACCACTTCGGCATGGTCGGCAGGCACGTAGCGCTGCGAGAGTTGGGAGTAGGAGAAGTGCCGGTGCCGGATCAGTTCATGGGTGCAGGACCGCGAGATCCCGGTGATATAGAAGGACACCGAGGCGTGTTCGAGTACCGAGAAGTGCCCGACGTCGATGATGTGTTTGACGTAGTCGGCGTTGGCGGCGGTCCGCGGATTCGGCTTGGACCAGCTCTGGTAGCAGGCCCGCCCGGCGAATTCGACCAGCGCGGCACCGCCGTCGGCGTCGGTGTCCCACGGCACGTCGGGGGGTGCCAGGAACTCGGTCTTGGCGATCAGCTGTACGCGCAGCGGCGCGGTCTCGGCCACGGCTCACCCTAACCGCACGGCTCAATCGGTCAGTAGGTCAGCGCGCTGCATGGCGGTGGTGATCAGCTCGAAGTCGATGGCACCGTGGCTGCGGGCCAGCGCGTCGGCGTCGTCGCCGCGGCCGTCGGCAATGGCCACCACGAGGTGCTCGTGGTCGTGCAGGGCACGCAGTTCCATGGCACGCATGGTCGACGGCTCGCCCCACGGATGCGCGGGCGACCCGATGCTGACCGAGGCTTTGAGGTCGAGCAACACCTGGGTGAGTACGTCGTTGTGGGCGGCGGCCATGATCGCCAGGTGCAGGCGGCTGTCGGCCTGCTGTGCCGCCAGCCCGGTCTCGGCGTTCCGGTAGTCCGAAAGCCGCTGCCGGAGTACCGCGATATCGGCCTCCGTCCGCGATTCGGCGGCGGCGCGGGACACCACTCCCTGCAACCGGCAGATCGCGTCGCAGCGGTCGTGCAGTTCGCCGAGGCGGGTGCGCAACGTGCGCACGACGGCCTCGGTGGACGACGCCGGCCACTGGTCGACGACGTAGGACCCGCCCCCGCGTCCCCGTCGCGTTTCCAGCAGGCCACGTTCCACCAGGCGGGCCAATGCGGCCCGGACGGTCATCCGGCCGACCCGCAGCGAGGTCGCGAGGTCGCGTTCCACCGGCAGCCGCGCGCCGGGCAGGTATTCGCCGATGGCGATCGCGGTGATCAGGCGGTCGGTGATCTCATCCACCCGGGTCGACGAGTCGAGTTGCTGCGCAAGCAGACCCGGTGCCCGATGGGCGCCAGCCGGTGACCCGGTCACCGAACCAGTGTGCGCCATGGGGCGGCATCCCTTCGTGGCTAGCGCGGTCGACCGTCATGTTAATTCCTCCGCAATGGTCTTGCCAGGAGACCTTTAGCGATTCATGCTGTTGCGATGCCACAAGACACCCGCCTCGTGCCGTTCCGCGGGCACGACACCTGGATCCAGGTCACCACCCCCGCCGCTGCCCAGGCAGGAAAGCTGCCCCTGTTCGTGCTGCACGGTGGCCCCGGCATGGCGCACAACTACGTCCGCAACATCGCGGCCCTGGCCGACGAGACCGGTCGCACGGTCATCCACTACGACCAGATCGGCTGCGGAAACAGCACCCATCTGCCGGATGCCCCCGTCGACTTCTGGACACCTGAGCTGTTCGTCGACGAGTTCCACACCGTCCGCGAGGCCCTCGGCATCGACCAGTACCACCTGCTCGGCCAGTCCTGGGGCGGCATGCTCGGCGCCGAGATCGCCGTCCTGCAACCTGCGGGCCTGGCCTCGTTGTCGATCTGCAACTCCCCCGCCTCGATGGCGCTGTGGATGGCCGCCGCCGCCGAACTGCGCGCACAACTCCCGGCCGAGACCCAGGCCGCGCTGGACCGCCACGAGGCCGACGGCACCGTCACCGACCCTGAATACCTGGCGGCTACCGGCGAGTTCTACCGCAGGCATGTCTGCCGCATCGAGCCGATGCCAGCGGACTTCGCCGACAGCGAGGCGCAGATGGAAGCCGAGCCCACCGTCTATCATACGATGAACGGCCCCAACGAGTTTCACGTGCTCGGCACCTTGAAGAGCTGGACCATCGTCGAGCGTCTGACCGCGATCAGTGCGCCGACGCTGGTGGTCGCCGGCGAGTACGACGAAGCCACCCCGGCCACCTGGGCGCCTTTCGTCGAGCACATCCCGGACGTCCGCAGCCACGTCTTCCCCGACGCCAGCCACTGCAGCCATCTGGAGAAGCCCGAGGAGTTCCGCGGCGTCATCGCGGAGTTCCTGGGTACCCACGACCCAGCCTGACTCGACCCCAGCCCCGATTCGACAGGAACAGCCCGTGACCTCACCCAACCCCGCCGCGGTCGGCGACGGCCAGCCCACGCTGGAATCCTTTGGCTACGAACAGGAACTCAAACGGTCGGTCTCCACCGTCGACCTGCTGGTCTACGGACTGGTCTTCATGGTGCCGATCGCGCCCTGGGCCATTTTCGGCACGGTCTACAACAGCGCGGGCGGCATGGTGCCGCTGGTCTATGTCATCGGCCTGATCGCCATGGTGTTCACCGCCCTGGCGTATGCCCAGATGGCCAAGTCGTTCCCGTTGGCGGGTTCGGTGTTCTCCTATGTGGGTCGCGGAATACATCCTGCCGCAGGCTTTTTCGCCGGGTGGGCGATCCTGCTGGATTACCTGCTGGTGCCGACACTGCTCTATGTCTTCGCTGCGGAATCGATGGTGGGGCTGTTCCCGTCCACTCCGCGGTGGCTGTGGGCAATCGTCTTCGTCATCGTTAACACGATCATCAACCTGCTCGGCGTCGGGACGCTGAAGGTCGCCAACCGGGTGTTCCTGGCGATCGAACTGGTGTTCGTGGTGATCTTCGTGGTGATCGCGGTGCGCGCCATCAGCGGCGCCAGCCTGCCGAACGTCGGCTGGAGCACCACCCCGATCTGGAATCCGGAGCTGGTCAGCGCCCCGCTGATCGCCTCGGCGCTGTCGATCGCCGTGCTCAGCTTCCTGGGCTTCGACGGAATCTCCACCCTGGCCGAAGAATCCACCGGCAAGAAGAACCCGGCGGGCCGGGCCATGCTCATCGCACTGTTCGTGGTGGCCTTCTTGTTCGTCACGCAGACGTGGCTGGCCAGCCTGCTCGCCGGTGGGCGTGAGTCGTTCAGCGACGACGAGGCGGGCAACGCGTTCTTCACGCTGGTGCAGGCGGCGTCCAACACGGGGTGGATGAACGCGTTCTTCGCCGTCAACGTGCTCGCCGTGGGGTTCGCCAACGCGATGGCCGCCCAGGCTGCCACCAGCCGGTTGCTGTTCTCGATGAGCCGCGACCGCCAGTTACCGAGCTTTCTGGCGAAGGTCAGCGCACGTCAGGTGCCGCAGGCTGCGCTGCTGGCCGTCAGCGCCCTGAGCGTCGTGCTGGTGTTGTTCTTCGTCGGTCAGATCGGGTTGATCTCGTCGTTGGTCAACTTCGGTGCGCTGTTCGGTTTCTGCCTGCTGCACATCTCGGTGATCTGGTACTACCTGGTGAAGGTGAAGTCGACGAACTACCTGTTGCACCTGGTGGTGCCGACGCTGGGTTTTCTGATCATCGGCTACGTGCTGTTCAACGCCGACCCCGCCGCCAAGATCGGCGGCCTGGTGTGGCTGGTGATCGGCGCAATTGTGTTCGCGATCAACATCTTCCGCGGCCGGGGTGTGCCGGAACTGGCCGAGGAGTAAGCGTCAGCCGCACGCTCGGCGCAGCTCGGCCGCCAGATCGCCACGGTCTCCCACGGTGACCTCGGCCAGCCCCAGCCAGGACGCCATGCTGCGCAGTTCCAGGGCCATCGCCTGCGCCACGCGTTTGCGATCCTGGCCAGGTTCGGTGAACGCACCCACTGCATGCAAGGCATCGCGGGTGCGTTCGGCTTTGATGTCGACCCGGCCAACCAGCTGACCGTCGAGCAGGAACGGCCACACGTAATAACCGAACTGCCGCTTGGGCTCGGGCGTGTAAATCTCGATGCGGTAATGAAATCCGAACACCCGCTCCATGCGGGCCCGGAAAAAGATCAACGGGTCGAAGGGGCACAGCAGCGCGGTGCCCCGGTCCGACCGCGGCACCGTCTGCCCGACGCGCAGGTAGGCAGGCGCCGCCCAACCGTCGACCTCGACGGGCTCGAGTTCGCCGTCGGCGACCAGCTTTGCGATGGCGGGTTTGGCCTGGCCCGCCCCCAGCCGGAAGTAGTCGCGGATGTCCGGCTCGGTGGCCACCCCGAGCGCGGTCGCCGCCCGCAGCGTCAGCTCACGCACGGCCTCGTCGTCGCCGACCTCGCGGACGAACACCTCCGGTGGTAACACCCGCTCGCTCAGGTCATAGTGCCGGGAGAACCCGACCCGCGTCGCGGTGGTCAGCACCCCGGCGGCGAACAGCGCTTCGGCCACCCATTTGGTGTCGCTGCGGTCCCACCACGGACCCTTGCGGCCGCGCTGTTCGGTGGCCAGGTGGGCCTCGATCTGTCCGGCCGTGCTGGGCCCCAGTTCGGTGACCGCCGCCACCACGTCATCGACCAGCCGGGGGTTCTTCTTGACGATCTCGGTGCCCCACCGGCCGCCCTGGTACTCCCGCATCCGCCAGCGCAGCAGCGGCCAGTCCTCGACGGCCATCAGCGCGGCCTCATGCGCCCAGTATTCGACCAACAACCGCGGCGCTTTCGCGGTGTGACTCCACGCGGCGCGCTCCAGGACCGCCCGGTCGTACGGTCCGAGCCGGCTGAACACCGGCGCGTAGTGCGCGCGGACGGCGACCGACACCGAATCGAGCTGCAGTACCTGGATCCGCGAGATCAGCCGCTGCAGATGGGACCGGTTGATCACGCCTTTCGGCTTGGCCTCGGCGAAACCCTGGGCGGCGACCGCGACACGGCGGGCCTGGACTGCGGAGAGCCTCACCGGCGCGAGTAGCTGTAGAACCGGTACCGAAGCCCCGAGGTGCTGTCCAGCCAGCCACCTTCGGTGCCTTGCCACGCCTCGTCGAGAACGGGCGCCAGGGCGTCGTCGTCCTCCCGGCGCAGGTCGATATCGACCTCGGTGACCTCACACCGGGTGGCCAGCGGCAGGGCCAGTCCGTAAATCTGCGAACCGCCGATCACCCAGGCGTCTTCGAGCGGAGCCTCGTCCAGCGAGGAGACCACTTCGGCACCGTCAGCCATGAAGTCAGTCTGCCGGGTCACTACGACATTTCTCCGGCCCGGCAGCGGCCGGAACTTCGCCGGCAGCGATTCCCAGGTCAGCCGTCCCATGATGACGGTGTGTCCCATGGTCAGGTCCTTGAACCGCGCCATGTCCTCGGGCAGCCGCCAAGGAATGCCGTTATCGCGACCGATGACACCGGATGAGGACTGCGCCCAGATCAGGCCCAGGCCCATGTGCGTCATACCGCGACGGGCGCTTTGATCGCCGGGTGCGGATCGTAGTTCTTGATCGCGATGTCGTCGTAGGTGTAGTCGAAGATCGAATCGCGATGCGCCAG
>JBEVHL010000420.1:0-3887 GCA_040511255.1 Mycobacterium sp. | reverse complement strand
CCGAGTTCATGGGCGGTGTTGATTCCGATGCCGCCCAGGGTGCCGACCGAAAGCGCCAAGCCGATCTTCGCCACCCAGCTCAGCCCACCGTCGTAGCCCAACCAGCTCAGGTCGGACGCGGTGAACAGGTAGGCGCCGAAGATCACGCTGGCGTACTGGAACGGGATGTAGAGGTAAGTGCAGTACCGGTAGTACTTGTCGTTCTCCAACCGGTCCATCACCTCGTCGGGCGGATTCTGCCCGTCCGGGCCGTACCGCAGATCCAGGATCGGCAGCAGGACATAGAGCAGCAACGGGCCGATCCAGAAGAACGCCTGCGTCGCCGCAGTCCAGCCGAGCTGGTTCAAGGCCCAGACGACGGGCAGCACCACGAAGAGCGCTGTCGGGGCGATCAGCCCCATTAGCCACAGCCGGCGCTTCTTATCCCGCCACTGATCGGCCGATACCGGTCCGCTGTGTTCGTCCAACCGCGATGTCACGACAAGCCACCTCCTGGAAGAGTCCGCACGTTCATGGTTGGACTATAGGAGCTGTTTTGTCTCTTGTCTAGACACAGAGGCACTGTTTGTAAACCGTGCCGGTCAGACACTCGTCATGACCCGTCGCCCTGAAAACCGGACCGGCCCAAGCACCGGTTGAAGTACCGTGGCGCCGGTGGGACAGACCACCGAGCGGGCCAACGAAGACGTCATCATCATCGGCGCGAGCATCGCCGGGCTGTGCGCGGCGCGGGTGCTCTCCGCGCACTATCGCCAGGTCACGCTCTTCGACCGCGACGAATTGCCCGATACCCCGACCCAGCGCGCCGCGGTGCCGCAGGGCAGACACGTGCACATGCTGATGGCCCGCGGCGCAGCCGAATTCGAAAGCCTGTTTCCGGGCCTGCTCGCCGATATGGTCGCCGCAGGCGTACCGATTCTGGAAAACCGGCCCGACTGCATCCACTTCGGCGCGGCGGGCCACGTGCTGGGCACCGACCACTCCCTGCGCGACGAGTTCACCGCCTACGTGCCGAGCCGGCCACACCTGGAGTGGCAGATCCGCGAACGGGTCCGCGCCATCCCGAATGTCGAGATCCGCCAGGAGGCCGTCGCCGAACCCCTGTTCTGCCCCGCCGAAGAGCGGGTGACGGGTGTGCTGCTCGACGCCCGCGACGAAGACAGCGCCGTCTTGGCCGACCTGGTGGTCGACGCCACCGGGCGCGGAACGCGCCTGCCGATGTGGCTGGAGCAGTGGGGGTTTGACCGCCCGCCCGAGGAGACCGTCGACGTCGGGATCGGCTACGCCTCGCAGCAGGTGCGGATTCCGGCCGGGCTGATCCAGGAAAAGGTGGTGGTGGCCGGCGCCTCGCGGGACCAACCGCTGGGGCTGGGCATGCTGTACTACGAGGACGGCAACTGGAACGTCACAACTTTCGGGATTGCCAAAGTGGAACCCCCGCAATCCTTCCCGGAGATGTGTGCGCTGGCCGACCAGGTCCTGCCGCCGCATGTCAGCGCGGCACTACGGGCGGGTGAACCGATCGGCGACCTGTCCTTTCACCGCTATCCCGTCAGCCGGTGGCGCCGTTACGACAAGCTGAACCGGTTCCCCGCCGGGATCATTCCGTTCGGCGATTCGGTGGTGAGCTTCAACCCGACCTTCGGTCAGGGTATGACGATGTCGTCGATCCAGGCGGACAACCTGCGCGGCGTGCTGGCCTCCGGCGATCCCGATCTGGCCGGTCGGTTGGCCAAGGCAACCGCGAAGACCACGCTGCCGGTATGGCTGATGACCTCCATCGGCGACCAGGTGCTGCATCTGGCGCCGGGACCGCGGCCGTGGTGGTACGGCCCGGTCGGCAATCTGTTCGACCAGTTCCTCGGTGCCGCCGAAACGGATCCCGTTCTGGCCGAATGGTTTCTGCGGCGGTTCAGCCTGCTCGACAGCCTCTACATGGTGCCCTCACCGGCGCTGGTCGGACGCACCATCCGGCACAACCTGCGGATGTGGTGGGCCGAGCGGGCCACGGACAAGCCCTATGCGGTCAGCGACCGGTCCAGGTCGGGCTCCAGATAGATCACCCGCGCGGCAGGCACCGCCGCCCGCACACTGGCCTCCGCTGCGTCGATGGCCGCGGCCACCGTCGCCAGGTCGGTGCCCGGCGCCAGGGCGATCTTGGCCGCCACCAACAGTTCGTCCGGACCGAGGTACTGGGTGCGGATGTGGATCAGACGGTCGACGTGCTCGGTCTGCTCCAGTGCGGTGCGGATGGCCTGCGCCTCGGCGTTGGTGGCGCCCTCGCCGATCAGCAGGCTGTGCATCTCGATCATCAGGATCACCGCGATGATGCCGAGTAGTACCCCGATGGCCATCGTGCCGACGCCGTCCCAGACCGCATCGCCGGTCAGCACGGTCAGGCCGACACCCGCCAGAGCCAGGGCCAGACCGATCAGGGCGCCGGTGTCCTCCAGCAGCACCACCGGTAGCTCCGGGTTGCGCGACGTGCGAATGAACCGCCACCAGCTGCCGTCGCCCTTCAACGGTCGAGACTCGACCATGGCGGTGCGAAAGCTGTATCCCTCCAACAGGATTGCGATCACCAGGATGCCGACCGCGACCAACGGCGAAGTCAGCTCCTCGGGGTGGCCGATCTTGTGATAGCCCTCGTAGAGCGCGAACACCGAGCCCAGCGAGAACAACACCAACGCCACGACGAACGAATAGAAATACCGACTGCGGCCGTAGCCGAACGGGTGCAGGCTGTCAGCTTCCTTGCGGGCCTGGCGCTGACCGAACAGCAGCAGCGCCTGATTCGACGTGTCGGCCAGCGAGTGCACCGACTCCGCGAGCATGGACGAACTTCCGGTGATCAGGAAGCCGACGAATTTGGCCGCCGCGATCCCGGCATTGGCCAACAACGCGGCCACGATGGCACGGGCACTACCGGCAGTCGACACGCACAAGCTCCTCGCTCAGATACTCAGATACTCAGATACTCAGATACCTACGGTGGCCCGGAACAGCTTGGTCGGCGCATCCGCGACCAGCCGGATCGGACCGTCGTCGGCGGAAACCCAGACCGCCGAACCACGTTCGAGCGTCAACGTATCCGACTTGGCCCGCACTACCGCCGCCCCGTCGGCGCACACCAGGATCTGGGGGCCGTCGTGCCGGCACGGCGCGTCGACCTCATGGCCGAGATTGTCGCCATCGAGCGTGAGTACCGACACCGCGAATTCGGTGGCCGGCGTGCGGTATTCGAGCTCGAACCCGTCGCGGTGCAGGCCCGGGTGCAACAGGTCTTCTCCTGCCGGGGTGAAGTCCAGCACCCGCAGCAATTCAGGGACGTCGACGTGCTTGGGGGTCAATCCCCCGCGTAGCACGTTGTCAGGGTTTGCCATCACCTCGAAGCCCACCCCCCGCAGATAGCTGTGCAGGTTACCGGCGGGCATGTAGAGCGCCTCGCCGGGAGCCAGGCGCACCCGGTTCAACAGCAGCGATGCGAGCACCCCGGCGTCACCCGGATAGCGCTCGCCGAGCTCGAGCACCGTCCTGGCTTCCTCGGCGAATTCGGTTGCGCCGGAACGCAGATAGGCCACCGCCCCGTCGAGGACCGCAGCCACCAGGGTGTCCAGGTCCGGCTGGGGCGCGGTGATCCAGGTGGTGAACAGCAGGCGCAGCCCGTCGGCGTCGGACTGACCGGACAGCAAATCGATCACCGGTGCCAGCTGTGGGATCGACAATGCCCGCATCAGCTCGACGGTCAGCGCGACGGGCCGAAAACCCGCCAACGCCTCGAACGGTTCGATGGCGACGAGCAGTTCCGGTTTGTGGCTGCGGTCGCGGTAGTTGCGCACCGGAGACGACAGCGGCACACCCATCCGGTCTTCGCGCTGGAAGCCGTC
>JBEVHL010000419.1:0-11476 GCA_040511255.1 Mycobacterium sp. | reverse complement strand
CGCACATAGGTTCGACCGAGCGCGATCACCTGCGCAGCCGGATCGGTGGTCAGGTCCGTAGCAGCGATCAAGGCGTCGTGCAGCTCGACGAATCCCTGTTCGGCGACCGTCGCGAGTAGATCGGCCTTGTCGGCGAAGTGGCGATACGGGGCCGCCGCACTGACACCGGCCCGGCGCGCAGCTTCTGTCAGTGTGAAGCCCTTCGGGCCCTTCTCTGCCACCAGGCTGAGGGCCGCATCGGTGAGGGCCCGCTTCAGATCGCCGTGGTGATAGCTCTTTCTGGCCGCCGGCATGTTGACGACATTAACATCCATCGCTATGTTAATACGATCAACATCAATGAGAGGGTGTGGCAGATGTCCGAACGCCATGGCGGGACGGCTGTGATCAGCGGAGCCAGCTCCGGTTTCGGTGCGATATTCGCCGAACAGGTCGCGAGCCGTGGAATGGACCTGGTCCTTGCGGGCCGCGACGAATCTCGGCTAGCGGAGGTGCGCCGTCGCGTACGCGAGATCGCACCCGGGGTGCAGGTCGAGCTGGTGCCCGGTGATCTGGGTGTCGCGGGTGGGGTGGCCGCACTTCAGGCGCATCTGGCTGGACGCGCGGTCGACCTGTTGGTCAACAATGCCGGTTTCGGTACCTACGGGGCATTCGCCGATGCTCGCGCCGAGCGCGAGCACGGGATGGTCGCCGTGAATGTCGACGCCCTGGTGGGACTCACCCACGCGGTGTTGCCGGGGATGCTGACCCGCGGCGCGGGCGGCATCATCAATGTGGCGTCCGTCATCGCCCGTCAGCCCGCTCCGTATCAGGCCACCTACGGTGCCTCAAAGGCCTTCGTCCTGTCGTTCAGTCAGGCGCTGTGGGCGGAAACCCGTGGCTCCGGGGTCACGGTGACGGCGTTGTGTCCTGGCCCCACAGCCACGGGTTTCGTTGGGGCGCTTGGTTCGGACGTGTCGCACACCGCGATCTACCGGCGATTGGCCGCACCGGAGCCAGTGGTGGCGGCAGGTCTGCGCGCGCTCGATCGAGGTAGGCCGGTGGTCACTCCCGGACTGCGCAACAAGGTGATGGCGAGCGCAGGTGGGATGAGCCCCGGCTGGCTCTCGGCATTGATCGGCAAGCGGCTACTTCGACCCGCCGCGCTCCAGATGTCATGACCGCGTGGGGCGCTCAGAAGCGGATCCAGGTGGTCTTGATGCCGGTGTATTTGTCCAGTGCGTGCAACGAGAGGTCCCGGCCGAAGCCGCTCTGCTTGAAGCCGCCGAACGGGGTCTGGGCGCTGAGCGCATCGACGGTGTTCACCGACACCGTCCCGGCTCGCAGCGCACCGGCCACCGTGTGGGCGCGGCGCAGATCGTTGGTCCACACCGACGCCGCCAACCCGTAGATCGTGTTGTTGGCCAACGCAACTGCTTCGGCGTCGTCGTCGAACACCTGCACTGACAGCACCGGCCCGAACACCTCCTCGGTGACCAGCTCAGCGGACGGTCCCAGGCCCGCGACGATGGTCGGCTCGATGAAGCACCCGAGGCCGTCCACGGTCTGGCGACTCCCGCCGGCGATGATCTGGCCGTCGCGACCCGCGCGGTCGACGAACCCGAGCACCCGTTCGGTGTGTGACTCGTCGACGATCGCGCCCATCCCGGCGTCCGGATCCAACGGATTGCCCGGTCGCAGCGCCCGGGCGCGGCCGACGAGATCGGCGACAAACTGCTCGGACACCGAGCGCTGCACCAGCAGCCGCGAGTTGGCCGAGCACACGGCGCCCTGGTTGTAGAACGCCCCGAAAATGGCCATCTCGGCGGCTTGTTCCAAGTCGGCGTCGGCGAAGACCAGGTTCGGACTCTTGCCTCCGCATTCCAGCCACACCTGCTTGAGATTCGAGTCGGCCGCGTAATGCAGGAACCGTTTGCCGGTCGCGGTGGATCCGGTGAAGGCCAGCACGTCGACGTCCGTGTGCAGGCCCAGCGGTGCGCCCGCGGCGGGGCCCAAGCCCGGCACCACGTTGAGCACCCCTGGCGGCAGACCGGCTTCGACGGCCAGTTCTGCCAGCAGCAAGGCGGACAGGGGTGCCTGTTCGGCGGGTTTGAGCACGACGCTGTTGCCCACCGCGAGCGCCGGGGCGATTTTCCAGACGGCCAGGTCGAGCGGAAAGTTCCACGGCGTCACCGCTCCGACGACGCCAAGCGGCTCGCGGGTCACCAGTGCCAGGTTGCCCGGCTCGGTGGGTGCGATCTCGCCGTTGATCTTGTCGAGTGCTTCCCCGTAGAACGCGAAAAGGTCTGCGGCCGAGGGCACGTCGACGTTGTACGCCTCGGTCACCAGCTTGCCCATATCGAGCGAATCGAGCAGGGCGAATTCGGCACGGTGGGCCATGATGAGCTCGCCCAGCCGGATCAGTACCCGCTTGCGGTGGGCGGGTGAGGTTTTCGCCCACACCCCGGAGTCGAAGGACGCGCGCGCGGACACCACAGCGGCGTCGACGTCGACCTCATCAGCCGAGGCCACCGCAACCAGCAGTTCGCCCGTCGCGGGGTTGACCGTGTCGAACGTGGCACCCGAGGCCGCGGGCCGAAAGTCGCCGTCGATGAAGAGGCCGGATCTCAGCTGCAGGTGGGCGGCAAGGTCCGTCCAGTGCGCGAGGGTGGTGGGTTCAACGGTCGACGCGGTCAACATCTGCTCCTGGCGTGGCAAGATCGCCGGCGGTGCGCCGGTTCGACGGGGTAGCGCGGGTCTCGCTTGGCTTTACATGCTGGGCCGTGGGTCTACCCCAGTCAATTAGATGTTTCCGTGGATCTACATCAGTAAAGGCGATGCCGGGGCCCGGGAGCCGTACGATCGTCGAGTGGTTCGTCGGCCCGATGTCACCTTGACGCAGCTGAGGTACTTCGTGAAGGCGGCGACCTACGGCAGCATGACCAAGGCCGCCGAGGAACTGCGGATCGCGCAGTCCGCGGTGTCGGCGGCCGTGTCCCAGCTCGAGCATCAGATCGGGACGCAGCTGTTCATCCGGCAGCGTGCCCGCGGCCTGGTGCTCACCACGGCGGGTGAGGAGATGCTGCGCGACACCCGCGCGCTTCTCGAGCACCTCGGCGAAGTGCTGGACTCGGCCAGTGGCCAGGCCGGCGAGGTGCGCGGCCGAATCCGGGTGGCCTGTTTCGTCACCCTCACCCCGTTCGTCCTGCCCCGCCTCATCTCCGAACTCGGCGCCCACCATCCCGGCCTCGAGGTCGAGGTGGTGGAAACCCATGCCGACGAGGTCCGCACCATGCTGCGCAACGGCACCGCAGAGGTGGCACTGACCTACGACCTCGGGCTGGGCGACGGCATCGACACCGAGGTGTTGCACGTGGCGCGGCCCTACATCGTGCTCGCCCGCGATCACCCACTGGCCACGTCCGCCAGTCTCGATCTCGCCGACCTCGCGGCGGAGCCGATGGTGCTGCTCGATCTGCCGGACAGTCGCGACTACTTCGAGTCGATGCTGGTCGATGCCGGGGTGAAACCCCGAATCCAGTACCGGTCGGCGAGCTACGAGACGGTGCGCGGGATGGTGGCCCGCGGGCACGGCTTCTCGATCCTGAACCAGGAACCGGCGCACCACGGCACCTATGACGGCGGCGAAGTGGTCGCGGTGCCGATCCGCGGCGACGCTCCCGGGCTGCCGATCGTGATCGCGCGGGCGCGCGTCGTGCGCGTGACGGCTCGGGCCCGAGCGGTCGAAGAGGCGGCCCGCATCATCTTCAGCGGCGCGGGACAGCGGTAGCGCATCACCGTGGCATATGTGCTTTGTCGGTTATCAATGTTTTACAGATGCTCGGCGGCCCCGCACGATAGAGGCCATGGGTAACCACATCCGGATCCGGCCGTTCAACACCCGCGATACCTATCCCGAGCAGAACCTCGACAACGATCTGGCCCAGGCGGTGGTCGCCGGGGGTGTGGTTTACCTGCGCGGTCAGATCGGCCAGGATCTCGACACCCGGGAGTCGGTCGGCGTCGGGGACGTCGAGGCACAGGCCGAGAAGGCGATGGCCAACATCGCCATGTTGCTCGCGGAGGCAGGCAGCTCGGTCCAGGACATCGTCAAGGTGACGGTGTATCTGATCGACATCCGGTACCGCGAACCGGTGTATCGCGTGATGGGCCGCTGGCTCAAGGGCGTGCACCCGGTGTCCACAGGTCTGGTGGTCAGCGCGCTGGCCCGGCCCGAGTGGCTCGTCGAGATCGATGCCACCGCAGTGCTCAGCGATGCGGAGCACACCGCGTGACCTTCTCCTTGACCGCCCGCGACGACACGGGTGCCTTTGGCATGGTGATCTGCTCATCCAGCCCGGCCGTCGCGTCCCGCTGCGTGCACCTCCGCGCCGGCGTCGGCGCCGTGGCGAGCCAGAACGTGACGAACCCGCATCTGGGTGCCCTCGCGTTGGACGCGCTCGCCACCGACGTCGACGCGCCAGACGCACTCGCCACCGCGTTGGCGTCGGAGCACCACCCCGCCTACCGACAACTCGTCGTCGTCGACCGCCGCGGTAACACCGCCATCCACACCGGGGAACACGCGTTGGGAATCCGGCACCACGCGCAGACGAAAAACGCTGCCGCGGCAGGGAACATGCTGCGCAGCGAGGCAGTCATCGAATCGCTGCTGTCCGGATTCGTCGACTCCACGGCCAGTTGCCTGGAACTGCGGCTGCTCGACGGTCTGGCCGCGGCGTTCGCCGCCGGCGGTGAGGCGGGCCCGGTGCACAGCGCCGGACTGCAGGTGGTCGAGGACGTGCCGTGGCCGGTGACCGACCTGCGGGTCGACTGGCACGACGACCCGATCACCGAACTGCACCGGCTCTGGACTGTCTGGGCGCCCCAGAAGGGGGACTACCGCACCCGCGGATTGGATCCCACCGCCGCGCCCTCCTACGGCGTGCCGGGTGACCTGTGAGCCCGACGCTGGCACAGTCGATCCTCGACCGGGGCAGCGGGGCGCAGACCCGCATCCTGAGCCTGTCGCACGATCTGCATCGCAATCCCGAAATCGCTTGGGAGGAGCACGCTTCGGCGGCACGAGTGGCGGGCGAGCTGGACGACGCCGGGTTCACCGTCGAGACGGACTTCGTCGGCTTGCCGACGGCGTTTCACGCCAGCCTGGGCAGCGGCCCGTTGCACCTGGCACTGTGCGCCGAATACGACGCGCTGCCCGGCCTCGGCCACGCCTGCGGCCACAACGTGATCGCGGCCATCTCCACCGGCGCCGCGGCCGCACTCGGCCCGTTCGTCGACGATCTCGGGATCACCCTGTCGGTGTTCGGCACCCCCGCCGAGGAGGGCGGTGGCGGCAAGATCGAGATGCTCGAACGTGGCGCGTTCGCCGGTGTGCACGCCGCGGCGATGGTGCATCCAGGTCCCGCCGACGTGGCCCGCGCGGAGCCCTACGCCGTGTCGCACAGCCACATCGCCTACGACGGGAAGGCTGCGCACGCTGCGGCCTACCCCGACCGCGGCATCAACGCCGCCGATGCCTTCACCATCGCGCAGGTAGCGATCGGCCTACTGCGCCAACAGCTTCCATCCGATGTGCGGGTGCACGGCATGATGACCCGCGGCGGCGAAGCTCCCAACGCGATACCGCAGCGCACCGAAGGCCGGTGGTACGTGCGGGCGCAGACCCTGACCCAGCTCGAGCAGTTGGAGCCGCGCATCCAGCGTTGTTTCGCCGCCGGGGCACTGGCCACCGGCTGCGAGCTGACCATCGAACCGGAGAGCAAGCCGTACTCGGAATTCCGCAACGACGACGAACTGCTCACTGCCTACATCCGGCGGGCCGAACAGCTCGGACGGCAATTCTCCACCGGGGCAGACAGTTTGATGAACCGCGCGTCGACGGATATGGGGAACGTGTCGCAGGTCATCCCGGCCATCCACCCCTACATCGGGATCGACTCACTGCCCGCGGTGAACCACCAACTCGAATTCGCCGCGGCGGCGGCGTCTCCGGCCGCTGACCGCGCCGCGATGCAGGGCGCGTTGGCGCTGGCCCTGACGATGCTGGATGTCGCCTCCGATGACGTCACCCGTCGGCGGTTGATCGGCCATGTTCCGCCGAGCGGAGCTGGTCGCTAGCCGGCGCGGTAGACGACCTCGCCGCCGACCATGGTGAGAACCGTTCGTAACGAGCTGATTTCGTCGGTGGCGAAGATGTCGCCGTCCAGCAGCACCAGGTCGGCAAGCTTGCCTGCGGTGATGCTGCCGGTGGTGTCGTCGCAGTGGTTCGCATACGCCGACCCGGCGGTGTATGCGTTCACGGCCGTCCGCAGGTCCAGCCGCTCGTGCGCCAGTAGCGGAGTGTCGAAGACCTGGTCGCCGATGGCGTGCGGATCGGCGCGGGGCCCGGTGCGATGTACCGCGGTGTGGATGGCCCACAGCGGGTTGGGGTCGGTGACCGGCCAGTCGCTGCCCATGGCCAGCGTGGCGCCGTGGCGGTGTAGCGAGCCGAAGGGAAAGTGCCAGCCCGCGCGCTCGGGGCCGAGCAGTGGGAGCTTGCGTTCGACGATCTCGGTGTCGCGCCGCGCCCACAGGGCCTGGATGTTGGCGACCACGCCGAGCGTGGCGAAGCGAGAAACATCCTGTGGGTCAACGATATCCAGGTGCGCGATCTGATGTCGGCCGTCTAAGTCGGGTTGCGCGTGCACCGCGGCCTCCAACGCGTCCAGACACTCCCGGACCGCGCGGTCACCCACCGCGTGCATGTGGATCTGGAACTGCGCGGCGGCCAGGGCCGACGTGATGTCCTTGAGGTCATCGGGCGCGATGAACGACAGCCCGCTGGTCTCGGCCTCGCCCGGTGCGGTGCGGTACGGCGCCAGCATGGCCGCGGTGCAGTTCTCGCAGATCCCGTCCTGCATGACCTTGACGGTGGTGGCGTGGAAGCGCCGGTGGCCCGACGCGTCGCGCCTGGCGCGGAGCTCTTCGATCTGGTCGAGTCCCCGGTCGGCGCTCCACCACAGTGCGCCAACGACTCTCGCGGTCAGATCGCCGGAGGCGTCGGCGGCAAGATAGGTCGGCAGGATGTCGTCGAGGCCGAACAGCGGAATGCCCACGCCGGCGTCCTGCCACCCGGTGATGCCCACCGAATGCAGGCGTTGCTGCGCCGTCAGGAGGGCGCGATACATGAAATCGGTTGTCACGGAGGGGATCAGGTCGGTGAGCGGGTCCGCGGCCCGTTCGAAGAACATCCCCGTCGGCACCCCTGCTTCGTCGCGCACGATTTTGCCGCCGGCGGGATCGGCGGTGCTGCGGTCGATGCCCACTGTGTCGAGTGCTGTGCTGTTGGCCCAGACGCCGTGCCCGTCGTGACTGGTGAGCACCACCGGCCGGTCGCTGACCACTGCGTCGATATCACTGCGGGTGGGCAGGCCCCCCGGGAAGCCGTCGCCGTACCAACCGCCTCCGCTGATCACCCGCTCGTCGGGATGCGTGCGGGCGTAGTCACCGATGGCGGCGAGGTACCCCGCGCGGTCGTGGGGGAGCCGGGACAGGTCGCACTGCAATGCCTGCATGCCTGCGGCCACCGGATGGACATGGGCGTCGATGAAGCCGGGGAGCAGGCTGGCGCCACCGGCGTCGATGATCTCGGTGTCCGGCCCGACCATCTCCTCGGGGACACCCCGGCCGACGTAGGTGATCACCCCGCCGCGGATCGCCACCGAATCTGGTTGCGGCGCAACCTCATCAGCAGTGAAGACGGCGGCGTTGACGAACAGGGCGTCCGCGACCACGCTATGCGTCCCCGGCGGCGTCGCGCGTCAGGTAGCCACGCTGGGTGGTGATGTGGTCCGCGAGGTGCTTCGCGTCGTGCCACACCCCCCAGATGAAGCTCGATCCGCGCCGCGACAGCCAGGGCAAGCCGAGGAAGTAGACACCGGGCTCCGACGACACTCCGCGGCGATGCTTCGGCTTGCCGCGCTCGTCGAGCGCCTCGGCGGGCAGCCAGCTGTAGTCGGTGGCGAAACCGGTCGCCCAGATGATGGACGTGACTCCCGCTTCCGCCAGGTCGAGTTCGAGCAGGGGGGCGGTGACGGCGTCGGGTAGCGGTCGAAGAATGCGGGCCACCGGCTCCTCGGGAAGATCGAGACCGTTGCGCGCCACGTAGGCGTCGGCCTGGTCGAGCAGGGACATGTAGTTGGCGTCACCCCTGGCGATGTTGTCGCCCAGGTCTGCGGCGAAGTGCAGGACGCCGCGGTCGTAGGAGGCGGTCATGCCCATCAGCTGGATGCCCCGCGTCGCAAGGTCGCGGAAGTCGACGGTGTGACCGCCGTGCGCTCCGCTGACCGCGATGGTGACGTGCTCAGCGCCAAGGGGCGGGGTTTCGGCGTCCCACAGGCCCAGTACCCCGAGCCACCAGCAGAAGTCCCGACCGCGGTACCGCCGTGGCGGGCGGTCGTGCGGGCCCACGGAGAGGTACACCGACCGGCCCGACTCTCGGAGCTCGTCGGCAATCTGGACACCCGACGAACCGGCGCCGACCACCAGGACCGCGCCGTCGGGCAGCTGCGCCGGATTGCGATAGCCGCTGGAGTGGATCTGCACTGGCACCGCGCCGTCGGGAACGATCGGTGGGAAGACGGGCCGCTGGAACGGCCCGGTCGCGGCGACCACGAAGCGCGCGTCGACGATTCCGTCGGTGGTCTCCACCTGAAAGCCCGGCCGCCCGACGTGCCTGGTCACCGAGGTCACCTCGACGCCGCACTGGATCGGCGCGGCGATCTTCTCGGCGTACGCGACGAAATAGTCCGCGACCTGCTCCTTCGAGGCGAAGCCGTCGGGATCGAGATCCACGAACTCCAGATTCGGAAAGCGGTCGTGCCAGGCGGGCCCGTTCGCGACGAGAGAATCCCACCGCTCCGAACGCCACCGCTCGGCGATCCGGTGCCGCTCCAAGACCAGGTGCGGCACGCCGCCGGCACCCAGATGCTCGCTCATCGCGAGGCCGGCCTGGCCCCCGCCGACGACGAGAACATCCACTTCTTGGCTCGACATCCCAACCTCCTCGCTACGACAACACCTGGAATCCTCCGGGAGCCGCGGTACTGCTGTCCAACAGATGTTTCTGAGCTTCTGGTTCTGATTTACCGATGTAGGGCGGGACGGAGCACATCTGAAAAACAGATGTCCTGGGCCGGATCTTTGCGTTTTATGTCTGCAGAATCAGCGCTGATACTGAGGCGATCGCTATCACCACCAGGCGAGCGCGCACCCTTGAACCCACGGTGAAAGTCGGTACCGATGAGCACACCCGTACCCGTTTCCGGACAGGTCGAACAGCGAACCATCGAGCACGTCCCCGTCGACGAACGACACGGCAGGGCCCGTGATCTGTTCACCATCTGGTTCGGCTCCAACATCATGCTCCTGACCATCATCACCGGCGCGCTGGCGACGACCGTGTTCGGTCTGCCGCTGTGGGCGGGTGCCACGGCGATCATCCTCGGCAACCTGGTCGGCGGGGTGGTGATGGCGCTGCACGCCGCCCAGGGCCCGCAGATGGGCGTACCGCAGATGCTGCAGACCCGCGCCCAATTCGGTTCGTACGGAAGCCTTCTGGTGGTCGTCCTGGTGGTGTTCATGTACCTCGGCTTCTTCGCGTCCAACGCGGTACTCGGCGGCCAGGCGCTGGCCAAAGTCACCGGACTGCCCGTCAACTGGGCGATCGTGATCATCGGACTGATCAGCGTCGTCGCCACCATCGTCGGATACTCCCTGATCCACAAGGTGACGGCGCTGCTGTCCGTGGTGGCCGGCGTCACGCTGGTGGTGGCGTTCGTCTGGATCGTCGCCGTCAACGGCGTCCCGGCGCAGACCTGGCACAGCGGCGGGTTCAGCTGGGTCGGCTTCATGGCCACCCTGTCGGTGGCCGCTCTGTGGCAGATCGCCTATGCGCCATATGTTTCCGACTACACGCGCTACATGCCGCGCGACACCGGGCAGCGGGCCGCGTTCTGGGGTACCTATTCGGGCTGTGTGCTCGGCTCGGTGCTGCCGATGCTGCTCGGCGTCCTGGTCGGCGCGGCACTGCCCACCGATGACACCCTCGAAGGCCTGTCCACCCTGACACACGGGGTGTCCACCGGTGTCTTCGCCATCCTCGCCGTCGGCATCACCGCAACCAACGCGATGAATCTGTACTGCGGAACGCTGTCGACCATCACCATCGGCCAGAACATCTTTCCCCGCTGGCGGCCGATGGCCACCAGCCGCGCGGTCACCGCGGTGGTGCTGTTTGCCATCACCCTGGTCCCGGCGCTGGTCAGCGCCGACGACTTCCTGGCGAACTACGCCAACTTCCTGGCCCTACTGCTGTGCGTGCTGATTCCCTGGACCGCCATCAACCTGGTCGACTATTACGTTCTGCGCCATGGCCATTACGACATCTCGGCGCTGTTCGAGCGCGACGGTGGAATCTATGGCAAGTTCAACTGGGTGGCTATCGGCTGTTATCTCTTCGGCATCCTGGTGCAGATTCCGTTCCTGTCCACCACGCTGTTCACCGGGTTCGCCGCCGCCGCCATCGGCGGGGTGGACATCTCCTGGATCATCGGGCTGCTCGTCATCTGCCCGCTGTACTACGTACTAATGCGCCCGCGCGTGCGCGGTAGCGGCGATGCGCGCACCCTGACCTCCACGGAGACGATGGCGTGACCCTGGCCGACTATCTCGTCGTCGGCGGTGGAACCGCGGGATGCATTGTCGCGGCCCGGCTTTCCGCAGATCCCGGCGTCACGGTCACGGTGATCGAGCCTGGCCCATCCGATGAACACGAGCCACGCGCCCGCGACATCCGGCGCTGGGCCGAGATGCTCGAGGGCGAGTACGACCTCGATTACCGCAGTGTCGCCCAGGAGCGGGGCAACTCGAATATCCGCCAGGCCCGGTTACGCATCCTCGGGGGTTGTTCCACGGCCAACACCATGATCTCGTGGCGTCCACTACCTGCGGACCTGGCTGAATGGACCGCGCTGGGCGCTACCGGCTGGGACGCGGACACCGTAGGTCCGTACTTCGACAGGCTGGCCACGCCGATCACCCCGGTCGCGGAAGCGCACCGCAACCCGTTCGTCGCCGACGTGGTGGCCTCTGCCCGCCAGGCCCTCGATCTGCCCGCACGCACCCACTGGAACTCCGATCCAGGATTCGCCGAAACCGGCGTCGGCGCAGGGTTTTTCGAGATCGGATACACCCCGGAGAGCCACCTGCGGTCATCCACTTCGGTGCACTACCTACACGAGGCGATCCGCACCAGAGCCAACCTGACGGTGCGCCACGGTGAGCTGGCGGTGCGCATCCTGATCGAAGACGGCGCTGCCGTCGGCGTGCTGGTCCGCAACCAGGACGGCGAGCTGACCGAGCTGCGCGCCCGCCGGGAAGTGATCGTGTGCTGCGGGTCGATCGATTCGCCGAAGCTGTTGCAACTGTCGGGAAT
>JBEVHL010000418.1:0-12392 GCA_040511255.1 Mycobacterium sp. | reverse complement strand
GCGGTCATCCGCGCCGTGCACAAGTTCTCGGGCCTGCTGCGGGTGTCGGTGGCCTCGGCCACCAACGACCACCGCCTCGGTGCCAACGAGGCCCCGCCCGCCATCATCTCGATCTTCCTCGGCGACCAGCTCGCCGACGTGTTCGAGCAGATCGCCAAGGGTGCGGCCACCTCGTCCAAGGGCAAGGGCTCCATGATCATCGGCGTCGACACCTTGCCGGTGCTCCCGACCGATCCGGGCGACCGCAACCGCACCAGCCCGTTCGCCTTCACCGGCAACCGCTTCGAATTCCGCGCACCGGGTTCGGGCCAGACGATCAACGTCCCGATGATCATCCTCAACACGATCATGGCGGACTCGCTCGACTACATGGCCACGACGCTGGAGAAGGCCGTCGAAGGCGGCGAAGAGTTCGACACCGCCGTGCAGAAGCTGCTCACCGAGATCATCACCGAGCACGGCGCTGTGGTGTTCAACGGCGACGGTTACTCGGACAACTGGCAGACCGAAGCCGCGTCCCGCGGGTTGCCGAACCTCAAGACCACGCTCGACTCCATCCCTGAGCTGGTCAAGCCGGAGGCCATCGAGGTCTTCGAGAAGTACGGCGTCTTCAACTCCCGCGAGCTGCACAGCCGCGAAGAAGTCCGGTACGAGATGTACGCGCTGACGGTCAACGTCGAGGCCAAGCTGACCCTCGAGGTGGGCTCCACGGTGATCCTGCCTGCGGCCATCCGCTACCAGACAGAGCTGGCCTCGAATGTCGCGACGCTCAAGGCGGCAGGCATCGAACCGGACACCACGCTGCTGCAGACGGTGTCGAAGCCGATCTCCGAGCTGACCGCCGCACTGGGCGCACTCAAGGACGGGATGGACGCGCACGGTGGCGAAAGTGCCGCCGAGGAGGCCGCGCACGCACAGAGCCTGCTGGCGCTGATGGACGACGTCCGTTGGGCCGCAGACACGTTGGAGAACCTCGTCGCCGACGACCTGTGGCCGCTGCCCACCTACCAGGAGATGCTCTACATCCTCTGATCTGTACCCGACAGCACCGGCGTCCCACGAGTTGCGGGGCGCCGGTTCTGTTTTGGGCCGAGCAGCCGCAAACGCCCCATCCACACCGGCGTGTCGATGGACCTTTGCGTCTGCTCGCGGAGAACCGGAAGGTCAGCTGACCAGGGCGACCGAATGCGCCCGACGGAGCTTGCCCGACGGGGTCTTCGGGATGGTGCCCGGGCCGAGCACGACGACATTGCGGGGCCGCATATCGACCTCGGCGACCACCTCGTGGGCCACCTCGTGCTTGATCCGGCGGACCTCGCCGGCGTCTTCGAAATCGTTCGATTCCACCGCGACGGCGAAGGATTCGCGGGAATGCCCGGCGTCCAGCCGCACCGCGACCGCGCAGCCCGGCCGAACCCCGAAGACCCGGCCTGCGGCGCGCTCGACGTCGGTGGGGAAGACGTTGCGGCCGCCCATGATGATGACGTCCTTGATCCGGCCGCACACCACGACGTGGCCGCGCTCGGTCAGATAGCCCAGGTCGCCGGTGTTGAACCAACCCTGACCGTCCTGGGTGGCGACGAAGCCGCCCATCGTCAGGTAGCCGGGGCTCACCGGTGCGCCGCGAAGTTCGATGGCACCGACACCGCGGGCGGGCAGGATGTTGCCTGCGTCGTCGACGATGCGGGACTCCAGGTCCGCGAGCAGCGGACCCAGCGTCGCCAGGCGCATGGTGTTGCCTTTCGATGCGGGCACCGCTCGATGGAGTGCGCACAGCATGTCGGCGTCGACCTCGTCGACCAGCAGGCCGGCGTTCAGCGTGGAAAACGACACCGCCACCGTCGTCTCGGCCATTCCGTAGGCAGGCAGGATCGCCTCCGGCTTCAGCCCGAACGGTGCACCGGCCGAGCACAGGTCTTCGACGTCGGAGGGGTCGACGGGCTCAGCACCCGAGAGCGCGAACCGCAGGCTGGACAGATCGAATTCGTCGGGCTTGGCCTGCTTGCGCAGTCGTTTGGCCAACAGCGCGTAGGCGAAGTTGGGGGCGGCCGTCATGGTGCGCTAGTATTTGTCGATCAGCCTGGCCCACAACAGAATATCGCGCAGGAAGTCCATCGGGGTGACCTTGACCAGCTCGGCGCCGAAGTACATCGGCACCGTCAGGTAGCCGGTCATCCCCATGTCGTGGAACAGCGGCAGCCAGCTCACGATGACGTCGGTGTCCATGTCGAACCCGGCCCCCACGAACATGGCCTCGGCGTTGGACACCAGGTTGGCGTGGGTGATCTGGACGGCTTTCGGGGATCCGGTGGAACCCGATGTCAGCTGCATCAGTGCGATGTCCTGCTCACCGGTTTCCAGCGGGTCGATCGACTCGCCGGTCAGCAGATCCTGCGCGGTGAGCACGATGACGCCGCGCTCGGCCAGCACTGGTGCGGCCACCATGAACGGATCGGAGACGATCACCGCTTTGGTCTGGATCATCTCGATGACGTTGGCGGTGTCCTCGGCCCACTGCATCAGATCGGTGCGGGGCGTGGGTTGGTGCAGCATGGTCAGGCTGGCGCCACGCATCCACAGGCCCTGGGCGATGGGTGCGATCTCCACCGGCGCGCCGGCCAGCACACCGACCGCGTCGCCTGGACCGACTCCGGCGGCCGCTAGTCCGCCGGCGACCCGACGGGCGCGTTGATGGACTTCACCCCAAGTCTGGCGCAGCGGCGCCGAGGGCTCGCCGGTGACGAAGCCGTTCATGCTGGTACGAGCGTTCTCGTACATGACATCGGTGAATCTGCTCATGGCTGCCTTCCGCTGTTAGCGAAGCGCGGCAGCCAGGGTCAGGGGCATCGGCGCTGAAAATGACATGACGGGGTTGCTGACGCCCCCCGTTGTCAGGAGTGGACGACTTAGACGGCCCAGATTGCGTACCGTAAGAAATCACTGAGGGAGAGCTTAAAGCCCAAGGGGCCCGTTCCGTGTACACGTTCGGTGGGCGATTTGACGGATTTCAACCCCTGACGTGATGGTCAATAACCGGGGCTTACGCTTCGGCCCCGCTGGCCAGCGGGTATGTCGTGGACGCGACGAAAAGACCAGCGCCGCCAACCGATTTGAATCGAAAATGATGCCGAGTTGGTGCCCAATCGTGCGGTGCGAAAACCGGCGCCGGTCACGGGCTGGCGGAACCTGACGCAGCGGGCATGGCATTCACGGTATTGACGAATGAATAGCGTTGCGGTGCAAGAAAATCGACCTGTGTCGTGCTGTGCGGTGTTGGCCGGATCGGTTGCTCGACCGGAATCAGGCCGGGGCTCCACTACTATCGCCGGGTACGTTCCACCGCAAAGGAACCGGCCCGGACTCCGGCCACGGAGCATTTGACATCGTGGGGCGTGCCCCGAGCAGGAGGCCCAGGATGACCGATATTGCCGCGGGTCGTCGGCCGGTACGGGTGCGAATTCTCGGTGTCGGCATGGGGCCGCAGCACGTCACCCCGGAGGTCGCCGAGGCGCTGCGTTCCGTTGACTATGTGCTCGCCGCAGACAAAGGAGCGGACGGTGCCGACGACGGATTGCTCGCGCTGCGGCGCGCGATCGTGCAGACCTACGCCGGTCCCGGCGGTCCGCCGGACATCGTGTCGGTACCCGATCCCGAACGTGACCGGTCGACGGGATTGACCGGTGCGGGCTACCAGAAGGCCGTGGCCGACTGGCACGACGCACGAGCAGCGCAGTACGCCGCGATCCTTCGTCAGCGCGGCGGCACCGCCGCGTTCCTGGTGTGGGGGGACCCCTCGCTGTACGACTCGACCATCAGAACAGTCGAGAAGGTGCGCCAGTCGGGCGTGCACCTGGAGTTCGACGTGTTGCCGGGAATCAGCGCGCCGCAACTGCTCGCCGCCCGGCATCGCATCGTCCTGCACGACATCGGTCGACCTGTGACCATCACGACCGGCCGCAGATTGCAGGACGCCGTCGCGGCCGGTCTGGACAACATCGTCGCCATGCTCAACCCGCCACCGGATCGGCTCGATCTGACCGGCCTAGACGACTGGACGATGTGGTGGGGCGCCAATCTCGGTGCCAACGGGGAGAGGCTGGTCGCCGGCCGACTCGGCGATGTGCTGCCCGCCGTGTCGGACGCGCGGGCCGCTGCCAAAGCCGACGCCGGTTGGGTGATGGACCTGTTCCTGTTGCGAAAACCGTTGTGACATCAGCTCACTGCACCCATCGCGGCGTCCACACTTGGCCGGACGATGTCACACGGGTGGTGGAAGCGCCCACCAGCACAAGACATTTCATGTCGATGGTGTCGGTGTCGAGCTCGCCGAGGGTGGTGACCGCCAGCGACTCCTCGGCGCGGCCCACATCGCGTCCGACGACCACGACGGTCTCCGGGAGGCGGTGCTCCAGGAGTACTTTCCGGGCGACCGAGATCTGATCGGGCCGGGCGCGAGAAGCAGGGTTGTAGATGGCCAGCACCAGGTCGGCTTCGGCGATCGCCCGCAGCCGGGTCTCGATCACCGACCACGGTTTGAGCCGATCGGACAGGCTCATGACGGCGAAATCGGCGCCGATCGGAGCGCCGGCCCTAGCAGCTACCGCCTGGATTGCTGACACCCCAGGCAGCACCCTGATGGGCACGTCGGCGAAACGCTCGTCCTCGGCCGCTTCGAACACGGCGGCAGCCATGCCGAAGACGCCTGCGTCACCTCCCGACACCACCGCGACCTTCTCGCCTCGGCTGGCCAGGTCGAGAGCCAGGCGAGCGCGGTCAAGCTCGACGGTGTTGCCGGAGGCATGGCGCTGCAAACCCTCCCGCTGCGGGACGCGGGCAACGTAGGGGCCGTACCCGACGACATGGTCGACCTCGCCGAGCGTCGCCGCGGCTTCCGGGGTGAGCCAACCGGTGGGCCCTGGCCCGAGTCCGACGACGAAGAGTTCGGCGGCTGTGCTCGTCGGCTTGTCGACGGCCACGGCCGCCGGGTCGGCGAGGGTGCGCGAGCGCTGGCCGTTGAGGGAGTCGCCGTTGACGACGATCAGCGACAGGTAGGGCACGGTGGACTCGTCGACGTCGGCCACCGGCAGCCACCGCTGTTGCGGGTGACTGGCCCGCTCGACATACATGGCGTCCCCGAGCCGGCCCGCCGAAGCGAGCGCGCGCCGGACAGCGGGGAAGGTGCGACCGAGCTTCATGATGATCGCGCCGTCGGTGTCCGCCAACCGGCGGGCCAATTCGGCTTCCGGGAGGGTTCCCGGTAGCACCGTGAGCACGTCGGTCTGCCGCACCAACGGTGTGGCGGTGGCGGCCGTCGCGGCAGCGAATGCGGGTAGCCCGGGGACGATTTCCGTCGCGTATCGAGCGCTCAGGCGATCGTGCATATACATGTACGAGCCGTAGAACAGTGGGTCGCCTTCGGCCAGGAGTGCGACTGTCCGACCGGCGTCGAGGTGGGCGGCCATCCGGCTCGCGGACTCCTCGTAGAACTCGGCGAGCGCGCCTGCGTAGCCGCCAGGATGGTCGGTACTGCCGGTGGTCACCGGGTAGCGCAGCTCTTCTTCGATCACGCCGACGGGGATGAGGTCGGCGGCAATGCTGCGGGCATAGGACTGCTTGTTGACGCCCGCGTGGTAGGCGATGACGTCGGCTTCGGCGATGATCCTGGCGGCTTTGAGGGTGATCAGCTCGGGATCGCCGGGCCCCACCCCAACGCCGTAGAACCGCCCAGGAGTATCGCTGAGAGTCATTCGGTCTCCGAGGCAAGTGCGTTGAGCGCCGAGGAGGTGATCGCCGACCCACCACGGCGTCCCCGGATGGTCACATAGGGAATGTCGATGCCGTGCTGGTCGGCGAACGCGATGAGGGCGTCTTTGGATTCTCGGGCACCGATGAAGCCCACCGGACAGCCGATGATCGCCGCGGGTCGGGGTGCACCGTCGAGAATCATCTCCAGCAGGTGAAACAGTGCGGTGGGGGCGTTGCCGATCGCCACCACCGATCCCGCCATCAGTGGCTCCCACAAGGAGACCGCCGCCGCGGTGCGGGTGGTGCTCCAGGCATGGGCGAGTGCGGGCACCCGCGGGTCGTGCAGGAAGCAGTGCACGTCGTTGCCTGCAGGCAGGCGTCCTGCAGTAATGCCGGTGGCGACCATGGTGGCGTCGCAGATGATCGGCGCTCCTGCCTGCAGTGCGTCCCGGCTGGCGCGCACGAGGTCAGGATGAATCACCAGGTCCTTGGTCAGAGCCGGGTCGCCAGTGCCGTGAATCATGCGCACCGCGAGTTTCTCGGCCTCGGTAGGGATGCCGGAGAGGTCAGACTCCCGCCGAATCGTGGCAAAGGACTCGGCGTAGATCGCCTGGCCGTTGTCGATGTAGTCGTAGCGTCTGCTGGGACGGGCGAGTTGATGGTCGCGGGGGAGCGGGCTGCTCATCATGTTTCCTCCGATGTTCGAGGGTGGCAGGACTCGCGTCGTTGCCGCGGCGCCCGTTGTCTCTGAGCAGGCCGGCAAAGGTCAGTTCGTGCTCGCAGGCTCGTCCACCGGGACTTGACCGGGACAATCCGGCTTCCGCACCCTGGCGAGGTTCTGCTCGGCCAGTTCTATCAGGCTGCGCCAGAAGTCGTCCCGCTCGACCCGTGTCCTACCGATGACGACCGCGCGCCACTGGGCGATGAACGGCGCGAAATGGCGGTTCTCGTCGAGCAGTTCGTTGGTGTCGGTGACGAGCTCGCACGGCACCGGCTCGGTGGGAATCAGCGTCCGCCACAGCCGACCGGTGATCCGGACCCGTCGGCGGTGATCGACGAGCGCCGACAACAGCCAACGGATCGCGCGGCGTTCCTCGTCGCTGACCCAGGTGGCATCGCAGCAGCTGTTGAGGAACGCCTGTTGGGCTTTGGTTGACTCGATGAGTTCATCGAAGACGCGGACGGCGTCGCCGCGCATCCGCGCGCCGGCCTTCTCGTGGTGACTCATGACAGCAGCTCTGTGCGCAGCGGAATGCCCACCACGATGCGGGCCGCATTATGGCCAAGAGTGCGAGCCGTACTCAACTCCGCGGTGCTGACAGTGGTCAATTCGGGCGGCGAATCGGTCAACATCTCGTGCTGGACAGCCACCCGGCCATCGTCATCGATGCCGACGCCCACCCGCAACGACGAACGGCCGGCGGCCGCTCGGGCGAGCGTGTTCGCGTCGGCGCGATCGCTGGGCCGTTCGACCACGTACGGAACGCCCTCCTCTTCGATCCCCGCGAGCACCTCGTTCTCGATGGGGCTCGCTGCGCGGCTGAGCACCAGGATCGCCGGTTTGTCCGGTTGCCCACCCTCAAGCATGAGCCGGTGCCGGCGACGAAGCATATGCCGCGACAAGTCCAGAGGCCACCGCGTTGCGTGGGCCTTCGGTACCCCGGACATTGCCGGTGCCGCAGACGATTCCGTACGGTGCCACTGCATCGGCGATCAGCTCGGGAATCTCGAAGTCCAGCGCGCAGCCGCCGAGCAGCACGACGAAGCCGATCTGGCGTAGGTCACCACCCGGCGCAATCGTACGAAGCGCTCGCAGAGCGTTCACCACGAAGACCCGTTCCTTGGCCGTGCGCCGCACCGTGCGAATCCGTTCCAGGGAGTGCCGGGTGGGGATCGGGTTCATCCCCGTCTCACCCAGCGCCACGACACGCGCGAAACTGGTTGCAGGCAGGGGCTTCTCGAAGAACTGTACGGTGCCGTTCTCCAGCCGAACATGAAAGAAGCTCTCTGCCTTGCCCAGTGGGCAGCGCTTGATCTCTTCGGCGAGCTCGAGGTTGTCCAGCCCCAATTCGGCGTCGATCAGCTTGGTCACCAGATCGCCGGCGCCGGCCAGGTGGGTGGCGGCGATGCCATCGCCGACGTCGATCACCGCGGCGTCGGTGGATCCGCCGCCGAGATCGAGGACCACCAGCGGCTTGTCCGTTCCCGGTGTGGTGAGCGCACCGCGCACCGCCATCTCCGCCTCGACACCGCCGACCATGACCTCGACGCGGTGGGCGCCTGCCCGGCGCAGCTCGGCGGCGACCGCATCGGCGACCGCCTGCATCCCACTCTCCTTGGTGCGCACCATCGCCGCGAGCGCGACAGCGTTCTCCAGAGCCACTTCACCGGCGACCCCGCCTCGAACCTCCTGCGGGACAAGCGTATCGACGGCCAGTAGATCTTGGATCCGTACGTCGGCCAACGCGTGCTTGGACAGGTCGGCCATGCTTTGGCGGACGTTGGAGATCATTCCGCCGGTGTTGGTGCCGGATTCGCCGACCACATCGACCAGGGGACTGACGCGTTGTACCTCGGCCATGATCTCTGCGGCGCCCCGGGACACGTCCACCGTCGCCTTCTTGTTCACTCCGATCAGCGCCAGCGATCCCGCAGGAATTGACCGGTCCTCGACATCACCTGATGGGGTCCGCACGACGACGGCCGACCGGTTGCCGGTCAGCGCTCTGGCGACCGGCGAAACCACCCTGGTCTGATCGGCATCCAGGCCGAAGATGGTCGCCAGTCCGAACGCGTTCGACAACGTGCGGATCGACTGCCCGGGGCCGGCGACTTCAACGGCGGCCACCATTCCTCTGGGCACCAGGTCGATCCGCGAGACCTCGTCGATGATCGGGATCTTGGCGTCCAACCGGTTGGCCACCAGAACGGCGTCGTCATTGCAGAGGATTGCCGCCGTGACCTCGACTCCGCGCGTCACCGCCACGTTGATCCCGCGGGCGGTGACGTCGAAATCGGTGCCCTCTGGTACCAGGACGATCACCGGCGCACCCGGTTCCGTCTCGGCCAGCGATTCGAAGCCCACGATGGTGCCGACACCAAGTCCCCGGCCGCCTGGCGTGCGCGGATCATGGCCGATCATGGTCGATTCGGTGATGATGGTCTCGGTGATGGTCTCCATTGCCAGCCCGCTGATCACCGGGGTCGCCTCGTTGAGCAGGATCACGTCGAGATCGGCCAGCTGGACCCCGGCGCCCTCAATCGCCCGCGCGACGGACTTTGCCACACCGTCGACATTCTTGACCGTGCCCTTGATACCCGTCGTGCGCGTCAAAGCCGCACCGACGTACACGACCGACCCGTCAGCCTCGATCGTCGCCAGACTTGCCTCTGTGGTCGAGTTGCCGATATCGACCCCGACGACCGTCCGGTGCACCAAGTCGACTCCTGCCTAGGCGACTGTTGCCGCAGAGAACTCCGGCACCACCTCAACCGGGCGCGCCCCCTTGCGGACCAGTTCAGTCTCCTTCAAGTGCAGCAGCGCCGCCTTGGCCTGCCACCGGGGCCGTGCCATCTGGTCGTTGAGCGTCGGAACCGGTTCGGGTGATTCGCCTTTGGCGTACTGAGCCGCGTTGGAACCGATGCTCCGGTAGGTCTCGAGGGTCAGCAGCGGACACTGGGGAAAGAGCTCCAGGCTGGACAGCCGCGGCAGGTCACGCTGATGGATCATCGACGTTCCGCGGCCGAGGATGCCGATGCCGATACCGGATCCGGACAGCTTCGCCGCCGTATGCGCCATCAGCGCAAGGTCGGAGCTGTTCTGTACCCGGATGATTCGCGCGCTGACCTCCTGCTCTTCGATACCGGCGAGAATCTGGCGGATCACCTCGGCGTGGGGCAGGCCGACGATCGTCTGGGTGAACAGACCACCGAATCCGGGCGAGATGGCGATCACCACCTCATCGGAACGCTTGCCACGCTCCGCCGGACCGATCTCTGTGAACGAGATCGTCCGCTGCTCTGCCTGCGGATCGGCTGACACGGTCATTCCACCTCCAGTTCGGGATTCGACGCGCTCGTGACGTGGCGCAGTTTCTTCATTTCTTCCCAGCGCGCACCGGACGGGCGGTATCCCGTGCCGGGCCCCGCGTAGTCGTTCGCGTCGTTGACCGCTGACAGCGGGACCAGCGACGGCGTCATGATCGCCGACGTCTGCAGCAGGTCACCCGAAATGCGTTGCCGCAGAGCGGCTAACAGGTTCTCGGCCATATCGCCGAAACCGGTCGATTCCAGGGCCTTCACCAGGTCCAGGCCGGTCACGTTACGGTCCATCACCCGTTGCGCGCCTTTGAGGTCTTCGAGCACGTCGCGCGGGATTAGCTCCCGACTGCCGTTGGCGTACACCGCGGCGTCGACCTCGGCATCGGTGATCGGTGGCAGGTCCAGGTAACGGAACACCGCCTGCAACGCCTTGCCCGCCCGGGTGCGCACGGCCAGGATGTCGGATTCCCTCACATGCCGCAGCCCGCCGTCGATCTGCAGGTCCCGCTGGATGGTGTTGAAGTCGTCGAAGTCGTCGCTGTCCAGGTTGGATCCGGCGAACATGTTGTCGTAGTTGGGCACTGCGGAATAGCCGGAGCAGACGAAGTCCGTGCCCGGCATCATCTGCGGCATCAGCCGGGCGGTGCGACGCATCGCCGAATGCGAGAAGGACTGATCGTTACCCGAGGCGCATTCGAGGTCCACCGCCGAGGCGATCAGGTTCTCGGCCGCCACCGCACGGATGCCTGCGGGTACTGCTCCCGGCACGCCGATACAGGAGATCGAGCCGTTCTGCAGGCCCTGCACGCCGGCACCCTTGGCGATCAGGATGCAACGAATCTCCAGGTACAGCATGGACTTTCCCTGCGCATTGCCCATCTGTACCTCAGAGCCGGTGCCCGAGGTGAACCGCATCTTGATGCCGCGTGAGGCGTAGGCCGCGGCCAGGAACGCCTTCGACCACGGCGTGTCGTCGCCGTCGACGAAGACCGGCTCGGTGCCGTACACCGAGATGGTCTCTGCGTAGCCCGTGATGCCGCGCATGCCGAGCTCCAGCTCGGTGGCCTCCTCCAGTGCGCACTGCGTAAGAGGCCCGCCCTGGTTGACCTGACTGCCGATCTGCAATGCCATCGCGACCAGCGGTGCGTAACGCACCACGCCCAAAGTCGTTTCCACCTCGGCGAATCCGCGAATCGCAGCTTCCGCCGCCTCGCAGGCGACCTGAACGGGATTGTCCCGCGCGCTGGTGCAGTGCGCCTGATTGGCCGGCGTGCGCCGCGCGCGCATCTTCTGCATGCCCATCATGATCTCGACGATGTTGAGGTTCTTCGCCACGGCGAGGAGCTTGGCCGGCGTGAGTCCGTTGGTGACCGCGATGACTTCCTTGCGGGTCACCCGGGGGTCGATCAACATGCGCGCGATTTCGTCGGCGGGAAGCGCCATCGACTGTTCGGTGGTCTCGGGGTCGAGCGCCTTGTCGGCGATGAACTGGTCGATGAAGTCGAAATCGGCGCGCTGGACACCGTCCATCTCCACGATCACGCCGTTCTCCACCCGCACGCTGGGTTCGGGATCGAAGGCGCTGTCCATCGCGACCATGCCCACCTCGGGCCACTCCTCGACGAAGCCGTCGAGATTGACCGGGCGATCCTCAAGAAGCTCGGTCCGCGCGGAATGCCGGGCGCCGTTGTCTGCGGCGTTCGGCTTCTGAATTGCTTCAGCCGTCATCGTTATTCTCCCTCGTCGTTCGTCGCCAGAATGTCGCGGCGCTCGTAGACATCAGCCGCCTCGCGTACCAGCTCGGCCAGAAACGTTGCCTGATATTGCGTCTGCAATTCCTCGGCAATTGACTCGAGTTCGGCTTTGGTCGATGCATTCGGTCGCAATGCGTTGTAGATCTGCAGCACACGCTCGTCGCTTATCGCGGTCATTTCCGCGGCTCGGTGCAGATTGGCGCCCAACTGCTTCCTGCCGTCTTTCTCCGCGATCTGCGCCTGCAATCGCAAAGTGTCCGGAGTGATTCGCAGGTCCGGGGCCTGAACCTCGCCGGAGACCACTGCTTCGATGGTGATGTCGTCGATCGACTTACCGGTCGGCGTGAACAGCAGATCCCTCCTGTGCACGCTGAGCGGATAGTCCACCGCGGGATCGAGGGTTGGTTGCGTCATGCACTGCTCCAAGGTGAGGGGTGACCTGCGTCACCCAACGTCCACATGCGTGACTCGGTCGGTCGCGCGTGCCTCAATTGTGTCTCGTGTCACGTTGCAGCGACGTTGCACTGATCTGGCTGGCCGAAGTTGCAGGTCAGCGGCTCCGGCAGGCGCGGGGTCGCCCCCGTGCGGAGGGCTGACGCGCAGCCCGGGGCGAGAACGTCCGTCGTCGGCGCTGTCGGAGAAAGCATGGCCACCCGGTGTGCAACCTGGCCGTTCGATCGGGATTCGGCTGAATCCGGCTGATCCGGAACGGGTGCCGGCGATGGCGCGGTTAACGTGCAGACGTATGGACAACACTGCGGTGCCGGCAGTCCGAGCTGCGGTTCGATCGACGCCCGCAGAGCTTGTTCTACGCACCGCTGCGCTGGGCGAGTACTTCGCCCTTCCTGCGCC
>JBEVHL010000417.1:0-10081 GCA_040511255.1 Mycobacterium sp. | reverse complement strand
AAGATCACCGAGTTGATGGCCTTCGGCATCACCTTGGCGGGCTCCGCCGTCTCGCCTGCTGCGGTGCCGACCAATTCGACTGCGGCGTAAGCGAAGATGACGCCCGAGGTGATGACCACCAGGGCCAGCACACCGTTGGGCAGGATGCCGCCGTTGTCGGCGATCACCGACGGGCCGGTGGCCGCACCCTCGACCGTGAAGCGTCCGGCGAGGAAGACGATGCCGACGACCAGGAACGTCACCAGCGCGACGACCTTGATCAGCGCCGCCCAGAACTCCATCTCGCCGAACCACTTGACCGAGATCATATTGATGCTCAACACGATCACCAGGGCGATGAGGGCGATGGTCCACTGCGGTACCGCCTTGAACGCGCCCCAGTAGTGCATGTAGAGCGCGATGGCGGTGACGTCGACGATCGACGTGCAAGCCCAGTTGAAGAAGTACATCCAGCCTGCGACGTAAGCCGCCTTCTCGCCGAGGAATTCGCGCGCGTACGACACGAACGACCCCGACGACGGGCGGTGCAGCACCAGCTCGCCGAGCGCGCGCAGAATGAAGAACACGAACACGCCGCAGATGGCATAGACGATGAAAAGCCCTGGGCCTGCGGAAGCCAACCGACCGCCGGCGCCCATGAACAGGCCGGTACCGATGGCGCCACCGATGGCGATCATCTGTAGCTGACGAGGTTTCAGTCCCTTGTCGTAGCCTTCTTCTTCGTGTGCGAGCGCAGAGTTGTCATACGCCGGAGGTTGAGTTGGTGCAGCCATTGGACGAAGGTAGCGGCGACATTCCACACCGGGTACTTGGAGCCGGTTAACCTTGCGTTACGTAAAAGCCAAACCTCCGGCCGTGTAAAAACTACAAAAAGTAAACCCACACGGTCGGGCATTACCGTAATGCCCGCGTAATGAGTTTGACGAACTCCGAACAGGTTTCGTACCGCCGCTCGGGATCCTTGGCCATCGCCTTGGCCAGAATCGAGTCGAACGCCCGAGGTATCCAGGACACCTGATGAGACACCCGCGGCGGCGCGTGGTGCAGTTGGGCCTCCATCAGGCCTACCGACGTGTTGGCCGCGAACGGTAGTGTGCCGGTGATCAATTCGACGGCCGTGCACGCCAGCGCGTACTCATCGGTGGCGCCCGACGGCCGATGTCCGAGGAGGAGTTCCGGAGCGGCGTAGGGCAGGGTGGCCTGCACCTGGGTCGGACGGTCCTGCGGTCGCATCGCGATCCGTTTGGCCGGATCGGTGGACATCGACTGCAGGGGATGCCCGGAAAGATGAAGCTGCGCGTCCTCGGCCAGCGAATGCGCCACCCCGAAATCGATCAGGATCGCGCCCTCGGCCGAGAAATCTTCGGAGACAAGAATATTCGCCGGCTTGACGTCGCAGTGCACGATCCCCTTCTGGTGCGTGTAGTCCAGCGCGTCGGCGATCTGTGCCAGCGCCGCCAGTCGGTTCGTGAGGGTGTGCAGAGTACTCGCGTTACCGCCGTCGACGTATTGCATCGCCAGCCAGTGCGGGCCGTGGTCATACATGTCGATGATGTGGGGGTGCCGCAGCTGTCGAGCCAGGTCGAATTCACGCTCGAGGCGGCCCAATTCGCCCGGGTTGCGGCGCTCGACGCTCAGGACTTTCAGCGCGACGGGCCGGTGGGCACCGGGTGCCTGCCTGGTGGCGTGGGCCAGGTACACCGTGGCGCTGCCACCTCGGCCGAGCTCGCGGTCGACCGTGTAGCCCTCGACCTCCCCACCAGGATCTGGCACCTTGTCAGGTTAGTTTCTTTTTCGGGTTATCCCGTTGCTTGCTTTCCTAATGTTCTCTTCTTCCTCCGCGCTCCCGATAGTCTCGTGCGGTGACCGCATCGGACGGGAGCACCGCCGCTGACTGGGTGCCGACAGGTTCGGTGACAGTTCGCGTGCCGGGCAAGGTCAATCTGTACCTCGCGGTGGGGGACACCCGCGCCGACGGCTATCACGAACTGACGACGATCTTTCACGCGGTTTCCCTGTTCGACGAGATCACCGTCCGCACCGCCGACGTGATCTCACTCGACATCATCGGCGAGGGCGCCGACGTGCTCCCGGTCGACGAGCGCAACCTGGCCTGGCAGGCCGCCGAGCTGCTGGCCGAGCATGTCGGCCGCACACCTGAGGTCTCCATCACCATCGAGAAGGCCATCCCCGTCGCCGGCGGCATGGCCGGCGGGAGCGCGGACGCGGCCGCCGTCCTGGTCGCGTTGAACACGCTGTGGGAAACCGGGGTGCCGCGCCGGGATCTGCACGCCCTGGCTTCTCGGCTGGGCAGTGATGTGCCGTTCGCGCTGCACGGCGGCACCGCGCTGGGCACCGGTCGCGGTGAGGAATTGGCCACCGTGTTGGCCAGAAACACCTTCCACTGGGTGCTGGCCTTCGGCCGGCGCGGGTTGTCGACGCCTGCGGTGTTCACCGAGATCGACCGGCTGCGCTCGGTGGGCGAACCGCCGCGCCTCGATGCTGCCGAGCCGGTGCTGGCCGCGCTGGCCGCGGGCGATCCGGCGCAGCTGGCGCCGCTGCTGGGCAATGAACTGCAGGCTGCCGCGGTGAGTATCGATCCGGACCTACGACGGACGTTGCGGGCCGGTGTGGAGGCCGGCGCCCTGGCCGGCATCGTCTCCGGGTCGGGGCCGACGTGTGCGTTCCTGTGCCCGACCGCGTCCGCGGCCGTCGACGTCGGATCCGAGCTGGCCGGGGCGGGCGTCTGCCGGACCGTGCGGGTGGCCAGCGGGCCGGTCCACGGCGCCCGGGTGGTCCCGACGCCGGTGGCGTGACTGCCTGGACAGCACGTCAACTGCCAAAACGGCACCAAAGTTTGGCAGTTACTTAAGAGGAGTTTAAGATGATCCGCGGTGACGACTAATGGTCAGGTAATCGACAGCGCTTGGGCGCCCGCCGGCAGTTTCGGCGGGTCGACCGACGCGCTGCTGTCCATTACCTCTCTGTCCACTCCCAGATATCCAATCCGAGATCAAACCGCTGCTCAATTGTGTGTGCGCGCCTCCTTGGGCGTCACCGCTGCCAAGCGCAGCATGGATGAGCTAGGTATCGATGTGCTAGGTGCCAACCCGACGTTGAAGTCGCTCCGGAAGCCGAGGAGGTCCTGGTGAGCAGGTTCACCGAGAAGATGTACGCCAGCGCCAGGAACAGCACGAAGGGCATGGTGACCGGCGAGCCGGCCGATCCCGTTCGGCAGACCTGGGCTGAAGTGCATGAGCGTGCCCGGCGTATCGCGGGCGGCCTGGCCGCAGCGGGCGTCGGACCCGGTGACGCCGTCGGCGTCCTCGCCGGCGCCCCGGTGGAGATCGCGCCGACAGCGCAGGGCCTGTGGATGCGCGGTGCCAGCCTGACCATGCTGCACCAGCCGACGCCGCGTACCGACCTGGTGATGTGGGCCGAAGACACCATGAATGTGGTCAGCATGATCGAGGCCAAAGCCGTCATCGTCTCGGATCCGTTCCTGGTGGCCATCCCGGTGCTGGAAGAAAAGGGCGTCACGGTTCTGGTCATCGCAGATCTGCTGGCCGCCGAGCCGATCGACCCCGTCGAAACCGACGAGGACGACCTGGCGTTGATGCAGCTGACGTCCGGCTCCACCGGTTCGCCCAAAGCCGTGCACATCACGCACCGCAACATCTACTCCAACGCCGAGGCGATGTTCATCGGCGCCAAGTACGACGTAGAGACCGACGTCATGGTCAGTTGGCTGCCGTGCTTCCACGACATGGGCATGGTCGGCTTCCTGACCGTGCCGATGTACTTCGGCGCCGAGCTGGTAAAGGTCACGCCGATGGACTTCCTGCGCGACATCCTGCTGTGGGCCAAGCTGATCGACAAGTACAAGGGCACCATGACCGCGGCGCCCAACTTCGCGTACGCGTTGTTCGCCAAGCGGCTGCGCAATCAGGCCAAGCCCGGGCAGTACGACCTGTCCACGCTGCGGTTCGCGCTCTCGGGCGCCGAGCCGGTCGAGCCCGCCGACGTCGAGGACCTCATCGACGCCGGTAAGCCGTTCGGCCTCAAGGCCGAGGCGATCCTGCCTGCCTACGGCATGGCCGAGACGACGCTGGCGGTGTCGTTCTCGGAGACCGGCGCCGGCCTGGTGGTCGACGAGGTCGACGCCGACCTGCTGGCCGCGCTGCGCCAGGCGGTGCCGTCGTCGAAGGGCAACACCCGGCGGCTGGCCTCTCTGGGCCCGCTGCTCAAGGACATCGAGGCCCGCATCGTCGACGAGCACGGCAATCTGATGCCCGCCCGCGGGGTCGGGGTCATCGAGCTGCGCGGCGAGCCGCTCACCCCGGGGTACACCACCATGGGTGGCTTCATCCCGGCCCAGGACGAGCACGGCTGGTATGACACCGGCGACCTCGGCTACCAGATGGACAACGGACACGTCGTGGTGTGCGGCCGGGTGAAGGACGTCATCATCATGGCGGGCCGCAACATCTACCCGACCGATATCGAGCGCGCCGCAGGCCGCGTCGAGGGGGTGCGACCGGGTTGTGCCGTCGCCGTGCGCCTCGACGCCGGGCACTCCCGGGAGACGTTCGCCGTCGCCGTCGAGTCGAACAACTACAAGGACCCCGCCGAAGTCCGCCGCATCGAGCATCAGGTGGCGCACGAGGTGGTCGCCGAGGTCGACGTCCGGCCGCGCAACGTGGTCGTGCTCGGCCCCGGCACCATTCCGAAGACACCGTCGGGCAAGCTCCGTCGCGCCAATTCGGTTGCGCTGGTTACCTAGTCGCTATCTGACGGCGGGATCGTCGATCGAAGCCATGCGTTCGTAGACCTGCCAGCAGAGGGTCTCGTGTTCGGGCTCGCTCAGCGTGCCCTCGGCCCGGCGCGCATCCGCGTCCAGCAGCACCGCGGTCAGCGCGCGCAGCGACGCCAGTCGGTCTTCGTCTTGCGCGCCGGTCATGGCCAGGGCGATGAGCGTGCGGACGCGGGTCCGCGAGGCCCCGGCGAGCGCACCTGCCGTCGCGCCCGCGGCCAGCCACAGGGCGGCCGCGAGTGTCAGCGCCCAGCCCGTGGTCAGGGTTTGGGCCAGCCAGATCTGCGTCAGCAGGAACAGCACCGTTCCCCACGCCGGCCAACTGCGCCAGATCCGGAGCAGGCGCCGCTCCTCCGGAGAGATGCCGGGCGGAAACAGCACCAGCCGGTACCGGGTGATGCCGTAGCGGCTGGGATAGACGTCGAACGAGCCCCAGGTACGTCTGCCGCCGAATGGGCGCAGGTGTGGTTTCTGCTCCATCTATCAGGTCTACGCCGATTCGAGGCGCGCGTACATCATCCGAGGGGACTTTTTACCTGACGTGGACAGTCTGGGTATAGCTGGCTATATTCAGCCTATGACCGCCAAGCTCCCCGCGAAGCTCGCCGCCCACCCGACGGTGCAGAAGGTCCGGGCCGGGGCCGCGACGCCGCCGCCCGGTGTGATCGACGCCGACTGGCTCCGCGAGATCTGCCTGGCCGCAGGCGCGGACGACGTCGCCTTCGCCAGCGTCGACAACCCCGACCTGGCCTCGGAGGTTGAGCACGTCGAGGCGGCCCTGCCCGGCGGTAAGAGCTTCATCTCGCTGGTGGTGCGGATGAACCGGGACAACGTGCGCTCGACGGCGCGCAGTGTGGCCAACCAGGAGTTCCACCGCACCGGCGAGATCATCAACGAGGCCGCGCACCGGATCACCCGTACCCTGCAGGATCTCGGCTACCGGTCGTTGAACCCGTCGGCGACATTTCCGATGGAGATGGACAAGTTCCCCGGCCGGATCTGGGTGGTTGCGCACAAACCGGTGGCAGTGGCCGCGGGTCTGGGCGTGATGGGCATCCACCGCAACGTCATCCACCCGAAGTTCGGCAACTTCATCCTGCTGGCGACAGTGGTGGTCGATGCGCCGATCTCCAGTTACGGTGCGCCGCTGGACTATTCGCCGTGCCTGGAATGCAAGCTCTGCGTCGCGGCGTGTCCGGTCGGCGCCATCGGCAAGGACGGCTCGTTCGACTTCGTGGCCTGCTCGGTACACAACTACCGCGAGTTCATGGGCGGGTTCACCGACTGGGCGCAGACCATCGCCGACAGCTCGGACGCGGCCGATTTCCGGTCCCGGGTCACCGATTCGGAGAACGCGTCGATGTGGCAGAGCCTGTCGTTCAAGGCGAACTACAAAGCGGCCTACTGTCTGGCGGTCTGCCCGGCGGGTGAGGACGTCATCGAGCCCTATCTCGACAACCGCAAGGGCTTCATGGATCTGGTGCTGAAACCGTTGCAGGACAAGAAGGAAACGCTCTACGTCCTACCTAACTCCAAGGCCAAGGAGTACGCCGAGAAACGGTTCCCACACAAGCCCGTCAAGGTGGTCGACTCCGGAATCAGCGGCCGCGGCTAGGTCCAGGCGTGCACGGTGTTCTGCGCAGGCTCCAGCCCGAGTTCCACCAACAGTTCGGTGGCGTCGGCGGCCTGCTCGCAGATGGTCGGCACCTCGTCGCGCTCGGCGGCGTTGAAGTTCTCCAGCACGTAGGCCGCCGGGTCTTTGCGGCCCGGCGGACGGCCGATGCCGATCCGCACCCGCTGAAAGTCCTTGGTGCCCAATGACGACGCGACCGAACGCAACCCGTTGTGGCCACCCTCGCCACCACCGAGCTTGAGCCGGATCCGACCGAAGTCGATGTCGAGCTCGTCGTGCACGATGATCACGTCACCCGGGGCCACGGAGTAGAAGTTCGCCAGCGGACCGACCTGGCGCCCCGACTCGTTCATGTAGACCCGGGGCTTGGCCAGCACCACCGACCGACCGCCGAGCCGGCCGGTGGTGACCTCGGCGCCAGAGCGCTTGTGCACCTTGAAGTTCGAGCCCATCCGGGCGGCCAGGATGTCGGCCACCATGAACCCGATGTTGTGCCGGGTCTTGGCGTAGTTCGGTCCGGGGTTGCCCAGGCCGACCACCAGGAGAGGTTCGGCCACGACAGTGCGCGCTTACTCGGGGTCGGTGCTTACTCGGCCTCGGCCTCGTCGCCCTCGGCCTCGTCACCCTCGGCCGGGGCGGCAGGCTCGATCAGCTCGCCCGCGCCTTCGGCCTCGAGGTCGGCAGCGGTCGGGGCACCCGTGACGTTGATGACCAGCAGCTCCGGATCGGAGACCAGGGTGACGCCCTCGGGCAGCGGAATCTGGGAAGCGAGGAACTGCGTGCCCGCCGGGGTGCCCTCGACCGACAGCGTCAGGTTCTCGGGGATGGACATGGCGTCCGACTCGACCTCGATGGTGCTGGATTCCTGGTTGACCAGGGTGTCCGGACCGGCTTCACCTTCGACGACCACCTGGATCTCGACGGTGACCCGCTCGCCCCGACGGACCAGGATCAGGTCGACGTGCTGGATGTTGCGGCGGATCGGGTGGATTTCGAGCACCTTGGGCAGCGCGAGCGCCTCGGTGCCCGCGATGTCCAGGGTCAGCACGGCGTTGGTGCCGTTGTTGCGCAGCACGGCGGCGAACTCACGGGCCGGCAGCAGCAGGTGCTGGGGATCGGTGCCGTGGCCGTAGAGCACTGCGGGAACCTGGCCGTCGCGGCGGGCCTGACGTGATGCGCCCTTGCCGGTGACCTCGCGGACGAGGGCGGTCAACTTGTTTTCGGCGTGGGCCTGGGTCTTGGTTGCCATGATGTTGCTGCTCCTGTGCTTGCTGTGTGGGTTCCGAGCACAGCAAGAGCAGACAACCGCGAAAGAATGCGGGATCTCCGTCGATAACGGTGGTCAAGCCACCCTCGCCGTGACGCTGGGCAAGATTAGCGCATGGGGGTGGGCGAGACGAAATCGTTCAGAACGGGAACGCGCTCCCCGTGAGCTGCTCGGACAGCTCCCACAGGGCGGCTGCCGTCTCGGCGTTGCGGGCCAGGGGGCTGCGTCCGACGCGTCCCGTCGGGCCACGCATGAGGTACCGCGGCCCGATGAAACTGTTCCCCGGCAGGTCCTCGGCGACGGCGTAGAGCGTCTGTCTGGCACCGAAGTCGGCCTCGGAAGCCACCAGCCGGTTGGCCGCCAACGCCGCCTTCGTGCCAAGGCGGTTACCGCTCTGGCCCTGCAGGTTGGTGCTGGAGTAGCCCGGATGCGCGGCATGGCTCAGCAGCGGCGAGCCCGCCCGATCGAGGCGGCGCTGCAACTCGCTGGTGAACAGCAGATTGGCCAGTTTGGCCTGCCCGTAGGCCGGCCAGGCGAAATACGGCCGGGATTTCCAGTTCAGGTCCTTGAGGCTGATGTAGCCGGTCAGGTGCATCATCGACGACACCGTCACCACCCGATCGGTGACCTTCGGCAGCAGTTGGTTCGTCAGCGCGAAATGGCCGAGGTGATTGGTGCCGATCTGGCTTTCGAAACCGTCTTTGGTCTGTGCGTACGGCACGGCCATGATGCCGGCGTTGTTGACCAGGACGTCGACGGAGTCGATGCCGTCGGCGAATTCCCGCACCGACGCGAGGTCTTGGAGATCGAGCTTGCGGACGCTCACATCGCCGGTCATCTTCGCGGCGGCGGCATCGCCCTTGTCGGTGTTGCGGACCGCGAGGATCACGGTGGCGCCGACGCGCGCGAGTTCGGCTGCGGTGATCTCGCCGAGGCCACTGTTGGCGCCGGTGACGATGACGGTCCGTCCGGCGAACGACGGAAGATCTGCGGCAGTCCAGTCGCTCATGGCCCTCAGCGTAACCGGATCGTGCCCTACTTAACTGTGACGTTGAACCCGTCGATGATGGCCTGGATATCGTCGGCGTCCGCCACGGCCTGGTCGGCCTTGCTGGTCACCGTCAACTGGATGAGATAGCGGTTGAACGTCGGCGCCTTGGTGACCGGGATGACCACGCGGTTGTAGCTGTGCAGGCGCTCGCCGGTGGTGTTGTCGTAGCTGCCCTCGATCATCGCCGACGGGAAGCCGCCGAAGTCCGCGAAGGATTCGTTGAGCTTGGTGAAGTTCTTCGACAGCGCCGCATCGGCGTTGGCGTGCTTGATCGCATCAGCCACGTCGAAGTTGCCGTGCAGTTTGAACGCCAGCAGGATCGCGGTCGGGAAGGTGTTGTTCCTGGCGAGGACGATGGTCCCCGGTTGTGAGCTCGGATTGGTGTACTGCTGCCAGCCCTTCGGCCGCGGCAGCGTCACCGTCACATCCGGCAGCTTGTCCGGTGCCAGCGGCTCACCGGTCACGCCGAGGCGTTCCAGGAAGTCCGAGAACGGCACCGGTTGCTCAGTGGACGTCGGCGCGGCCGTGCTCGATGCGGTGCTGCTGGAGCTCCAGATCGACTGGTAATCAGGGGTTTTCGCGCCACATGCGGTCAGCGTCAACGCCGCGACGAGCACGGCGGCCGCGTGACGGCGGCCGATCACAGAATCTCGCGGACCGAATCGATCGGACGGGCCAGTCGGGTGCCCTTCGCGGTGACCACGAACGGTCGCTCGATCAGGATCGGGTGGGCGGCCATCGCGTCGAGCAACTCGTCGTCACTGGCGTCGGCGAGATTCAGCTCGCCGTACAGCGATTCCCCTTTGCGGACCGCGGTGCGGACGGCGATACCGGCGTCGGCAATCATCGTTGCGAGCTCGGCCCGGCTCGGCGGTGTCTTCAGGTACTGCGCAACCGTCGGCTCGATCCCGTTGTCGCGCAACAGATCCAGCGTCTTGCGCGAAGTCGAGCAACGGGGGTTGTGGTAGATCGTGACAGCCATTTACGCGGACCCGTCGAAAAGTCCTGTCACCGAACCGTTCTCGAATACCGCCTTGATGGTGCTGGCCAGCAGCGGGGCGATGGACAGCACGGTGAGCTGCGGGAACATCTTGTCCTCGCCGATGGGCAGGGTGTTGGTCACGATCACCTCGAGCGCGCCGGAGTCGGCCAGGCGCTGTGGCGCGGGATCGGACAGCACACCGTGGGTGGCGGCGATGATGACGTCCTTGGCGCCGTCCTCCTTGAGCAACTTGACCGCGCCCGCGATGGTGCCGCCGGTGTCGATCATGTCGTCGGTCAGGATGCAGGTCTTGCCCCGGACGTCGCCGACCACCC
>JBEVHL010000416.1:0-6762 GCA_040511255.1 Mycobacterium sp. | reverse complement strand
GAAGCTGTCGCCTGCGCCGACGAGCTGAATGTTCCCGCACTGCGCAGTCATGCACTGACCATGTGGGTCAACGTCAGCTTCATGTACGGCCTCGGCGTCGACCAGCGGTCGCTGGACACCGCGATCGAGCTTGAGGATCCCGACAGCGGAGCGCACGTCACCTACCGGGCCCGCGCCATCGACGCGGTGATCTGTTCCTGGACCGGCCGACTCGAAGAGGCTGAGCGCAAGTTCGCGGCCCTGCGACAACAGTGCGAGGAGCGCGGCGCGGAGATCGAAATGAACTGGGTCGCACACTATGCGACCCTGAACGACATCTGGCTGGGCCGATACCGCGAGGCCGCCCGCGCTGCTGACGAGACCATGCAACGCGCCGTGCAGATCGGCGGCCATCAGGTGGTCGTCATCGCCTCGATGCTGCAGAGCCTGGTCGCCGCCTTCGCTGGTCGTGAGGAGGACGCGCGCCGCACCGCGGGCCGGGCGATCGACGATGCCCGCCGCGGCGGTGGCGACTTCTTGGCGATTGCGCCCACCATGAGCCTGGGTTTTCTCGAGGTGTCGCTGGGCAACCACAGCGCGGCGCTGACCGTTCTCCAGCCGCTGCTGGCGGATTTCGACCCTGTGCACAGCACCGAGATCATGGTCGGTGGATATCTGCCCGACGCCGTCGAGGCACTGATCGCGGTGGGACGCAGCACCGATGCCGAGCCGCTGATCGCCGCGTTGGAGGACAACGGCGCCCGGCTGGATCGACCGTGGATGTTGGCGGTGGGGGCGCGCTGCCGTGCTCTGTGGAGCTCCGCCCGTGGCGATCTCGACTCGGCGGTGGCGACGGCCGAGCGGGCCATGGTGGCACATCAGCGCCTACCGATGCCGTTCGAGCGGGCGCGCACTCAGCTGCTGCTGGGCCAACTGCAGCGCCGTCAGCGGCAGAAGGACGTCGCCGCTGCCACCTTGGCGGAAGCGCTGGCCGCCTTCGACGAACTCGGCACCCCGCTGTGGGCCGAGCGAGCGCGCGCTGAACTGGCGCGCGTCAAGGTGACCCGCCAGGGAGCTGGGCTGACTCCGTCAGAACAGCAGGTCGCCGAACTGGCGGCGGCCGGGATGACCAACACCGATATCGGCGCGGCGCTGTTCATCAGCCCGAAGACGGTCGAGGTCAACCTCACCCGCACCTACCGCAAACTGGGGATCCGGTCTCGGGCCCAGCTGGCCAACTCGCTGAACACGCCCACCGAAGCGGCGCAGGAATAGGGGAAACCCTGATTCGTCGAAGGTCGGTCAGGCCGTAGCTTCGGAGTCGTGTCTAGCCCGGTTTCGCATCAGCCGTGCTACCTCGTGGAGTGGTACCGGCCTCAGCTCGCGGCGGCGCCCCTCGGCGAGACCATAGCCAAACTCGATGCCGCCGCCGGGGCACTTCGCGATGAGGGGTCGACGGTGCGGCTGGTGGTCACGGTGGCCGCTCCGTCGGATGAAGTGCTCTACGGCGTGTTCGCCGCCGGCTCACCCGATACCGTCATCGCGGCCTGCCAACGGGCTGGGTACCCGGCAGAGCGGGTGACCGGCGGCGTCAACGCCTGGGTCACGACGGACGAGCCGACCGGATAGCGACCTACAGCAGCAGCCCGCGCCGCGGGGGCAGAGTGGCGTTGAGGGTGTAGTTGCCGAGGTGGACGTACTTCCAGCGGGCGGGATCGTGCAGCGAATGCACCCGGACGTTGCGCCAGTGCCGGTCGAGGGCGTACTTGCCGTCGGTCGCCGAGGTACCCGCCAGTTCGAAGATGCCGCTGGCGATCTCCACCGCGAATTCCTGCGCCAGCGCCTTCGCGGCCGCCACTTGCAGCGACGCCTCCGCGGCGGCCTCGTAGGTCAAGGTGGGTGCGGCCAGTGCCTGGTCGACGAGCCTGCTGCCATGGGCCAGCAGCGCCTCCAGCGCATAGAGCCGGGCGGTCAGCTCACCGAACCTACGCACCACGTGGGGTTCTTCTGCGGCGGAGTCGACGTCGGCCTCGAACCAGGGCCGGCTGAGCGTGGTGACGAAGCGCGCGCCGTCTTCCAGTGCGGCCCTGGCGATGCCGATGTCGATGGCGGCGTGCAGAGCCTGGTCGTAGGCACCGAGAACCGTCGGTGGGGCGGTGGCCGGGTCCAGGTCTGGTCCCTCGTCGACCACGAACGCGTCGCCGACGGCAACCTGGTCGAGAAGGACTTCGCCGCTGGCGGTGCCGCGCTGACCGAAGGCTGACCACTTGTCCAGGTTCAGGGTCACCCCTGCATCGGCGGGGGTGACGAATGCCGTTGCGCCGTGGGCGGGTTCGGTGCCTTCGATGCGGGCCGCCACCGCAATCCAGGTCGCCCCCAATGAGCCCGTGGCGTAGAACTTCTGGCCGGTCAGCACCCAGTTACCGTCGGGGCCGCGGGTGACCGTGGTGCGCCGCTCGGCGCTGGTCCTGGTGCCGCGTTCCACGGTGGCGTTGCCCAGTTGGGCACCGGCGAGCACGTCTCGGTAGAGCTGCGGCGCCGGACTGTCGGAACCTCGTCCCCGCAGCACGGCGGTCAGCACGTAATGGGCCAACAACAGTTGTCCCACTGCGGAATCCGCGATCGACAGGATACGCAGCACCTCCACCGGGGTGGACAGCGGCAACCCGGGTCCGCCGAATTCGGTGGGCACCAGGATGCCGAGCAGACCGGATTCAGCCACCAGGCGCAGCTCCTGCTCGGGCCATTGTCCGGTCAGTTCCCGCTCGACGGCACCGACCGCGATGTCAGCGGCGACGCCGCGCGCCGTCGCCAGAGCCTCGTCGACGGAGCTCAGCACCGGCACGGTCTGTTCGCGGGTCGTCATCACACCTTCGCAGGCAGCGTCAGCGGCTCGGCGACCTTGTCGGCCAGCGAGTTGTCGGTGAACGCGCCGCGGTATTTGGCCGCCGGATGGGTGTCGGGCAGCCGGTCGGGACCACCGCCGGACAGCTTGTGCCGCAACGTCCCTGACTTGTCCGAGCTGAGCAGACCACGCTTGCGCAGTTCGGGGAACAGCAATTCCGCGATGTCCTCGAACGTGCCCGGTCGGACAGCGTGGAACACGTTCACGCCGTCGATGCCTGCGTCGCGCCACTGCTCCAGCTTGTCGGCGATCTCCTCCGGCGACCCGACGATGCGACTGCTGCGCTCGAACGCCCGACCCAGGTCGGCGATGGTGGGCTCCGCGCCGGCGGCCGCATCCTCGGCCGAGCGCAACCAGCCCTGCACCCCGCGGAATTCGCCGAGTTGCGAAACCGGGGTGTCCAACGGCAGCGCGCCCGCGTCGATACCCGCATCACCGAGGATGTGGCACAGCACGCCCTCGATGCTCGACAGCTCCTCGATCTGGGCTTCTTTTTCCCTGGCCTCCTCGGAGGTCTGCCCGACCACCAGCGACAGGCCCTGGAAGAACTTCACGTCATACGGGTCGCGCCCGTAACCGGCCGCCAGTTCGCGGGTCTCGTTGATCAGGCCGCGGGCCGACTCGGGGTCCGGGCTGGAGATGAACACTCCCTCGGCGTTGCGCGCCGAAAAGGCTTGGCCCACCGGTGAAGAGCCCGCCTGGAACAGCAGGGGGACCCGTTGCGGAGACGGCGTGGTGAAGTGCGGCCCCTCGACGGAGAAATATTCGCCGACGTGGTTGATCTTGTGGATCTTGCTGGCGTCGGCGTGTACCCCGGCCGCCTTGTCCGCGCGCAGGGCGTCCTCGTCCCAGGAGCCCTCCCACAGCTTGTACAGCACGTCGACGTACTCGTCGGCAATCTTGTACCGCAGGTCGTGCTCGATGAGCTTGTCGTGACCGAAGTTTCGGTACGTGTTGTCGGAGAAGCTGGTGACGATGTTCCAGCCGACCCGTCCACCGGTGTAGTGATCGAGCGTCGAGACTCGGCGGGCGAAGTCGAACGGCTGGCTCTGCACGATCGAACTCGTATATACCAGACCGAGATTCGTCGTCGCGGTGGCCAACGCGGAGATCAGCACCGAGGGGTCGTTGGTCGGGATCTGCATTCCCTCGCGGGCCACCAGTTCATAGGAACCGTTCCACGGGGAGCGCAGCCCGATGACATCGGCGAAGAACATCAGGTCGAAGCCGGCACCGTCGAGGTAGCGCGCCAGGTCCACCCAGTGCGTCAGTGAGTTGATCTCGTGATTGGCCGCCGCCGGATCACGCCACAGTCCGTGGATGACGTGCGACGTGGTGTTCATCACGAACGCAGAGAAATAGAGCGGACGATTCTTGGCAGGTGCAGGCATGGAGGTCCTAGTCGGTCAGGTGTGTCAGAGCTGCTGTGCGGGAATGGAGATCGCATTACCGACGGGTGGCCAGCCCTGCCAGGCTAGGGCGGTCGGGTGTGCGGCCCGCCGGACGCCGCGGTCCGAACCGGGCCGAGCAGGCCAGATCTTTAGAATCAGGCTGCGTGCAACTGGTTACTTGACGTTGGCGGCGAGCCGATCGACGATGCTGACCGCCTCATCTTTGAGCGCCAGCCCGCATACGGACGTCTCCAGGATGTAGGACTTGACCGCGCCCAGCGCATGCTGGCAGGCCCAGCCGTCGCTGTCGATCTGCCGGGCAGTCTGGCTGATGGTGCCGTCCACACTGGAGATGCCTTCGAACTGCCAGTTGAACTCGTAGTCGCCGTCATCGACCATGACGGTCTTGCCGATGCAGTCCGTCCACTGCGTGAATGACGAGTCGAAGAAGTCCTGCGCGGCTTCGGCCGACGGGAACTGGACCACCGTCTGTTCCACCCAGTGGCTGCTGTCGTCCTCGGGTTCGGTCAGCACCTGATCGACGACATCGGTCCAGCCGGCCTTTTCATATACCGCCTCCTCCGCGTTGTACAACGCGCCGAGGCACTGCGGGTCCGAGATGTCATTGCGGTGATCGGACAAATCGTTGGCCGAACCCGCCAGCTCGATGTCGTTGGTGCCCATCACGGTGTTGATGTCGTCCACGCTGAGCAGGAAGCGTTCCAGCGGGCTGTCGGGATCCCCCGGATTGGTCGGCTTCGTCGGCGCGGCCGAGGTACCGGGACCGGCGCCGACGGGCTTGGCGGTGCCACCGGTGGTGTTCACACAGCCGGCGGCGATGACGACCATCGCGCACAAGCCGCACACCAGCCGGGTCAGCCGCATGTTATTTCTTGGCGCCCTTGGCATCGGCGGAGTCGGTGGACAATGCCGCGACGAACGCCTCCTGTGGCACTTCGACCCGGCCGATGGTCTTCATCCGCTTCTTGCCTTCCTTCTGCTTCTCCAGCAGTTTGCGCTTGCGGGTGATGTCACCGCCATAGCATTTGGACAGCACGTCCTTGCGCAACGCCCGGATGTTCTCTCGCGCAATAATTTTCGCGCCAATCGCGGCCTGGATCGGCACCTCGAACTGCTGGCGCGGGATCAGTTCTTTCAGCTTGGTGGTCATCTTGTTGCCGTAGCCGGGCGCGGAGTCCTTGTGCACGATGGCGCTGAACGCATCGACGGCTTCGCCCTGCAGCAGGATGTCGACCTTGACCAGATCGGCTTCCTGCTCACCTGACTCCTCGTAGTCCAGGCTGGCGTAGCCGCGGGTGCGGGACTTCAAGATGTCGAAGAAGTCGAAGATGATCTCGCCCATCGGCATCGTGTACCGCAGCTCCACCCGCTCGGGCGACAGGTAGTCCATGCCGCCGAGTTCGCCTCGGCGGGACTGGCAGAGCTCCATGATGGTGCCGATGAATTCGCTCGGCGAAATGACCGTGCACTTCACCATCGGTTCGTAGACCGCACGGATCTTGCCCTCCGGCCAGTCCGACGGGTTGGTCACGGTCAGCGCCTGGGCTTCGGCGTCGACACCCGCCTTGCCTTCCAGCACCACCCGGTAGACCACGTTGGGCGCGGTCGAGATCAGGTCCAGATCGAATTCGCGCTCAAGCCGTTCCCTGGTGATCTCCATGTGCAGCAGACCCAGGAAGCCGCAGCGGAACCCGAAGCCGAGAGCCACCGAGGTTTCCGGCTCCCACGTCAGGGCCGCGTCGTTGAGCTGCAGGCGCTCCAGCGCGTCGCGCAGGTTCGGATAGTCCGAGGCATCCACCGGGTAGAGCCCGGAGTAGACCATCGGCCGGGGCTCGCGGTAGCCGGTCAGCGGTTCGGTGGCGCCCTTGCGCGCCGAGGTCACCGTGTCACCGACCTTGGACTGCCGGACGTCTTTCACCCCGGTGATCAGATAACCCACCTCGCCCACGCCCAGGCCTTCGGTGGCCTTCGGTTCGGGTGAGACGATGCCGACCTCGAGCAGCTCGTGGGTGCTGCCGGTGGACATCATCTTGATCTTCTCGCGCGGGATGAGCTTGCCGTCCATCACCCGGACGTAGGTGACCACGCCGCGGTAGATGTCGTAGACGGAGTCGAAGATCATCGCCCGTGGCGGGCCGTCGGCGTCGCCGACTGGTGCGGGCACCAGGCGGACCACTTCGTCGAGCAGTTCGCGCACACCGACACCGGTCTTGCCCGAGACGCGCAGCACCTCGTCAGGCTCGCAGCCGATGATGTGGGCGATCTCACCGGCGTACCGGTCGGGATCAGCGGCAGGTAGGTCGATCTTGTTCAGCACCGGGATGATCGTCAGGCCGCGATCCAACGCCAGATACAGGTTGGCCAGCGTCTGCGCCTCGATGCCCTGCGCCGCGTCGACCAGCAGCACGGCCCCCTCGCAGGCCTCCAGGGCCCGGGAGACCTCGTAGGTGAAGTCGACGTGCCCGG
>JBEVHL010000415.1:0-10322 GCA_040511255.1 Mycobacterium sp. | reverse complement strand
CGAGCTGGTCCGGGTGGCGAGGGTGCCAGTCAGTCCGCCGCGGGACCGGGGGCACCGCCGGCTCCGCCGGTAGCGCCGTTGTTGGGATAGCCCGGGCTGCCTGAAGTGGCGCCGGCGTTGCCGTTGCCGCCGCTGCCGCCGAATCCACCCACACTGGTGGCCCCGGCGTTTCCGCCGGCGCCGCCCCTGCCCCCAGGCGCGGCGACCGAACCCACGCCACCGGCTCCGCCGCCACCGCCCGCGCCGTCCGCGCGCCGACCGGTGCCACCGTCTCCGCCTTTTCCGCCGGCGCCACCGCGACCCCCGGTAGTGCCCTTGCCGCCGTCACCCCCGACGCCTCCGGCGCCGCCCGAACCGGCAACGGTAACGCCCTGGCCACCTGCGCCACCCGCACCTGCCGCACCGCCATCACCACCTCGGTTTGCGCCCGTGCCACCGTTGCCGCCGCGACCCCCGACGCCGCCGTTGCCCGCAGCCGAAAAGGTGGAGCTGGCGCCACCGCTGCCGCCCGCTCCGCCGCTGCCGCCCGCGCCTCCGTCGCCCTCTAGGCCGACGACACCCAACAGCCCGCCTGTTCCGCCGTGGCCGCCGGTGCCACCTTGCCCACCCTGCCCACCTGCGCCGCCGTTCGGGATGACGCCGAATGGGCTGTTGTTCGCCCCTGCGCCGCCGTTACCCCCCGCGCCGCCGACACCGCCGGAGCCGCCTGCGCCGCCGTTTCCGATCAGCAGGCCCGCTTTGCCGCCAGCGCCACCGTTGCCTGCGCTGCTGGCGTCAGTGCCGCCGGCCCCGTTCGGATCGATGGAGGTGCCGTCGGGCCCGACCGTGCCGTCGAGCCCCGCGCCACCGTTACCGCCTGCGCCGCCGTTGCCGAACAGCAGTCCGCCACTGCCGCCGTTGCCGCCGTTCTGACCTGTTGCACCGGCCGCGCCGTTGCCGCCATTGCCGATCAGCCACCCTGCGTTGGTGCCGCTGCCGCCAGGGATGGCCGCGTCGATGCCGTTGCCGATACTGCCGAAGGTGACGGCCAGCAGCAGGGTGTTGAGGGTGTCGTCAGGTGCAGCGGTGACGGTCAGACCGGGGTCCCCGCAGGGCAGTCCCGGCCAGCACAGCAGCGCGGCCGGCAGCGGCGCGTCGATCGAGACCAGGCGCACCTCGGTGGCCGGCGGGTCCGCGGCCAGGGCAAGGGTAAGCCCGAGTCCACTGGCAGCAATGGTCAGAACGCCGGTCACGACGGATTTGGTCATCAACTACCTAGGGTCTTGGCTGCCAGAGCGCGAGGTCAGCGGTTAATCAGAACCGTAGGTGATTTTGTTGACTTCGATACTACTTTTGGCTGGGTCGACCGATCCGGGTTCCAGGCCGAGCCTGCGGGGTTCGACCCACTTCTGACCGCTCGGTAGGGTCAAGCCATGTCTGCCGGCGAGGGTGCGGTCACCCGACTCTCCAGCAGCGTCGCCGGCATCGCCATCCTCGCGATCACCGGCATGCAGTTGATGTCGACGCTGGACGGCACGATCGTCATCGTCGCGCTGCCCCGGATGCAGGCCGAGCTGAACCTGTCCGATGCCGGCAAGAGCTGGGTCATCACCGCGTACGTGCTGGCGTTCGGCGGCCTGTTGCTGCTCGGCGGCCGGGTCGGCGACGCGATCGGCCACAAACGGGCTTTCATCTCCGGTGTGGGGGTGTTCACGCTCGCGTCCCTGGTGTGTGGGTTGGCCACCGAGGAATACACCCTGGTCGCCGCCCGCGCGCTGCAGGGCGTAGGTGCGGCCGTCGCCGCGCCGACCGGGCTGGCGCTGATCGCCACCACCTACGCCGTCGGGCATGCCCGCAACCAGGCGATGGCGGTGTCGGCCGGAATGCAGGCCATCGGCTCGGTGCTCGGGCTGGTCCTCGGCGGCGCGCTGACGGTGATCTCCTGGCGGCTGGCCTTCCTGATCAATGTGCCCATCGGCATCGTCATCATCACCATCGCGGTGTACCGCCTCTCGGAAACCCGCCACGAACGGCTCAAACTCGATATCACCGGCGCAGCGCTGGCCACCCTGGCCTGCACGGCCGCCGTCCTGGTCTTCACCCAGGGCCCACCCCGTGGCTGGGTGGACCCGTGGGTGATCGGCGCGGGCGTCGCGGCTGCGGTGTTTTTCATCTCGTTCCTGATCGTCGAGCGCACCGCCGAGAACCCGCTGGTGCCCTTCGAGGTGTTCGACAACCGCAACCGGGTGATGACCTTCATCTCCTTGTTCCTCGGCGGCGGCGTGCTGCTGACGGTGACGGTGATGGTCGGCCTGCTGGTCCAAGACGTCCTCGGCTATTCCGCGCTGCGCGCCGGGATCAGCTTCATCCCGTTCGCCGTCGGCGTCGGAGTGGGCAATGTGCTGGCCGCCAAGTTGGCCCCCCGGGTGGCGCCGCGCTGGCTGATCATCGGCGGCGGTCTGTTCGTACTGGCCGCGATGCTGTTCGGGTCGACGCTGGAACGCTCGGTCGCCTACTTCCCCAGCCTGGTGGCGTTGATTCTGATCGGCGGCTTCGGGATCGGCATCATCTCGGTGATCCTGCCGCTGTGCGCGGTGGCCGGGGTGGGCCCGCGGGAGATCGGGCCGGTATCGGCGATCACGCTGATGGTGCAGAACCTCGGCGGGCCGATGGTGCTGGTGGCCATCCAGGCCGTGCAGACCTCGCGGACGCTCTATCTGGGCGGCACCACCGGCCCGGTCAAGGACATGACGTCGACCCAACTCGACGCGCTCGGCCACGGCTACACGTATTCGCTCTTGTGGGTCGCGGGCATCGCCATCGCGGTCGGCGTCGCCGCGTTCTGGATCGGCTTCTCGGCGCGGGACATCGCCCGCGCGCAACACACCAGGGAAGCCGTCGAAGCCGGGGAGCTCTAACTAGGCTGACCGGATGGATGACGACGCGACGCCCACCAGTCAGGAGATCTCCGATGCGATCGCCGATATCGGTTGGCGGCTGATCCTGGGCGCGGTGCAGACCTACGTTCCTGTTCCGTCACTGGCCACCGCGGCAGCGGTCGCGTCGGTCGCAGCATCGGCGGCAGGCGACGACGGCGACGGACACCTCGACATCGATCTGCGGGCAGGCCGCGCGGTGCTGCGACTGATGGACTCGCGCACGGGGGCCACCACCGTCCGGGACCTGCGGATCGCCAGTCAGATCACGGAAGCACTTGCGGCGCAAGGATTCCCAACGGTGCCGGAGTCCGCAGATGATGTCGTGGTGCAAGAGCTGGAGATCGCGATCGACGCGCTCGATATCGCAGCCATCCGGCCGTTCTGGGCCGCGGTCACCGGTTATGTCGACGGGGCCGGCCGCCTCGATGACGGGCCGGCGCTGGTGGATCCGCTGCACCTCGGACCGACGATCTGGTTCCAGCAGATGGATGCGCCGAGGCCGCAGCGCAATCGCATCCACTTCGATATCGGCGTCCCGCACGATGCCGCCGCCGCCCGGCTCGAAGCGACGCTGGCCGCGGGCGGCGTGCTGCTCAGCGATGCCCGAGCGCCCGCATTCTGGGTGCTGGCCGACCCAGAAGGGAATGAGGCCTGCATCTGCACCTGGCAAGCCCGCGACTGACTTCCCGCTAGGCTTTCCCGCTGTGATCACCCGCATGTCCCAGCTGTTTCTCCGCACCCTCCGTGACGACCCGGCCGATGCCGAGGTCCCCAGCCATAAGCTGCTGATCCGGGCCGGCTATGTCCGCCCAGTTGGCCCGGGTCTGTACAGCTGGTTGCCGCTGGGTCTGCGGGTGCTGCGCAAGATCGAAGGCATCGTGCGCGACGAGATGGCCCAGATCGGCGGCCAGGAGATCCTGTTCCCGGCGCTGCTGCCCCGCGCGCCATACGAGACCACCAACCGCTGGACCGAATACGGCCCCAACCTGTTCCGGCTCCAAGACCGCAGGCGCAACGACTACCTCCTCGCACCCACCCACGAAGAGATGTTCACGCTGACGGTCAAGGGTGAATACAGCTCGTACAAAGACTTTCCGGTGATCCTCTACCAAATCCAGAACAAGTACCGCGACGAGGCCCGGCCCCGCGCCGGCATCTTGCGCGGTCGCGAGTTCCTGATGAAGGACTCCTACTCCTTCGACGTCGACGACGACGGTCTCAAGAACGCCTACCACGCGCATCGGGAGGCCTATCAACAGATTTTCAGCCGCCTCGACGTCAAGTACGTCATCGTCTCGGCGGTGTCCGGCGCCATGGGCGGTAGTGCCTCCGAGGAGTTCCTGGCCGAGAGCGAAGTCGGTGAGGACACCTACGTGCGTTGCCTGGAATCGGGTTACGCAGCCAACGTGGAAGCCGTGATCACCCAGGTCCCGGCGTCGGTGCCCATCGACGGGCTGCCTGCTGCCGTCGTTCATGAGACTCCGGACGCGCCCACCATCGCGACGCTCGTCGACTGGGCCAACAGTGCTGAGCTGCCTCAGTTCGCCGGCCGGGAGGTCACCGCCGCCGACACGCTGAAGAACGTGCTGCTCAAGACCCGCATGCCCGGCGGGGAGTGGGAGTTGCTGGCGATCGGCGTTCCCGGGGACCGCGAGGTCGACGAGAAACGGCTGGGCGCAGCACTCGACCCCGCCGAATACGTGCTGCTGGGTGACGCCGATTTCGCCAAGAACCCGTTTCTGGTCAAGGGTTATGTGGGTCCGAAAGCATTGCTGGACAACGGAATTCGTTACCTTGTCGATCCGCGCGTGGTGGATGGCACGGCGTGGATCACCGGTGCCGATGAACACCACCGGCATGTGGTGGGCTTGGTGGCCGGTCGTGATTTCGTCGCCGACGGCACAATCGAGGCGGCCCAGGTCCGTGACGGCGATCTCTCGCCGGACGGCGCGGGTCCGCTGGTGTCGGCACGCGGCATCGAGATCGGCCACATCTTCCAGCTGGGCCGCAAATACACCGATGCCTTCACCGCCGATGTACTCGGCGAAGACGGCAAGCCGGTCCGGCTCACCATGGGCTCCTACGGCATCGGGGTGTCCCGACTGGTCGCAGTGATCGCCGAACAGCAGCACGACGAGCTCGGTCTGCGCTGGCCTGCCTCGGTGTCACCGTTCGATGTGCACCTGGTGATCGCCAACAAGGATGCCGACGCCCGAACCGGCGCGGAGGAGTTGGCGGCGAACCTGGACCGGCTCGGCGTCGACGTGCTGCTCGATGACCGCAAGGCGTCGCCGGGCATCAAGTTCAAGGACTCCGAACTGATCGGCGTGCCGTGGATCGTGGTGATCGGCCGCAGCTGGGCGGACGGCGTGGTCGAACTGCGCAACCGGTTCACCGGTGAGACCCAGGAGCTGCCCATCGCGTCGGCCGATACGGAGCTCGCCGCCCTGGTGGGCTAGTTACTCGTTGCCGCCGGGGAACGCCTGGGTGAGCGGCCACGCCTTGAGGACCTGCTTCCAACGGGCGGCCAGCACGGCGCTCTGCGTCAGCGCCGCCACGGCGAACGCGCGGTCACCGTCGGCCCCCGGATCGGGTTTGGCCTGTTCGAGAACCGCCCGCCAGGCCACGGCGGTGTCGTTCTCCATCTGGACGGCCAGGGTGGCCGCTTCCGTCGGATCGTTGACCGTCGTCGGGAGCTGGTAGCCGGCCGCGGCCAGCGCCGGGGTGACCGATCGTGCCGTCAGCATGGTGATCAGGACTTCCCGCTGGCTACGGTGCTGCGAGAGGGCTTGTGCGACAAGGTCGTTGACGTCGGGCGTGGAGTGTGCCGAGACGATGCCGTAGCCGTAGATGGTGGCGTGCTCGGTGGCCAGGGCGTCGTAGAGCGCGGCGGCATCTGGGTCCGACGGGCGCGACGGCTGAGGTTCGGCTGAGGTCATGGCGCCGGCTGGGGGAGGGGCAGGCCGACGACGTAGGCCGTCGTGCAGGAGGCGGCGATCGAGCCGAGCAGCCCGGCGCGGTAACCGGTCAGTGTGGTCGCCAGCGCGGTGGCGCTGTCTGCGGATTTCTTCAGCGCCGCCACGACATCGTTGACCGAGGGCGGCGGTGTCGCGGCGGCCGAGGTGGTGGGGGCCGCGCTGGTGGTCGACGTGGCGTCGGTGGTCGGCGCAGGACCGCCCGCCAGCCTGGCGACCTCCTCGGTCAGAGCGCGCGCATGCTGGGCGCGTTCGGAGACCACCTGGGTCAGGGCGGGCACCAGCGCGGGTGGCGCTGCGGTGGCCGCGGCCCGAGCCAGTTCGCTGTCGGCGTTCGCGGCATCGGCCTGGGCCAGCAGCGGGTCGACCGGCGGCGGCGGTGCATCCGAGGCGCAGGCGGACGCCACTTCGGCGAGCAGGGCCAGCCCGAGGATTCCCGCGGCGCCCATCAGCACGTTGCGCCTGGGGATGGCCCGGCCGACGGCAGGGGAGGCGCTGTGCACGTCAAACATCCTGCCATTGCAGTCTGGATGCTTCCGTTGGCCCACTTCGTTTGCAATTGCCGACGATTTTCCTGGCGTATCGTGGATGGCTGGCCGCGGCGCAGGCGCGGCGTTATCTGATAGGACAACTCAAGATGAGGAGCTCGCCGTGACTGAGCGGTCCAGGGGACTGCCCTCACCGTCGCAGGTGACAGAGCTACTCGCTGCTGAGTTCGTCCGCGCAGGTTACGAAATCGAAGACGTCACCATCGAGGCCGCCACGCGCCCGCCTCGGATCGCCATCGTGGTCGACGGGGACATTCCGCTGGATCTGGACGGCATCGCCGAGTTGTCCCGCGTGGCCTCGGAGCTGTTGGACACCGTGCCGGACGCCGACGAAGAGTACGTCCTGGAGGTCGGCTCGCCCGGTGTGGAACGCCCGCTGACCACGGAAAAGCATTTTCTGCGCAACCGCACCCGTCTGGTGGAGCTGGATCTCACCGACGGTACGCAGATCACCGGCCGGATAGCCGGCCTGAGCGACGGGGTGCTGACCCTGGTGATGCGCGAACCCAAGAAGTCAAAATTGACAATGCGTGAGTTGGCGTTTGCCGATATCACCAAAGCTGTTGTGCAGGTGGAGTTTTCGCCGCCCAACCAGCGTGAGATAGAGCTGATAACGGAGGCCGGAACATGAACATCGATATGGCGGCGCTGCACGCGATCGAAGTAGATCGCGGTATTGCGGCGGGCGAACTGCTCGACACCATCAAAACGGCTCTGCTGACGGCATACCGGCACACCGCGGGCCATCAGGCCGACGCCACCATCGACATCGATCGCAAGACCGGCGATGTCAAGGTGATGGCGCGTGAAGTCGACGCCGACGGTCAGGTGATCAGCGAATGGGACGACACCCCAGAGGGTTTCGGCCGCGTCGCGGCAACCACCGCCCGGCAGGTGATGCTGCAGCGCTTCCGGGACGCCGAGAACGAGAAGGTCTACGGCGAGTTCGCGGCCAGGGAAGGCGATATCGTCGCAGGCATCATCCAGCGCGACAGCCGGGCCAACGCCCTGGGCGAAGTGGTGCTGCGGATGGGTAGCGACACCAAATTCTCCGAGGGCGTGATCCCGTCGTCCGAGCAGGTGCCCGGCGAGAGCTACGAGCACGGCGACCGGCTGCGCTGCTTCGTACTCGGCGTGACCCGGGGCGCGCGGGAGCCCAAGATCAGGCTGTCGCGTACCCACCCCAATCTGGTCCGCAAACTGTTCTCGCTGGAGGTGCCGGAGATCGCCGACGGATCCGTCGAGATCGTCGCCGTGGCCCGCGAGGCCGGGCACCGCTCCAAGATCGCGGTGGCATCCAAGGTCTCCGGCCTGAACGCCAAAGGCGCCTGCATCGGTCCGATGGGCCAGCGGGTGCGCAACGTGATGAGCGAACTGTCCGGCGAAAAGATCGACATCATCGACTTCGACCCGGACCCGGCCACCTTCGTCGCGAACGCACTGTCGCCCGCCAAGGTGGTCTCGGTGACCGTCATCGACGCGAACACCCGCTCAGCGCGCGTCGTGGTGCCCGATTTCCAGTTGTCGCTGGCGATCGGCAAAGAAGGTCAGAACGCCCGGTTGGCGGCCCGGCTGACGGGCTGGCGGATCGACATCCGCAGTGATCTGGCCCCCGAGCCGGAGAAGCAGACCGCTGCGGGCGCACCGCAGGCCGCGGGTCAGGATCGTTAGCTGACGGGAGCCGTCCGGCGGGTGGTTCGGAATGGCCGACCGTTGACGGTAGACTGAACCGTGATCCAGCGCGAGACTCCGGACACTCACATGTGGAAGCACCGCCGCACAGAAGGACCAGTGCGGACATGTGTGGGATGCCGGAAGCGAGAGTTGGCCGTCGAACTGCTTCGGATAGTGGCGGTGTCGGACGGGAACGGCGAATTCGCCGCGATCGTTGACATGGCCGGTAACCTTCCGGGTCGGGGTGCGTGGCTGCATCCTGAACCGCAGTGCCTACAGGCAGCGATCCGGCGGCGAGCGTTAGCACGCGCGTTGCGTATCACCGGTTCACCGGACACCTCCGCGGTGGAAGAGCATTGGAACGCGCTCGACCATCCCGGCAACAGAACAGGTAGCGAAGAACATGAGCACACCGTGAAGTCTCGATGACCATGCGTCATAGCTAAACCCGAGGCGCGGCCCACTGCTGTCGCCTCCTAGACAGGAGTTGTAGTGGCAGGCAAGGCCCGCGTGCACGAGTTGGCTAAAGAGCTCGGTGTCACCAGCAAGGAAGTACTCGCCCGACTTAGTGAACAGGGCGAATTCGTAAAATCAGCATCATCGACCGTCGAAGCGCCCGTCGCGCGCCGGTTGCGGGAAGCGCTCGGCAACAAGCCGGCCCCCAAGAGCAACGGCTCGGCAGGTAACGGCGCAGCCGCTCCGGCTCCCGCCCCCAAACCCGCAGCAGCCACCCCGGGCCCCGCGGCACCGGCGTCGACCGGCCCCAAGCCCGGCGTTCCGGTGAAGGCCGCCGCGCCCGCACCGGCCCCCGCCGCCCCGGCCCCCGCTCCGGCTGCTCCGGCACCCGCTGCGCCGCGTCCGGCTCCGGCCGCCCCGGCTCCCGCCGCCGCTGCTCCGCCCGCCCCGGCAGCTCCGGCTGCGGCAGCACCCGCCGCACCTGCGGCCCCCGCGCCAGGCGCCCGTCCCGGTCCCACCCCCGGTGGTCCCCGGCCCGGCCCGCGCACACCCAAGGTCGGCAACAACCCGTTCTCCTCGGCGCAACCCGTCGAGCGTCCGGCCCCCCGCCCGCCTGCGGCTGGTGCACCGCCACGTCCGGGCGGCACCTCAGGACCCCGCCCCGGCGGCGGTCCCCGTCCCGGTGGTGCGTCGCCGGGCAACATGCCTCCCCGTCCCATGGGTTCCACGAGTGCCCGTCCCGGTGCAGGCGGCCCCCGCCCCGGCGGCGGACCCCGTCCCGGTGGCGGTCCCCGTCCCGGTGGCGCCTCGCCGGGCGCTCGTCCCGGTGGTGGCGGCGGCGGTAACTACCGCGGCGGTGGCGCCGGTGGCGGTGCCGGCGCAGGCGCAGGAGCTCCCGGTGCAGCCGGCGGATTCCGCGGTCGTCCCGGTGGCGGCGGTGGCGCAGGTCGTCCCGGCCAGCGCGGTGGCGCGGCCGGTGCGTTCGGTCGTCCCGGCGGAGCGGTCCGTCGTGGCCGCAAGTCGAAGCGGGCGAAACGCGCCGAGTACGAGAGCATGCAGGCCCCGGTCGTCGGTGGTGTGCGGTTGCCGCAGGGCAACGGCGAGACCATCCGGCTGGCCCGCGGCGCGTCGCTGGTGGACTTCGCCGACAAGATCGACGCCAACCCGGCCGCACTGGTCCAGGCGCTGTTCAACCTCGGCGAGATGGTGACCGCCACCCAGTCCGTGGGTGACGAGACCCTGGAACTGCTCGGCGGCGAGATGAACTACATCGTCCAGGTCGTCAGCCCGGAGGACGAGGACCGCGAACTGCTGTCGTCGTTCGACCTGACCTACGGCGAGGACGAGGGCGGCGAGGACGATCTGCAGTTCCGTCCGCCGGTCGTCACCGTCATGGGCCACGTCGACCACGGCAAGACCCGACTGCTGGACAGCATCCGCAACGCCTCCGTCCGCGAGGGCGAAGCCGGCGGCATCACCCAGCACATCGGTGCCTACCAGGTGCTCACCGAGCTGGAAGGTAACGAGCGTCTGGTCACCTTCATCGACACCCCCGGTCACGAGGCGTTCACCGCCATGCGTGCCCGTGGCGCCAAGGCCACCGATATCGCGATCCTGGTGGTCGCCGCCGACGACGGTGTCATGCCGCAGACGGTGGAAGCCATCAACCACGCGCAGGCGGCCGATGTGCCGATCGTGGTGGCGGTCAACAAGATCGACAAGGAAGGCGCCGATCCTCAGCGCATCCGGTC
>JBEVHL010000414.1:0-2673 GCA_040511255.1 Mycobacterium sp. | reverse complement strand
GGATCGGTGTCGCTCATCAGGTGACCGCGGTTGCGGTACGCCGCGATCAGTTCGATGACGCGGGCGTTCTTGTCGACGATCGAATCCGGGTTGTCGGTGCGCCACCGGATCGGCTCGTACGGGATGCCGAGTTCGGTGAAGATCTCGTCGAAGAAATCGTCGGACAGCAGCGACTGGTGGATGGTGCGCAGGAAGTCGCCGGACTCCGCGCCCTGGATGATGCGGTGGTCGTACGTCGAGGTCAGCGTGATCAGTTTGCCGATGCCGATTTCGGCGATCCGCTCTTCGCTGGCGCCCTGGAACTCGGCGGGGTACTCCATGGCGCCGGCGCCGATGATCGCGCCCTGGCCGGACATCAGCCTCGGCACCGAGTGCACGGTGCCCAGCGTGCCCGGGTTGGTCAGCGAGATCGTCACACCGGCGAAGTCCTCGGCGGTCAGCTTGCCGTCGCGGGCCCGCCGGACGATGTCCTCATAGGCCGCGATGAACTGGCCGAAGGCCATCGTCTCGCAGTTCTTGATGGCGGCGACCACCAGCGAGCGCTTGCCGTCCTTGCCCTGCAGGTCGATCGCGAGGCCGAGATTGGTGTGCGCCGGGGTGACGGCGTTCGGCTTCCCGTCGATCTCGGCGAAGTGCCGGTTCATGTTCGGGAACGCCTTGACGGCTTGGACAATCGCGTACCCCAACAGGTGGGTGAAGGAGATCTTGCCGCCGCGGGTGCGCTTGAGGTGGTTGTTGATGACCACCCGGTTGTCGATCAGCAGCTTGGCCGGGATGGCCCGCACGCTGGTGGCGGTCGGCACGGTCAGTGATGCATCCATGTTGCGCACCACCGCGGCCGAGGCGCCGCGCAGGATCTGGTTCTCGTCGCCGCTACCCGAGCCGCTGCTCTTCGCGCCGGCGGAGTCCGACGGTGCGGCCTTGGCCGGCGCGGGTTTCGTCGGAGCCGACCCGGCGCCATTGCTGGTGGCCGGTGTCTTGGCGGGTGGGGCCTGCTTGGCAGGTGCCGACGCGGCCGCCGGCTTGGGTGCAGCGGGCTTGGTCTCGGCTGCGGCGGGTGTCGGCGCTGCCGCCTTCGCCGGAGCGGGAGCCGGCGCCGGGGCGGGCGGTGCCGCCGGCTTCACCGTCGCGGTGGCGGTCTTCCCGTTCGAGGTGGGGGCGGGCCCGTCGCTGACCGGGTCCGGGTTGTAGTCGACCAGAAATTCATGCCAGCTTGGGTCGACCGAGGAGGGGTCGTCCCGGAACTTCTGGTACATCTCCTCGACTAGCCATTCGTTCTGACCGAATGGTGAACTTGTACTGCTCACGGCAGCTACTCGCCTCAATTCGTGTTCTGTTTTCTCAGGCAAGCTCTGCGCTGCGGCCGCTTGCCACATCTCTTTTTCGAAATACCGCCGCATAAAGGCTAACGCCTGCGGTGCGGGTCAGACGGTCAACCGCGGCTGTCGATTGCGGGCAACACATGCAAGCTGCTCGGCCAGCGACCAGGCGGGGGTCCGAATGCGGCGTGCGCGTTGCCGATGATCTTCTTACCCATCAGTCGATTACCGCCACCGCCGATCACCGCTCCGATGCCGACCGGCAACATCTTTCCGAACGCCAGGGCGCCGCGTTTGACGGCGTACTTCTTGACGAAGAACTTCAGCAGCCGCGAATTCAATTGCGACAACGCGGGCAGCGGCAGCGTCGCCGCGCCCTCACTGAGCCACGCACCCTTGATGCGTCCCGGTCCGACCAGGTCGGCCACGGCGCGCTTGCCGTCCTCACCGACCAGCACCGCCAGCACCAGTGCCCGCCGACGTTCCCGATGTTCGGCCGGGATCCCGTGCACCTCGGCGACCGCCAGCACGAACACCGCGGTGGCCTCCAGGAACACAACGGTTTCGCCTGCGGACGCGGACAGGGCAACCAGGGTGCCGATCCCCGGGAAGAGCGCGGCCGAGCCGACCGCCGCGCCACTGGCCATCACCGCGGCGAGATAGTGCTTCTCCAGTTTGGTGGCGATCTCAGCGGGTGAGGCGTTCGGGTTCGCGTGCCGAAGCCGCTCGACGTACGCCTTGATGGCCGGCGCCTGCACCCGCGATCCGGTCTCGATGAGATGGGACAGCATCCGCGCCGCGGCGCTGGGGTCGTCGTCGATGACGACCGGCAGATTGTCCGGGGATTTCTTCTTGGTTCGTCCGAAGCTCATATGTGCCCTCCCCTGGTAACGACCTGCCTTCTCAGGCTAGCGAAATACCAACGAACGGCGGCGTTTATTCAGTGCCGGAGAGTGACACCGGTCACGGTATGGCTGCCCGGGAAGAATTTCGGCGTCCGGCGTGCTGACCTGGGGCATGGCTTCCGGTTCACCGACAGCGAACAACGCTGCCCCCACGATGGCGAATGTGACCGAGCAAGCGACTGAGCCGGCTGCTCCGAGCCGCGCGAAAATGACCGTGGTCCTGGGCGCCCTGTTGGCGCTGGGCCCACTGACCATCGACATGTATCTGCCCGCGCTGCCGCGCATCGCCGAGGACTACTCGGTGACGTCGTCGGTGGCGCAGTTGACGCTGACGGGAACGCTGGCCGGGCTGGCGATCGGGCAGCTGGTGGTCGGGCCGCTGTCCGATTCGCTGGGGCGTCGTCGCCCGTTGATGGCAGGCATCGTGCTGCACATGGTGGCCTCCCTGC
>JBEVHL010000413.1:0-6286 GCA_040511255.1 Mycobacterium sp. | reverse complement strand
GGGATCTGGTCATCCGATCCGTTGCGCATCCGCATGCCGTAGCCACCGCAGAACAGGACGACCTTCATTTACTGATCTCCATCTCTTCGTTGTGCTGTGCGAAGTGCAGTTCAGGCAGCGGATACACGAGTTGCGCGCCCCACTCCCCCACGTAGGACAGCTGTTTGGTGATCTCGGTTTCGAGGTTCCACGGCAACACGACGATGACGTCGGGCCGGTCCTTGTCGATCCGCTCGACCGGGTGGATCGGGATGCGGGTGCCTGGCGTGTACCGGCCGTGCTTGTACGGGTTGCGGTCGACGGTGTACTCCAGCAAGTCCGGTCGGATGCCGCAGTAGTTCAGCAGGGTGTTGCCCTTACCCGGTGCGCCGTAGCCGACCACTCGCTGCCCAGCGGCGCGGCAGTCCAGCAGGAAGCGCAGTAGCTCCTGGCGGACGGCCTCGGCGCGGGGCCGCAGCGCGATGTAGCCGCTGACGTCATGCAGCCCGGCCGCCTCTTCCGCGGCCAGCACCTCGGCGACCCGTTCGGTCGGCGTGCCGACACCGTCGGGCCTGGCCCAGATCCGGATCGAGCCGCCGTGTGTGGGCAGGGTTTCCACATCGACGACGGTCAGGCCGGCCGTCTGCAGCGCCGCGGCGGCCGACAGCACGGTGTAGTACTGAAAATGCTCGTGGTAGATGGTGTCGAACTGACCCAGCTCCACCAGATTGAGCGCGTGGTGCACCTCGATGGACAGCCAGCCGTCGTCGGCGAGCAGGATCCGCAGCGCCTTGGTGAAGCCGAGCAGGTCCGGGATATGCGCGTAGACGTTGTTGGCGACGACGAGGTCGGCGGGTCCGTGCTCGGCGCGCACATTCGTTGCTGTGGTCTGGTCGAGGAACGCGGTTACGGTCGGCACCCCGCGGGCCACGGCGGCCGCGCCGACGTTGACCGACGGCTCGATGCCAAGACACGGCACCTCGGCGGCCACCACGTGTTGCAGCAGGTAGCCGTCATTGCTGGCGACCTCGACGACGAACGAATCCCGGTCCAGGCTCAGCCGGTCCAGGGCAGCGGTGACGAATTTGCCCGCGTGGTCGACCCAGGTGTCGGAGTACGACGAGAAATACGCGTACTCGGTGAAAGTGTCCTCCGGCGTGATCAGCGCGGGAATCTGCAGCAGCAGACAGTTCTGGCACAACCGCAGATGTAGCGGGAACGTCTGTTCCGGCTGGTCCAACTCGTCGGCGGCCAGAAACTTCTCGCACGGCGGGGTGGCACCCAGGTCGAGCACGCTGAGTAGGCGATCGGACTCACACAGACGACACAACACGATGTGGACTTCACTCCTTGTACCCAGACGAAAAAGAGGGTGTCCCCGGGCTGACCGGTCGGTCCGCGCGCAGGTTCGGATGCCACCATACCAACATCCTGGCTAAGTGCCTATTGGTAGCTGAAATTGCTTGCTCGGGATAATTAGCCAGTGTGATGGGCAGTTGTGACATGGCCCACTGATCGCCGTCGAACATGCAGGCGACGCCATCACGGACTGGGGCAGTTCGTCGCGGCGGTCGGGGTGCGGCCGCCATCGGAAGCGCTCAGTACTGTGGGCGGGTGACTGCCTCCGGGGCCGCAGGCGGGCCCAGCACAGCGGATTCCGACGCCCCCGTCGACGGGCGGGTGCTGACCGCCGGGCTGGTCATCGCGATCGTGCTGGCCGCGGCCAATCTGCGCGCCACCCTGACCGGTGTCGGCACGCTGGTGCCGATGATCTCGCACGACACCGGCCTGTCGTCGGCCGGCGCGGGGCTGCTGAACACCTTGCCGCTGCTCACCTTCGCCGTCACCTCGCCATTCGTCGGGCGGGCATCGCGCAAGGTCGGCTCGACCCGGCTGCTCGTGCTCGCACTCGGCGGGTTGATCGTCGGCACGGTCATCCGCTCCCTGCCGACCCTGGCATGTCTGTTCGCCGGCACCGTGGTGCTGTCCGCCGCGATCGCCTGCGGCAATGTGCTGCTCCCCGCGATCATCAGGCACAGCGTGCCGCCCGCCCGGATCGGCGCGATGAGTTCCCTCTATGTCACCGTGATGAGCCTGATTGCCGCTGTGTCGTCAGGCATTTCGGTGCCGTTGGCCCGGGTGCTGCCCGGCGGCTGGCGCAGTGCGTTGGCCTGGGGCGTGGTGCTGGTCCTGATCGCCTTGGTGGTGTGGGTCCCGCGCCTGCGCGACAGCGCCCCCGAGTCGACGCCCGCGACGGCGCACAGCGCCACCCCGTGGCGGTCGTGGCTGGCCTGGCAGGTGAGCTTTTTCATGGGCCTGCAGTCGCTGGCGTTCTATACGGCGGTCGCCTGGCTGCCCAGCATCCTGATCGGGCACGGCGCCAGCGCCACCGACGCGGGCTGGCTGCTGTTCTACTACCAGATGGTCGCGCTGGTGTCCGCGATCGCGGTGCCGTTCCTCAGCCGCGGCAGCCAGGACCAGCGGTGGCTCGCGGCGTCGGCCTCGGTGCTGGTGGCGGCCGGATTCGTGGCATTGCTCACCGTGCCGGGCGTCCCGGTCGTCGCCTGCACGCTGCTCGGGCTGGGCGCGGGCGCCGCGGTGGTGCTGGCCCTGACTTTCCAGAGTCACCGCGCAGGCGACAGCCACCAGGCCGCGTCCCTGGCGGGCATGGCCCAGTCGATCGGTTATCTGGTGGCCGCAACCGGTCCGCTGCTGCTCGGAATTCTGCACGACCGTCTCGACGACTGGACGTGGCCGCTGATCGTGCTCGTCGCGTTCTCGCTCGCCATGGCGTTCTTCGGCTACGGCGCCGGCCGCGACACCCGGGTCGACTTCGGGCCGCGGAGTCAGCCCTCCAACTTGTAGCCCAGACCCCTGACGGTCACCAGGTGTACCGGGTTGGCCGGGTCGGCTTCGATCTTCGAGCGCAGCCGCTTGACGTGCACGTCGAGGGTCTTGGTGTCACCGACGTAGTCCGCACCCCAGACCCGGTCGATCAACTGACCACGGGTCAACACCCGGCCACTGTTGCGCATCAGATACTCCAGCAGGTCAAACTCCTTGAGCGGCAACGTGATCAGATCACCGTTCACGCTGACGACGTGGCGCTCGACATCCATCCGGACCGGGCCCGCCTCCAGCACACCGTCGGCGATGCCGCTGTCATCGGCGTCGCCGCCGCGACGCAGCACCGCGCGGATCCGCGCGATCAGTTCGCGGGCCGAGTAGGGCTTGGTGACGTAGTCGTCGGCACCGAGTTCCAGGCCCACCACCTTGTCGATCTCACTGTCGCGCGCGGTCACCATGATCACCGGCACGCTCGATCGCGATCGCAACTGCTTGCACACATCGGTGCCCGACATCCCCGGCAGCATCAGATCCAGCAGCACGATATCTGCGCCCGCCCGGTCGAACTCGGCCAGTGCACTGGGCCCGTCACTGACCACGGTGGCCTCAAATCCCTCTTTGCGCAACAGAAATGCCAACGGATCGGCCAGCGACTCTTCGTCTTCGACAATCAGCACACTCGTCATAGAGAACCTCTCACTCGTCCGACTCGTCATCGGTGTCCAGGTAGGCCGGTATCGACAGCGTGAACGTCGAGCCGGTACCCGGCTGACTCCACAACCGGATGGATCCGTCGTGATTGGCGGCGACGTGTTTGACGATCGCCAGCCCAAGCCCGGTGCCGCCGGTGGCACGCGAGCGCGCCTGGTCGACCCGGAAGAATCGTTCGAACACCCGCTCCTGATCGGCGCGCGCGATGCCGATACCGCGGTCGGTCACGGCGATCTCGACGTTGTCGCCGCGGCGGCGCCTGCTGATGGACACCGTGGAGGCATGCGGCGAGTAGGCGATGGCGTTGGAGACCAGGTTGGCCAGCGCGGTCACCAGCAGTGTCTGATCGCCCAGCACCCGGAATCCGCTGGGCGCGTCGGTGGTGACGTCGATATCGGCGTTGTCGGCCGCCACCTTGTAGCGCGAAATCGCCTCGGCGACAACGGTATCCACGTCGACAGCATCGAGATCCGGCAACCGTTCGGCGCCCTGCAGCCGGGACAGCTCGATCAGTTCACCGACCATGTTCGCCAGTCGCTGCGATTCGGCGAGCACCTTGGTTCCGAACCGCCGCACCGTCTCTGGATCGTCGACCGATTCCAGCAGTGCCTCGGCCAACACCCCCATGGCAGCCACCGGGGTCTTGAGTTCGTGGCTGACGTTGGCGACGAAGTCCCTGCGGGTGGCTTCCATGCGCGCGTGCTCCGACTGGTCGTCGACGTAGACCACGGCAAACCGGCCGTCTTCCTCGGTCAGCAGCCGCACATGGCCGCGGATCGACAATCCGGACCGGCCCGACGGCGCGCGCTTCGGTGGCGACAGATCGACCTCGCCGTCCTCGCCGGTGGCCAGGGTGCGCTGCGCGGCCACCCAGGCCCGGTCGTCGAGCAGGCGGTCACGCACCAGGCCCAACTCCTTGGCCCGGTCGTTGATGTAGACGACGTCGCGGAAGGTGTCGACGACGACGATTCCCACCGGCGCCAGCGAGACGATGCGTTGCAACATCTGCGACACGGTGATGCCGGCCTGCTCGGCGGCGGCCCGCTGTCGGCGCTCGGCCAACCGCGGCGCCAGTACTGCGCCGATCGCGATTCCCGCCGTCAACGCCAGCAGTGCCGCGATTGCGGCCACGACCAGCGCCGACATCACACTCACGCGAAAATCGTACGCATTGAGTGAACGCCATCCCAGCAGCGTGCGGCCAAAACGGGACAAGTCACAGACTCAGGTGCAGGTGTTCGGGTTCCGTTCACCTGGGTTCACCCCACGTTCGCCCTGGGCTTGCCGAGACCGGCCTATTTGGCACCCTGACTCGCTACCGCGGCAGCGCCCGCCGCCGCAGCTTCGGGATCGAGATAGGTGCCGCCGGCGGTGATCGGCTTGAGGTTCTCGTCGAGGTCGTACCGCAGCGGGATGCCGGTGGGGATGTTCAGCCCCACGACGTCGTCATCGGACATCCCGTCGAGGTGCTTGACCAACGCCCGCAGCGAGTTGCCGTGCGCGGCGATCAACACCGTCTTACCGGCCTGCAGATCCGGCACGATCGTCTCGGTGAAGTACGGCACGAACCGCTTGACCACGTCGGCCAGGCATTCCGTCAGCGGACCCCCGCCGATCTCGGCGTATCTGGGGTCGGCGTCCTGACTGAATTCGCTGCCCTTCTCGATGGGCGGTGGCGGGGTGTCATAGCTGCGCCGCCACGCCATGAACTGCTCTTCGCCGTACTTGGCCTTGGTCTCCGCTTTGTCCAGGCCCTGCAGCGCGCCATAGTGGCGCTCGTTGAGCCGCCAGTCCCGGATCACCGGGATCCAGTGCCGGTCCGCGGCGTCCAGGGCCAGGTTGGCGGTATTGATGGCCCGGCGCAGCAGCGAGGTGTACAGCACATCGGGCAGCAGGCCCTCGGCCTTCATCAGCACGCCCCCACGAACCGCTTCCGACCTGCCCTTATCGGTCAGATCGACGTCCACCCAGCCGGTGAACAGGTTCAGGGCATTCCATTCGCTCTCGCCGTGGCGGAGCAGAACCAGCGTGGAGTCGGCCATGCGGAGATCATCTCACGGAGTCGCGACGGGTGACGGGAATGCATCGGGTTGTCGACTGTGCAGCTTGACGGTGAAAATAAGCTCGTTGAGCACCGACAACCTGCACACTCGGCGCTAGTCTTCGGTGATCAGATGCTCGAAGGCCTTCAGGTTGTGCAGCGATTCACCCCGCGACACCCGCCACGCCCATTCCTTCTTGATCGAGGTGGAAAACCCCAACTCCAGCAGGGTGTTGAAATCGTTGTCGACGGCTTCCAGGACCTGGCCGAGCACCCGGTCGATCTCGTCGGAGGTCACCGACTCCGGCGCCATCCGCCCCACCAGATAGATGTCACCGACGTTGTCGAGGGTGTACGCCACGCCGTACAGCCGGCGATTGCGCTTCAGCAGGAACCGGTAGACCACTTCGAAGTTCTCGTCGGGGCGGCGGCAGACGAACGCCTCCACCCGCACCGAATGCTCGCCGATGCTCAAGATGGTGTTGGTCTTGAGTTTGCGTTCGCCGGGCAGTTCGACGATCAGCCCGGGCAGCCCGCCGTGCGCACCCTCGTGCCGGGTGTAGACCAGTTCGGCTTCGTCCAGGGTGGCTTCGATCTTGAGCTGCACGTCGCTCACGCGACTCATGCGCGGACACCGCGGCGCATGCTCCAGCGGCGGCCGGTCCTGCGCGCCGGCGGCTCGGCGATTTCCGGTCCGCGCTGATGGGT
>JBEVHL010000412.1:0-4586 GCA_040511255.1 Mycobacterium sp. | reverse complement strand
GATGGTCGTGTCTTCGGCAACCAGCGGGTGCGGATCCTGCGGATCTATCTCAGCGGCACCACATTGCTGTTTCTGTACGGCGTGGTGTTCACGCTGTTTCCGGTACGTACCGACCTCGCGTTTGCCAATCCCGCCGGCGGGATCGTCGCCATCGTGATCGGGCTGTTGGCACTGGCAGGTCTGATGGTGGCGCCCGACCGCCTCACGCTGGCCACCGTCGCCGCGATGGCGGCAACGCCGATCGTGATGGCGTTTCACGTCACCTTGACCGCCGAGTACTCCTGTGTGATCGGTCCGATGTTCCTCGCGATGTACCTGCGGGCGTTCCACCGACCCCGCGACGCATGGCTGGGAATTGCCTCCCTGGTCACGGCCTGCATCATCGCGGTGGTGGTGGCTCCCGCGCCGCACGTAGGCGTCATCACCTGCCTCATCATCGCGGTCGCAATCATCGGCGCCGCTGAGTCTTTCGGCCTCCTCATGCGGGCGATGTTCACCGCAGCCTGCACCGACCCGATGACCGGCCTGCTCAATCGCGCGGGGTGGGAGATCGGCACGACCGATCTGGTGACACGGGCCAGGACGGCGCGCGCCACGGTCACTGTCGTCGCCTTCGACATCGACGGCCTCAAGAGCATCAACGACACCTACGGGCATCAGGCCGGGGATCGTCGCATCACCGAATACGCACGGCACTGGCGGCAGGCCGCGCCCAGGCATGCCGTGTTGGCCCGGCTGGGGGGTGACGAATTCGCCGCCTGCATCGTCGGCGAAGAGTCTGAGGTCGTCGACGAGTTTCTGCGCAGCATCCGGCTGAACACGCCCGCGGTCAGTATCGGCACGGCGAGCCGCTCATCGCCGCACACCAACGTCGCCGAGCTGTACGCCGAGGCCGACACCGCGCTGTACGAGAGCCGGGGGCGGTCCCTTCGCGACGAGTCCGGACGCGGCTAGGCCTCCCGCGCCACGTGGATGCTGTACTGACTTATCTTGCGGTACAGGGTGGCTCGGCTCATCCCGAGTTCCGAGGCGGCGTCGGCCATGGTCGCCGCACCATGTGAGGACAGCACCCGGATGATCTCGCCGCGCTCGAAGGCCTCGATGCGGGACAGCCGCCGCGACTGCCCGGCCAGCACATCGGGCGGCAGGCTGCCGACCTCGATGGTGTCGGTGCGGTTGGCGGCATGGGCGACCACCCGGGACAACTGGTCGACGTTCCCGGGCCAGCCGTAGCTCTGCAACGCGCGCGCTGCCGCCGCGCTGATCACCACGTCGCGCCCGCGAGCCCGTTTGGCGATGTGCGCCGCCAACGGCACCACGTCGTCGGTCCGATCCCGCAGCGGCGCAACGGATACCACGGTGTCGATCAGCCCGGCCAGCGCAGCGGGGATGTCTTCGAAGCGTTCGGCCGTCACCGCGAAGGGCACCGCCGTCTGCGCGCGGGTACTGACGATCAGATCCCGCAACTGCTCGGCCACCCAGACGGGCAGCATGTCGACATCGCGGACGATCACCGCGGTGTGCTCCTTACCCAACTCCGGCGCCCACAGCCCCAGCCAGGTCTGGATGTCCGACGGCGCAGGCGCGCTGGCCGACAGGATCCGGTCCCGCGGATAGGTGTGCCGGGCGGCCTGCGCCAGCAGAGTGGACCGGCCTGATCCCGGCTCGCCGATGGCGGCCACCACATTGCCCGCCGACATCGTCCGCTCGGCCCGCCCGACGGCGGAGTTCCACAAGTCCGACAGCGCGTGCAGCGTGCCCGATCCGGGTTCGAGCCGCGGCACCTCGACCCGGAACACCTGTCCGCGCGGGGTCTGCCGGGGGCGTCGTCCGGTGGATCTGGCCAGCATCAGCGCCGCGGTGTTGCTGGCCGCCGACCGGGCCAGCGCCAGCAGCAGTTCGCTCGACGATTCCGACCAGGTGGTCAGGTTGACGCTGCCCTCGAGGCGGCCGGTGGTGGGCTCGATGACGGGCACGGCGGCGCAGGTGAACGTGCACAGACTCAGGGCGTAATGCTGGTCAGCCCGCACCAGCGTCGGCGCCCGGTCGGCCAGCGCCAGGCCCAGACCGTTGGTGCCGACCTCGCGCTCCGAATAGGCGAACCCGGGAGCCAGATGCACATCGTCGAGGGCCTGCAGCAGGCTGTGATCACCGCTGACCCGGTTCAGCACCACGCCGTCGCTGTCGGTCAGCATCAGGCTCACCGGCTCGTTGGCCAGCGTGCGGTGCAGGTCCAGCAGGACTTCGCTACCGCACTGGTAGAACAGCGAGCCGAGGTCTTCAGTGCCGGTAAAGACGGGTTCGACGGCTTCCTGCGGGACGCCGTATTCCTCGCTGCGCTGCCAGGACGCCAACAATCGGCGGGGCACGTTTGCGGCCTCGCCGTGCTGCAGCTGATGCAGGTGCACCCGATCAGGTAAGTCGTCCGACACGTTGTGATCCACGTTACAACCAGCGTCCCAGACCGAGGCCGCGTAAGCACTCACGCGGAGTCTCACATTGAGACGCTGACGGCCCCCGATTCGACCGCGCGCCGCCATAAGCTCCGGTCAGTGATGTGACAGCCCTCACACCAAGAACTCAACGCATCGGAGACTCCATGTACCGCAAAGACGGCAACAGCTACTTCATCGTCGACGCCCACGTAGCGCTGTGGGATGCCCGCCCGGAGAACCAGCGCAACATCCACGGCAAGCAGTTCATCGACTGCTTCTACGACTATCACCGCAACCTGTCGCCGGAATCCGAGGTGTGGTCCTACGAGGATTACCTCTACCAGGGCGGCAACCGGCTGATGAAAGACCTGTTCGAGGACGGCTACGTCGACCACGCGATCTTCCAGCCGGCGGCGTTGAGCGAGTTCTACTACAAGGGTTTCGGCCAGACCGATGAGGCGTCCGAGTTGGCCAAGGCCCATCCGGACAAGCTGACCTACAACCACAATTTCGACCCCCGCAACGGCGAGGCCGGCCTGGATCGCCTCCGCGAGGACGCCGCCCGGTTCGACCTCAAGGGCGTCAAGCTCTACACCGCCGAATGGCACGGCGATTCACGCGGCTACAAGCTCGACGATCCGTGGGCGTACCGGTACTTCGAGGCCTGCCGGGAACTCGGCATCCGCAATATCCACGTGCACAAGGGCCCGACCATCCGGCCGCTGGACCGCGACGCGTTCGATGTGGCCGATGTCGACCATGTGGCGTCGGACTTCACCGACCTGAACTTCATCGTCGAGCACTGCGGCCTGCCCCGGCTGGAGGACTTCTGCTGGATCGCCACCCAGGAGCCGAACGTGCACGCCGGTCTGGCCGTGGCGATGCCGTTCATCCACACCCGGCCGAAGTACTTCGCGCAGATCATGGGCGAGCTGCTGTATTGGATCGGCGAGGACCGCATCCAATTCTCCTCGGACTACGCCATCTGGACGCCGCGCTGGCTGGTGGAGGCATTCGTCGACTTCCAGATCCCCAACGATCTCGGCGAGTACGCCCCGATCACCACGGACCAGAAGAAGAAGGTGCTCGGCCTCAACGCCGCCAAGATGTACGACATCCCGGTACCGATCGAACTGCAGATCCCCGAGGCAGACGAGACGGCCGTCGGACCGCGCGGTGCGGACAACCTGGTCGAGGCCTGAGATGCAAGCTGCCGTACTGAAGGCTCTCAACGCCGTGATCGACCCCGAGCTCGACGAACCCATCACCGATCTCGGATTCGTCCGCTCGGTGGAGGTCACCGCCGAGGGCGACGTCGCAGTGCACCTGCGGCTGCCGACGTCGTTCTGCGCGCCGAACTTCGCGTACCTGATGGCTTCAGATGCGAAAGATGTCCTGGTGGCGCTGGACTGGACACGTGATGTGACCGTCGAGCTGGACGACCATCACGATTCCGACATCATCAACGCCGGCCTGGCCGTCGATGCCGGCTACCGCGGCACCTTCAAGCACGAAGCCGACGAGGACCTCGACGAGCTGCGGCTGACGTTCCAACGCAAAGCGCACACCGCGGCGATGGAACGCTGTCTGACCGGACTGCTGCGCGCCGAACCGGACCGTGCCCTGACCGAGTTGGGTGAGGTCCGGCTGCGTGATCTGCCGTATGACACCACCACCCAGGCGCTGCTGCGCCGCCGGGTGGCCATCGGGTTGTCGGTCGACGGCGACGCGGTGGTGATGGTCGATCATCACGGCCACGGTTACCGCCCTGACGATGTCCCGATGACGTTGCGCCGTGCCCGATCCACCCGGATCTCGATCGACGGTAATGCCCATTTCTGCCGCGGCCTGCTGGCCACCAGATACCCGAACGAACTTGCCCTCGCAGGAAAGGATTCCCGATCATGAGCACGATGCGAGCCGTCCAAGTGGTCGGCTATCACCAGAACCTGGAAATGCACGAGGTACCGGCGCCCACCCCGACCGGACCGTTCGATGTCATCGTCAAGATCGGCGGGGCCGGGGTGTGCCGCACCGATCTGCACATCCTGGAAGGCCAGTGGGCCGAGAAATCCCAGGTGAACCTGCCCTACACAATCGGCCATGAGAACGCCGGCTGGGTGTCGGCAGTCGGGTCCGCGGTAACCAACG
>JBEVHL010000411.1:0-5540 GCA_040511255.1 Mycobacterium sp. | reverse complement strand
GGCCGGCCCGTCGCATGGCCCTGCACGTCGAGGCAGGCCACCTCGAACGGGGAGAACACCTGGTCGACGGCACTGGCCGTCATGATCATGCCCGCGGTACCCACGGCGGCGTCGTCCCCGCGCAGTCGTTCGGCGATCGCAGCGCGAATAGCATTGAGCGCGAACACATCCAACCCGGTGATGGCACCGGCGGCGGCTTCGAGCCGGGCCAGATGCCTGGTGTCGGCGTAGGTCTCCCCCAGACCCACCAGACCCGCATCGGTGTCGAGTTGGATGATGGCCCGCAGCGCATACGGCTGATGGACGCCGACGGTATTGAGCAACGGCGGGTCGACGAACGCGACGGGCGTGATCCTGGCGCCGGTGATGCGGATGGGCGTCATCAGCGCACGGCTGCCAACTCGTTGGCCAGTACCGCGCGTCCTGCCTTGACCATTTCGGTCAGCTCGGCCAGCGCCTCGGCGGACGGCATGATCAGCGGTGGCCGGACCCCGCCGGCGTCGATGCCTTCCATCGTCACGCCGGCTTTGATCAGCGATACCGCGTAACCGGGCACGGTGTCGCGCAGGCGCACCAGCGGGTGGAAGAACTCGCGCAGCAGAGCGGTCACCACGGCGTCGTCGTCGCGCTCCAGCGCCTCGTAGAACGCCAAGGCCAACTCGGGGGCGAAGGCGAAGGTGGCCGACGAATACAGGGTCACCCCGATCGCCCGGTAGGCCTGCTGCGACACCTCAGCGGTCGGCAGACCGTTGAAGAACTGGAAAGCCTTGCCGGACGGCGCCAGCGCATCGGTGACGGCACGCACGATGCGGGCCACCTGATCGACGTCACCGGTGCCGTCTTTGAAGCCGACGACGGTGGGTAGCTGAGCCACTTCGATGGCCGAGGCCTCGGTGTAGCGGGCGTTGTTGCGGTTGTAGACGATCACCGGCAGGTCGGTCACCTCGGTGACGGCCTTCGTGTAGGCGATCAGGCCTTCCTGGGGCATCTCCACCAAATATGGCGGCAGCAGCAGCAATCCGTCGGCTCCGGCGTCCGCAGCCACCTTGGCGAAGATCTTGGCCTGGGCCACCGATCCTCCGGTGCCGGCGTAGACCGGCACGCGTCCGGCGACCACCTCGACCGCGGTCCGGACGATGTCGCCGAACTCCGTGGCTTCCAGGGCGTGGAATTCACCTGTGCCGCAGGCGATGAACACACCACCGGGACCGGCGTCCACACCCTTGCCGACATGCTCGGCCAGGTTGGCCAGGTCGACATCACCGGATGCGGTGAACGGCGTGACGGGGAAGAACAGAACGCCAGAAAGTGGGGTGTGCATATTGGATGGCTCCTCGGGGTCTTGGGTCGGGTCAGTCGCGGGTGAGTTGACCGTCGATGCGCCGCCACAGCCCATCGGGGTTGTTGTCGGCGATCGCGCTCGGCAGCAACGCTTTCGGTACATCCTGGTAGGCGACGGGCCGCAGGAACCGCTCGATCGCCCTGGCACCGACCGACGTGGTGCGCGAATCGGAGGTCGCGGGTGACGGTCCGCCGTGCACCATCGCGTGCCCGACCTCGACACCGGTGGGCCAGCCGTCGAACAGGATCCGGCCGACTTTGAGCTCCAGAATCGGCAGCAGCTCACGCGCCTGGTCGTAATCGGCTTCGTCCGCGTGCAGGGTGGCGGTCAGCTGACCTTCGAGTTTGCTTGCCACCGAAGCTACTTCGGCCTCGTCAGCGCATCGGATGATCAGGCTGGACGCGCCGAAGACCTCGGCCTGCAGTACGTCGGAACCCAGGAAACTCGTCGCATCGGTACCGAACAGCGCCGCCTGGCAGGTGGTTGGGTTTTCGCTGTCGGTGCCCCGCACGATCAGTTCGGCGGCGTCGGTCAGCGCGTTGACGCCCTGGGCGTAGCTGTCGGCGATGTTCGGCGTCAGCATCGGAGTCGGAGCGGCTTGTGCCAACGCGTCTTGGGCGGCGGCCACGAAGGTCTCCAGGCCGGGTCCGTCGACGGCGATGACCAGCCCGGGGTTGGTGCAGAACTGCCCCGACCCCATCGTCAGCGAGCCGACGAAGGCGCGGCCCAGGTCGGCGCCGCGGGTGGACAGCGCGCCGGGGAACAGGAAGACCGGGTTGATCGAACTCATCTCGGCGTAGACCGGGATCGGCTCCGGGCGGGCAGCCGCGGCGGCGACCAGCGCGGTGCCGCCAGAGCGGGAGCCGGTGAATCCGACCGCCTTGATCCTGGGGTCGGTCACCAGCGCGGTGCCCAGACCCCGGCCCGAGCCGAACAGTAAGGAGAAGGTGCCTGCGGGCAGGCCGGCCTCGGCCACCGCGTCACTGATGGCGCGACCGACGAGTTCCGAGGTGCCCGGGTGCGCGTCGTGACCCTTGACCACGACGGGGCAACCGGCGGCCAGCGCCGAGGCAGTGTCGCCGCCGGCGACGGAGAACGCCAGCGGGAAGTTGCTTGCGCCGAACACCACGACCGGGCCCAGGGGGACTTCCCGCTGCCGGATATCGGGTCGGGGTGCCGGAGTACGGTCGGGCTGGGCGGGATCGATGCGGGCACCGTTCCAGCTGCCTTCGCGTAGCACGCCGGCGAACAGGCGCAGCTGACCGGTGGTGCGGCCGACCTCACCGGTGATGCGACCGACGGGCAGGCCGGTTTCGGCCACCGCACGGGCGACCAGGGCGTCGGTCAATGCTTCGATGTTCGCGGCAATCGCTTCGAGGAACCCGGCGCGCTGTTCGGACGTCGTCGCGCGGTAGGCGCCGAAGGCGGCGGCAGCAGCGGCGCACGCTGCGTCGACGTGAGAGACGTCGCCGTGCTGATAGCCGGGTTCCAGGGGAGCCTGCGCGACGGGGTCGAACGCGCGGATCTCGGTCCCGGTGCCGCGGACCAGTTTGCCCGCGATCAACATCTGACCGGTCAGGTCGGTGGTATCGGTATTGCCGGCGAGAGTGGCTGTCATGCAGCCAACGGTAAGACGCCCATCGATACATGTCCAAGACCGATTTTGGCTGCAGAAATACCAGACTTGAATCAATTACAGATTTGATCAAATCTTGATCCCGTCGACCAACCAGTTGTACGGTCAACCCCATGGATTTGGACTGGTCTCCGCAGGATCTCGCATTCCGCGACGAAGTGCGGCAGTTTCTCGACGAGCGGCTGACGCCCGATCTTCGGCAGGCGGGTCAGCTGATGACCAGCGTGTACGCCGATCACGAAGCCAGCATGGCCTGGCAGGCGATCCTGCACGAGCGGGGCTGGGCCGCCCCGGCCTGGCCTGTCGAGCACGGCGGCTGCGATTGGAGCCTCAACCAGCACTACATCTTCAGCCGGGAGTCGTCGTTGGCCGGCGCACCGGCGCTGTCACCGATGGGCATCAAGATGGTGGCTCACGCGATCATCAAGTACGGCACTGCCGAGCAGAAGGACTTCTTCCTGCCGCGCATCCTGACCGGCGAGGTGTTCTTCTGCCAGGGCTATTCCGAGCCCGAATCCGGCTCCGACCTGGCGTCGCTGCAGATGGCCGCGGTGGACGACGGCGATGACCTGCTGCTCACCGGCAGCAAGATCTGGACGACGCACGCCGGCGAGGCCAACTGGATGTTCGCCCTGGTCCGGACCTCCCGGATGGAGCGCAAACAGCAGGGCATCACGTTCGTGCTGTTCGAGATGACCTCCCCGGGCATCGAGGTCCACCCGCTGGTGATGACTTCCGGCGAGGAAGTCCAGAACCAGGTGTTCTTCGACAACGTCCGGGTACCGAAGAGCAACGTGCTCGGCCAGATCGACGACGGCTGGACGGTGGCGAAGTATCTGCTGGAATTCGAGCGTGGCGGCGGTGCCACTGCACCGTTCCTGCAGGCGATGGCCGACGACATCGCCGCCGCGGCCGGCGAGCAGCCCGGCCCCGGCGGCGGCCGGCTGATCGACGATCCGGCGTTCGCCCTCAAGCTCGCCGACGCCCGCATCCGCACCGAGGTGCTGGAGATCCTGGAGTTCCGCACGCTGGCCACCCTGGCCGGCGGCAAGAACCCCGGACCGGCGTCGTCCATGCTGAAGGTGCTGTCCACCGAACTGAGCCAGCGGATCACCGAACTCGCCCTCGAGACAGCGGGTCCGCGCGGCCGGGTCTATCAGCCGCACGCGACGCGGCCCGGCGGACCGGTGACCGAATACGACCCGCCCACCGACGGATATGTCAGTGGCGAGCCGTGGCAGGCCGTGGCCCCACTGAAGTACTTCAACGACAGGGCCGGCTCGATCTACGCCGGTAGCAACGAGATTCAGCGCAATATCCTCGCCAAAGCCGCATTGGGGCTCTAATGGACTTCACACTCAGCAAGGAACAAGAACTGCTGCGCGACGGACTCAACAAGTTCGTCGCCACCCGGTACGACCTGGCGAAGAGCCGGACGGCCGCGAAAACCGGGGCCGGGTGGCAGCCAGATATCTGGCGGGCCTTCGCCGACGAGCTGGGCATCCTGGGTGCGACGCTGCCCGAGGAAGCCGGCGGTCTCGGCGGTGGACCGGTCGAGATGATGGTGATCGCCGAAGCCCTGGGACACGCCCTGGTGGTGGAACCCTTCGTCGACACCGTCGTGGTGGCGGGAGGTCTGCTGCAACGCAGTGGGTCCGATTCTGCAGCAACGGTTTTGACGAAGATCGCCGAAGGCGCCGCGGTGGTTTCACTGGCCGCGGCCGAACCCACCTCGGGTGACCACCTCGTCGACGTGTCCACCACCGCCACCCGGGACGGCGACGACTGGGTGCTGAGCGGAACCAAGATTCTGGCGATCTCCGCGCCGATCGCCACCCATCTGCTGATCACCGCGCGGACCTCCGGCGACCAGTCCGATCCGCAGGGAATCTCGTTGTTCCTCACCGAGTTCGACGAGGGTTCCCCCGCCGCCGGTATCACGGCGCACGGCTACCGGACCATCGACGACCGCCGCGCGGCGGACTTGGTGTTCGACGGTCTCCGGTTGCCCGCCACCGCCCTGCTCGGCGATGAGGGCGGCGCCTGGGCGTCGCTGTCGCAGGCCCGCGACGAAGGCGCCGCAGCCGTCGCTGCCGAAGCCGTCGGCTGTATGCGAAAAGTGTTGTCCGACACCGTGGAATACTGCAAACAGCGCCAGCAGTTCGGTCAGTCGATCGGCAGTTTTCAGGTGCTGCAGCACCGCATGGTGGACATGTACATGGAAGTCGAGCAGGCGGTGGCGGCGACCTATCTCGCAGTGCTGAATCTGGATGCGGAAGCCGACGCGCGGGCACGGGCCGTTTCGGCCGCCAAGGCCACGGTCGGGCGGGCGGCGCGGTTCATCGGCCAGAACGCCGTCCAACTGCACGGCGGCATGGGCATGACCGAGGAACTCGCGATCGGGCACTACTTCAAGCGGCTGACCGCCGTGCAGTACGAATACGGCAGCACCGATTACCACCTGGGGCGGTACGCGGAGCTGACCCGACCCTGACTCTCGGGACCGCGAACAGACACAGAATCGCGTGATTTGTCGCCGACGGTGCGATTCTGCGTCTGCTC
>JBEVHL010000410.1:0-3342 GCA_040511255.1 Mycobacterium sp. | reverse complement strand
AGATGTGCACCGCACCGCCGGTCTGGAAGAGGTTGACCACCAGACCTTCTGGCTCGGCGGGCTCGCTGAGACAGTTGAAGAACCGTTCGGGCACGCCCGCGGTCCAGGTGGACTCCGGGAACGGGATGGACCCCACGTCCGAGAACGTGATCCGGGCCGTCGGCGCCGCCTCGGCCGATGTCGCATCGGCGGGCACACCGCCGCCGAATGGGCTGGTGGTCATCGCGCTCTTGATCGCCGAGAGGGTCAACGACAGCAGCGGTCGCCCGTTGTCGGCGGTATGGCGGATCGCGCGGTTGAGATCCTGGGGCGCCGGTACGCCGTCGACGACGAGTTCCACCCCCGCGACGAAGTTGCTGCCTACCTCGATGACATCGGAGACGTCGCGCAGGTATCTGCGGCAGTCGAACATCGTCAGCACCCGGTTCGAGACGGGGACTTCCTGGCGATGGAGTTCGCGGATCATGGCTGCGAAGAAGACCGCCGATACCGAGGCCGGGGTGCCGGTCGCTTTGCGCCAGCGGCGGATGTCGTCGACCACCGTCAGAGGCGTCGACGCGGATACGTTCCGGGGCGACGGTGTCCACGGTCGTGCCGGCGCGGTGGGGCGTTCGACTGCTTCGGTGCTGGGAGGCGTAGGCCGCGGGTGGGCCAGTATCTGCCACGCCTTGGCCGGGTTTCGCCCGAAGAACGTGGCGAACGCGGAGATCAGCGGGGCCCGGCGTTCTTTGCTCGTCGATGCGAAGACACCCGGCGCCGCTACCACCTGGTTCATCCGCAGCGTCAGGTGTCCGTCGCCCCAGCCGTGGTTGAGCGACATCAGTAGATATTCGCCGGCGGTGCCGATGGCGGTGCCGTCGAGGTATTGTTCTGTGTCCCTGGCGAATTGGGTCAAGGTGTCGTCGATACCGCTGCGGCTCACCGGGGGGTACGTCAACAGTGGCGGAACGGGCGTCTGCGCGGGCCGCGCCCAACGCATCGACTTCGTGGACGGCACAGTTGTCAGTCGCTTGCCGAAGCCGGTCACGGTGTACTGGTGGAATCGCTGCTGCAACTCCGCGCCGGACGGCAGGGTCATCGGGCCGATCGCGGTGATGGTCCTGGAGTGCGCGCGGGCGACGTCGAACGGCGACATCAAGCGCGAGGAATCTTTCATCCCACCAGCTCCTCGCTCGGATGGGTCCAGTCACCGCGCGCCAGGTGGCGGAACCCGTTGATAAGAGGGCCTCCTAACAGGATTGCGTTGATGGCGGTCGCCACCAGGTAGGCGATGCCGACTCCGGCCACCCCGTGCTCCGGGACGAGCAGCGCACTACCCGCAACGCTCAGCACAGCCAGCAGGCAATGCGCGAACACGGCCAACGTGAGCCGGCGATGGATACGCGCGACGGCGTCGTAGAGGATGCCGATCAGCCACAGCGGAATGATGAGCGCCGCCAGATACAGCAGCGGTGCGCCGTGGGCTCGGTACTCCGGGCCGATGAGACCGAGAACCAGCGGTCCACCCACCGCCAGGAACAGCGAGCTTCCGACGCAAAGAGCGGCCAGCATCATCCTGAAATGCCGGATCAGATGATGCAGATCGCCTGGGTTCGCGGCGACTTCGGCCACGAAGGGTACTGTCGCATTCGCCGAGCGTGCCCGTCTGGGTTCACCGCGGCCTATGTCGGACAGAAAACCTCGCAACAAAAGGCGAACAGCGGATACATCCAAAAAGACCCTCGCACATTCGTGCGAGGGTCTTGATGTCGTTAGAGAGCTTTACTTCGCGGCGGCTGCCTACTCCTCCGTGAAATTACGCGTGACGGCCGGATCAACCGGGATCCCGGGGCCCGTGGTGGTGGAGACGGTGACCTTCTTGAGGTAACGGCCCTTGGAGCTCGACGGCTTGGCGCGCAGGATCTCATCGAGCGCGGCGCCGTAGTTCTCCACCAGCTTGGTCTCGTCGAACGACGCCTTGCCGATGACGAAGTGCAGGTTGGCCTGCTTGTCGACGCGGAAGTTGATCTTGCCGCCCTTGATCTCGGTGACAGCCTTCGCGACATCCGGGGTGACGGTGCCGGTCTTGGGGTTCGGCATCAGGCCACGCGGGCCCAGGACGCGAGCGATGCGGCCGACCTTGGCCATCTGATCCGGCGCGGCGATCGCAGCGTCAAAGTCCAAGAAACCGCCCTGGATCTTCTCGATCAGGTCGTCACTGCCCACCTCGTCAGCACCGGCGGCCAGTGCGGCCTCTGCCTTCTCGCCCACCGCGAACACGATGACTCGAGCGGTCTTACCGGTGCCGTGCGGCAGGTTGACGGTGCCACGCACCATCTGGTCGGCCTTACGGGGATCCACACCGAGGCGAACGGCTACCTCAACGGTGGCGTCCTGCTTCTTCGACGAGGTCTCCTTGGCCAATTTGGCCGCCTGCAACGGGGTGTAGAGATTGTCGCGGTCGACCTTCTCGGCGGCTTCGCGGTATGCCTTGCTGGTTTTGCTCATGATCTTCCAATCGGTTTCGTTGGTTGTGGTTCGCGGGCCGGAGCTGGCCCTCCCACGCTTTCTCATAGTTCAACCCAAACTCGGGCCGAATCATTTCACTACTGCCCTATCTCAGGTCAATTCGTCCTGCGCGTGCGTCGACAGGGGCTCATTCTTTCCCCGCCTCCGCACTCTTGAACTACTTGACCGTGATGCCCATCGACCGAGCAGTGCCGGCGATGATCTTCGCGGCCTGGTCGATGTCGTTGGCGTTCAGATCGTCCTTCTTGGTCTCGGCGATCTCACGGACCTGATCCCACGTAACCGTGGCGACCTTGGTCTTGTGCGGCTCGCCGGAGCCCTTCTGCACACCTGCAGCCTTGAGCAGCAGCCGGGCGGCGGGCGGAGTCTTCAGCACGAAGGTGAAGCTGCGGTCCTCGTAGACAGTGATCTCCACGGGGATGACGTTGCCGCGCTGCGACTCGGTCGCGGCGTTGTACGCCTTGCAGAATTCCATGATGTTGACGCCGTGCTGACCGAGCGCAGGACCCACGGGCGGCGCGGGGTTGGCCGCTCCGGCCTGGATCTGCAGCTTGATCAGCCCAGTGACCTTTTTCTTCTTCGGGGCCATGAGGTGTTCGGTTCCTTTACTAGTAGTACTTAGATCTTGGCGACCTGGGTGAAGGTCAGTTCGACAGGTGTCTCGCGACCGAAGATGGACACCAGCACCTTGAGCTTCTGCTGTTCGGCGTTGACCTCGCTGATCGACGCAGGCAGCGTGGCAAACGGCCCGTCCATGACGGTGACGGACTCGCCGACCTCGAAGTCGACGAGAATCTCCGGACGCTCCATGCTGACCTCGGAGGCCCCGGCACC
>JBEVHL010000409.1:0-5494 GCA_040511255.1 Mycobacterium sp. | reverse complement strand
CACCTCACTGCTAGACGACGCAAGGACTTGATATTGATCACCGTCACCGTTGGGATCGGACCGGTCGGTTTCGACGACGTCGTCGCCGTCGCCCGTGCTGATGCCGAGGTGGTCCTCTCCGCGGAGGCGACGGCCGCCGTCGAAGGCAGCCGGGAGTGGATCGAGGCGCTGGCGAATGACCCCACCCCGGTCTACGGCGTCTCCACCGGCTTCGGTGCGCTGGCCACCCGGCACATCCCGATGGAGCAGCGCACCCAGTTGCAGCGCAGCCTGATCCGGTCGCACGCCGCGGGATCAGGTCCCGAGGTGGAGCGGGAGGTCATCCGCGCCATGATGCTGCTGCGGCTGTCCACCCTGGCCACCGGTCGCACCGGGGTGCGGCTGAGCACTGCCCAGGCTTACGCGGATCTGCTCTCGGCCGGGATCACGCCGGTGGTGCACGAGTACGGCAGCCTCGGCTGTTCCGGCGACCTGGCTCCGCTGGCGCATGTAGCGCTGGCGTTGATGGGTGAAGGTCAGGTGCGCACCCGCAGCGGCGAACTGACGCCGGCCGCCGACGCCCTTGCCGAACTCGGGTTGACCCCGGTGACGCTGGCCGAGAAGGAGGGCCTCGCGCTGATCAACGGCACCGACGGCATGCTCGGCCAGCTGGTGCTCGCCCTGACCGACCTCGACGATCTGCTGCGCCTGGCCGATATCGCCGCCGCGATGAGCGTGGAAGGACAGCTGGGCACCGACCGCGTCTTCGCCGACGACCTGCAGCAACTCCGACCGCATCCGGGGCAGGCGGTCGCGGCGGCGAATATGACTCGGCTGCTGGCCAATTCGGGCATCGTCGCCAGTCACCAGGTTCCCGACTGCGCCGTGGTGCAGGACGCCTATTCGCTGCGGTGCGCACCGCAGGTGGCGGGCGCCGTTCGTGACACCGCCGCGCACGCGCGGGTGGTCGCCGAGCGCGAATTGGCCAGTGTGATCGACAATCCCGTGGTCACCCTGGACGGCCGGGTGGAATCGAACGGCAACTTCCACGGCGCCCCGGTGGCCTACGTGCTCGACTTCCTGGCGATCGTCGTCGCCGACCTGGCGAGCATCAGCGAACGGCGCACCGACCGGTTCCTCGATGTCCACCGCAGCCACGGTCTGAACCCGTTCCTGGCCGCAGATCCCGGTGTCGACAGCGGCCACATGATCGCCCAGTACACCCAGGCCGGCATCGTCTCCGAACTCAAACGCCTGGCCAATCCGGCCAGCGTGGATTCGATTCCGTCCTCGGCGATGCAGGAGGACCACGTGTCGATGGGGTGGTCGGCGGCCCGCAAACTGCGCCGCGCCGTCGACGGCCTGACCACCGTGCTGGCCATCGAGGTACTGACCGCGGCCCGCGGAATCGACATGCGCCTACCGTTGACCCCATCGCCGGCCACCGGCGCGGTGATCGCCGCACTTCGGGAACATGTCGAAGGGCCGGGTCCCGACCGGTATCTCGCGCCAGAAATCGCGGCGGCGGTCACGTTGGCCCATTCTGGAGATTTCATCCGCGCCGCGGAAACCGCCATCGGACCCCTGCTGTAGAGGACGGAAGACCATGACGCCGAACAAATCTGAGCCCCGCACCGTACGCGCGCCCCGGGGCAGTGAGCTCAGCTGCAAGGGATGGCAGCAGGAAGCCGCGTTGCGGATGCTGATGAACAACCTCGACCCTGAGGTGGCCGAACACCCGGACAAGCTCGTGGTCTACGGCGGCACCGGGAAGGCGGCCCGCAGCTGGGAGGCGTTCGACGCGATCGTGCACACGCTGCGCGGTCTGGAGAACGACGAGACGATGCTGGTGCAGTCCGGTAAGCCGGTCGGCGTCTTCCGCACCCACGAGTGGGCGCCGCGGGTGCTCATCGCGAACTCCAATCTGGTTGGGGACTGGGCCAATTGGGAGCACTTCCGGGAGCTGGAAGCCGCCGGGCTGATGATGTACGGCCAGATGACGGCGGGCTCCTGGATCTACATCGGCACCCAGGGCATCCTGCAGGGCACCTACGAGACCTTCGGCGCGGTGGCCAAGAAGCGGTTCGACGGCACCTTGGCCGGCACCATCACCCTGACCGGAGGTGTCGGCGGCATGGGCGGCGCCCAACCACTGGCGGTCACCATGAACGAAGGTGTCGCGATCTGTGTGGACTGCGACCCCAGCCGGATCGAACGGCGCATCGAGCAGCGCTACCTCGATACCAGCGCAACCAGCATCGACGAAGCTCTGCAGCTGGCCGTCGAGGCCCGGGATGCCAAGCGGCCCTTGTCGATCGGACTACTCGGCAATGCCGCCGAGGTGTTCCCCGAGCTGCTGGCGCGCGACGCGCCCATCGACATCGTCACCGACCAGACGTCGGCGCACGACCCGCTGTCGTATCTGCCGATCGGGATGGCCTTCGAGGACATGGCCAAGATGGCCGACAAGGACCCCGGCTATTTCACCGAACAGGCCGAGGCGTCGATGGCCAAACAGGTCGAGGCCATGGTCGGCTTCCTGGACAAGGGTGCCGAGGTGTTCGACTACGGCAACTCCATCCGCGACGAGGCGCGCAAGGCCGGCTATGCCCGCGCGTTCGACTTCCCCGGTTTCGTACCCGCCTACATCCGGCCCCAGTTCGAAGAGGGCCTGGGTCCCTTCCGCTGGGTGGCACTCTCGGGTGATCCGAAGGACATCGAGGCCACCGACCGGGCCATCCTGGAGCTGTTCCCCGACAACGCCCATCTGCGCCGCTGGATCACCCTGGCTCAGGACCGGGTGGCCTACCAGGGCCTGCCTGCCCGCATCTGCTGGCTCGGCTATGGCGAACGACACAGGGCTGGACTGAGATTCAACGAGATGGTGGCTTCCGGTGAGTTGTCCGCACCGATCGTCATCGGCCGCGACCACCTGGACTCCGGCTCGGTGGCCTCGCCGTATCGCGAGACCGAGGCGATGGCCGACGGTTCCGACGCGGTCGCCGACTGGCCCTTGCTCAACGCGCTGGTCAACACCGCATCCGGCGCGTCCTGGGTGTCCATCCACCACGGTGGCGGGGTGGGGATGGGCCGGTCCATCCACGCCGGGCAGGTGTGCGTGGCCGACGGATCCGCGTTGGCCGCCGAGAAATTGGAGCGGGTGCTGACCAACGACCCAGGCATGGGCGTCATCCGGCACGTCGACGCGGGCTACGAGCACGCCGCCGAGGTGGCCGCCGAACGCGGGGTCCGGATCCCGATGCAGGAACAGCCGTGAGTTCATTCGATTCCCTGTGGGGGTCGATCCTCGACGTCGGCCGCGACCCACGCAGCGGCGGGTACCGCCGGTTCGCCTGGACCACAGCCGATCTCACCCTGCGGGAATGGTTCACCGGCGAGGCCCACCAGCGCGGCATGACCGTCGAAGAGGACCGCAACGGCAACGTGTGGGCCTGGTGGATGCCCCCGGGGTGGACCGGAGAGCCCACGGGCGCGTTCGTCACCGGGTCACATCTGGACTCGGTGCCCGACGGCGGCGCGTTCGACGGACCGCTGGGCATCGTCTCCGCATTCACCGCGATCGACCTGCTCACCGCGCGGGGAATCCAGCCGCAAGTGCCCGTGGCGGTCGTCGCGTTCGCCGACGAAGAGGGGGCCCGGTTCGGTGTGGCCTGCATCGGCTCGCAACTGTCCACCGGGGCACTGAGCGCCGAACGCGCGCTGGGTCTGCGCGACGTCGACGGCACCACCCTGGCCGATGCCTTGACCGCTGCCGGGCGCACGCCCGAACACCTGGGCGCCGACGACCGGTTGGCCGACCGGGTCGGGGTGTATGTCGAACTGCACGTCGAACAGGGCCGCGCGCTGGACCTCGTCGACAAGCCCCTGGCCGTCGCATCCGCCATCTGGCCACACGGCCGCTGGCAGTTCATCTTTCGCGGGGAAGCCAACCATGCGGGCACCACCCGCCTGGTCGACCGGCGCGACCCGATGCTGGCGTTCGCCTCCGCCGTCCACGCGGCCCGCGCCCAGGCCGGCGCACATCAGTCGGTCGCCACGTTCGGCAAGGTACAGGTCACCCCCAACGGCTCCAACGCGGTGCCGTCGCAGGTGCAGGCGTGGCTCGACGCCCGCGCACCCGACGAGGCCACCCTGTCCGCTGTGGTCGCGGCCATCACCGCCGATGCCACCGGGTACGCCTCCGCAGACCGGATCGACCTGGAGGTGACCGCTGAATCCGTTTCCCCCGCAGTACTTTTCCCCGATGCCCCGCGAGAGCGGGTGCTGCGGGCCCTGGCCGCACTCGGTGATATCCCGGTACTGCCGACCCAGGCCGGGCACGACGCCGGGATCCTGTCCACCACCGTGCCGACCGCGATGTTGTTCGTGCGCAACCCCACCGGCATCTCGCACTCCCCCGACGAGTACGCCGAGATCAGCGACTGCCGGTACGGCGCCGAGGCGCTCGCCGAGGTGATGGCCGACTGGATCACCGCGTGAGCACGTGGTGGTGCGAAAACGCCTGGCTCGGCGGGGACCAGATCGCGCATGGCGTGGCAGTCACCGTCGTCGACGGCGTCATCACCGCGATCGAGCCCGACAGCCCACCGGCCGGGCACCAACTGCGGGGCCTGGTCCTGCCCGGGTTGGCCAACGCGCACTCCCACGCCTTCCACCGCGCGCTGCGGTCAAGGACCCAACGCGACCGCGGCTCGTTCTGGACCTGGCGCAAGCTGATGTACCAGGCGGCCGGCCGATTGACCCCCGACCTGTACCGCGATCTGGCCCGCGCGGTGTACACCGAGATGGTGCTGGCCGGCATCACCGCCGTCGGGGAATTCCACTATCTGCATCACGACACCGGCGGCAGGCCGTACGACGACCCCAACGAGATGGGTCAGGCGCTGATCGCCGCGGCGGCCGACGCGGGCCTGCGGATCACCCTGCTCGACACCTGCTATCTGAGCTCGGGCACCGACGGCGCCGCACTCGCCGAAGGCCCGCAACAGCGATTCGGCGACGGCGACGCACACCGCTGGGCGCAACGCGTCGAGCGCCTGCAGGTCGACACCAAGGGTCAAGATCAGGTATTGGTCGGCGCGGCAATACATTCCGTGCGCGCCGTGCCCGTCGCCCAGATGGGTGCGGTCGTCGAGTGGGCTGCCGCGCACGATGCTCCGCTGCACATCCACTCCTCTGAGCAGGTCGCCGAGATCGAACAGTGCCAGGCCGTGCACGGCCGCACCCCGACCGCACTGATGCGCGACCACGGTGTCCTCGGCGCCCGCACCACCGCCGTGCACGCCACCCACCTGACCGACGCCGACCTGACCGACCTGCACGCCACCAGCACCGGGGTCTGCTTCTGCCCCACCACCGAACGCGACCTCGGCGACGGCGTCGGCCCCGCTCCCGCACTGTTGGCCGGCCCCGGTCTGTTCAGCCTCGGCTCCGACAGCCACGCCGTCATCGACCTGTTCGAAGAAGCCCGCGCGGTCGAACTCGACGAGCGGAT
>JBEVHL010000408.1:0-3836 GCA_040511255.1 Mycobacterium sp. | reverse complement strand
GCGGTGCGTCCCTGCGCGAGCAGACCCGTCACGGTGGACACCAGGTGCATCACGTGGCTGTAGCGCTCGATGTGGCTGTAATCCTCGACCCGGACGGTGCCCGGCACGCAGACCCGGCCCAGATCGTTGCGACCGAGATCGACCAGCATCAGGTGCTCGGCGCGTTCCTTCTCATCGGCCAGCAGTTCCTTTTCCAGCAGCTGGTCTTCTTCTTCGGTGGTGCCCCGCCAGCGGGTACCCGCGATCGGGTGGGTCGTCGCCCAGCCGTCCTGCACCGTGACCAACGCCTCCGGGCTGGAGCCGACCACCGAAAACGACGTGCCCCCAACATCATCGGGCACGTGCAGCAGATACATGTAGGGGCTCGGGTTCGACACCCGCAGCATCCGGTACACGTCGATGGGGTCGACGGCAGTGTCCATCTCGAACCGCTGCGACGGCACCACCTGGAAGGCTTCGCCCGCTTCGATATCGCCGACCAGCTTCTCGACGATGGCCTCGTATTCGGCCACCGTGCGCTGACCGCGATGCCGGGGCGCGGGCCTGCTGAACGTCGCGACGGTCGACGGCAGCGGCTGGCCGAGCGCCTCGGTCATCACGTCCAGGCGGGCGACCGCGTCGTCGTAGGCCCACTCGACGTGCTCGTCGGTACCGTTCCAGTTCACCGCGTTGGCGATCAGTGTGATGGTGCCTTCGTGGTGGTCGACGGCGGCGATGTCGGTGGCCAACAGCATCAGCATGTCGGGCAGTTGCAGGTCGTCGACCGTCAGTTCCGGCAGGCGCTCCAGCCGCCGCACCAGGTCGTAGGCGAAGAACCCGACCATGCCGCCGGACAGCGGGGGCAGGCCCGGCAGCGACGCGGTCTGCAGCAGTTCCAGCGTGGCGCTGAGCACCTGCAACGGGTCGCCGCCGCTGGGTGCGCCCTGCGGGGTGGTGCCCAGCCAGACCGCCTCCCCGTCGCGCACCGTCAGGGCCGACGGCGCACCGGCGCCGATGAACGACCAGCGCGACCACGACCTGCCGTTCTCCGCCGATTCCAGCAGGAAGGTGCCCGGCCGGTTGGCGGCCAGTTTGCGGTACGCCGACAGGGGCGTCTCGCTGTCGGCGAGCACCTTGCGGGTGACCGGCACCACGCGGTGCTCGGCCGCGAGCACGCGGAAGTCCTCGCGCGCGGTGGTGACGTCTGTGGCGTTGGCTTGCACCGCCCTATCCTCCCAGACCAGGATTCGCGCCCATTGGTAGCGTCGGCGACCATGACCGCGAAAAAGCCCGGTGACATCGTCGACGACTTCGTCTTGGCCGACCAGACCGGCACCGACCGCACGTTCAGCGACTTCCTGACCGCCGGTCCGGTGGTGCTGTTCTTCTATCCAGCGGCCATGACCACCGGATGCACCAAGGAGGCCTGCCACTTCCGCGATCTGGCAGCAGAATTCGCCGCCGTCGGTGCCCAGCGGATCGGGATCAGCACCGACACCGTCGACAAGCAGGCGCAGTTCGCGGACCTGCAGAAGTTCGACTACCCCCTGCTGGCCGATGTCGACGGCACGGTGGCCACCGCGTTCGGCGTCAAGCGGGGCCTGCTCGGCAAGTTCCTGCCGGTGAAACGCACCACGTTCGTCATCGGCACCGACCGCCGGATCATCGAGGTGATTTCCAGCGAGGTCAACATGGACACCCACGCCGACAAGGCGCTCGAAGTGTTGCGGGCGCGGGCGAGTTCCGCCTAGACGTTCTTGCGCCTCGACCGGGCCTCGCGGTGCCGGGCGACGGGCGTGACGTCGAGCACCCGCCCGACCATCTTGGCCAGGAAGACCGACGGCTGCAGCGCGTCGGGCACCGTGTCATGCCGGATGGTCACCTCGGGCAGTTCGGCCAGAGCCTCCTCGACGTTGGCGTAATCCAGGGTGCCCTGTTCGGAGTCGATCTGGGCCGGGGTGACACCGGCGGCGACCAGTGGATCATCGCCGTCGTCGACATCGTCTGCGGCAGGGCCGATTTCGCCGTCATAATCGATCATCACCAGGGCCACCGCATGGTAGGCGTCGTCCTCGTTGCCCAGCTTCTGCAGCAGGTCGATCAGCCATTCGGCCTTGTTCGGTTCTTCGACCAGGATGGTGGACCGCAGGCCGTAGACGAAGCCCAACGCGGCCAGCGGATGGCGCAGCCGCAAGTTCTTGACGTCGCCGTAGCTCTCCTCGACCCGGTTGGCCGCATTCTTGCCGAAGCTGGAGTCCATCCGCTTGGTGCTGACCAGAAGTTCCGGGCCGGTGTCCCAATCGGACATCACGACGTCGACCTGCTTGATGTAGTTCTTGCCGAGGATGTTGGCCGTGGAGCCGACCACCCCCTTCATTGCGGTCTTACCGAACAGTCTGCGCTGCAACAGTTCTCGCTCGTGACGCGGTAGCTCGACGAGCAGGCTGGCGATGGCGCGCGGCATGATCCTTGGACTGGTGGCCCGCGGCCAGACCGCATCCGGCTCGAAGCCGGCGCGACGGAGTTCATAGGACAGCCAGACGTCCAACGCCAGGGCGGGCACCCCGGTGTTGGTGTCCGCGGCCAAATACAGCGGCACCCCGAGGAGGCGCTGCAGCACCGCGAAATCAGGCGTGTAGACGGGCTGCTCGCCGGGGCCGCGGCGCCAGGGATTGCTGTGCACCCCGGCCGGCGCGGCGTCGGCGACGATCCGGTCGAAGATGGCCCAGGCGGTGGCCTTGGCCGAATCAGCGGCCACCGCGTGACCTCGCCGTCCGCCGCGAGGACAGTGAATCATGGGCGATCTGAAGCGATTTCAACGCCTTGCGGGAGCCGAGCTGGGCGTCCAGCTGCAGCACGTCGTCGATGATCGCCACCGCCTCCATCAGCCGGCCGTGCCGCAGCAGGGTGGCGATCTGCCGCCGCACCGCCCGCAACTGATCGGCACGATCGGTGACCAGCTGGAGCGAGGGCACCGCCCACCGGTCGGCTTCGCGGGGTTCGATCTTCAGGATGCCGCCGCCGTAGGCCCGCCCGACCATCTCGGCGTGCAGCACGGTGACCGAGTTCAGCATGGCCAGCGGCAGCAGTTCCCGGCCCGCCGCGCGGTGGGTGTCGTTCAGGTAGACGCCGTGCACCGAGTTGAGATGGTGGGCGTGCACCTGATTGGTGACCAGCCGGGGGGTATCGGCATTCATGCACGTCAGCAGCAGGTCCGCGGGACGCAGCAGCGGCACCCGGTACCAAGGTCGGCGGATGCGGCACTTGTAGGCGTTGTGCACCCCGGCGGTGTAGCCGGCGTCGATGTAGCGCTGTGCCGCGGGCGACGGGTCCGGGCCCGGCCGGAACAGGTAGACCGATTTGCCGTTGTCCTCCAACCGGTTCATCAGCTCCGGGGACAACACCAGGCCGCGCAGATGCGAGCTGCCCGGCGGGGACAACCGCACCACATCGTCGGCCCGCAACCCCAGGTCCGCTTTCCGCTGGCGCGACAGCGCGAAATAGCCGTTGTTGCCGGTGACCATGCCCAGGGTGGTGGCGCCCCACTGATCCAGGGTGGTGAACTGCCCGGCCGTGGTGAGCGCGGCGATCTTGGTGGCCGGGGCGCCGCCGATGAGGCCGCTGACCCATTTGTCGGACGGATCGGGCGGTACCCAGTGATGCCGCGCCAGCACCGACGTCAGGGCCGCCGCATTGGGCGCCCGGTGAATGGTGGCGTGCGCGCTGGGCCCGGCATTGAACCCGTCAGCCAGCAGCAGCACCACATCGGCCTCGGCACCGGGGAACACCTGCTCATCGAACAGCACCAGGTCGACCGTCGCGAACCGGTCGAAGAGGAACTTCCTGACCACCCCGGC
>JBEVHL010000407.1:0-4837 GCA_040511255.1 Mycobacterium sp. | reverse complement strand
GACCATCGGCGCAACGCATCCCACGCACGGCTCGCCGCACATCGCGTCGTTCGTGCAGAGTGGGATCACGCTGGTGATCATCCTGGCATTCCTGGCCGCGGGGATGGATCCGTACGTGCACATGTACACGCTGCTGGCCATCCTGGGGACCATGGCGATCCTGATCGTGCAGTCACTGTGCGCGTTCGCGGTGATCGCCTACTTCCACTTCCACAAGTTCCACCCGTCCAGTGCGCATTGGTTCAAGACGTTCCTGGCCCCCCTGCTCGGCGGCATCGGCATGCTGTACGTGGTCTACCTGCTGTGGGTGCACAAGGATGCGGCGGCGGGTACCGCGTCGGGCACCCTGCTGTTCCAGCTGACCCCGTGGATCGTGCTGGGACTGTTCGTGTTCGGGGCGGCGATGGCGACCTACTTCAAGTACCGGGATACCCGGCGCTACGACATGATCGGCCGGATTGTGTACGAAGACAACGCTGTCCGGGACTGAGAGAGCCACTCTGCCCGCTGCGGTGAGAGGATGATGGCCGGCGACCCAGCAAGTCAGGGTCGCCGGCCCCAGCATGAGGAGGACCGGCCCGATGGAAGACGCCCACGACGGGGATCTCGACCTGGGCCGGATGCGGGTCCTCGACGCGAAACCGGTCAACCTCGACGGCTTCAGTGTCGCCAACGCTGACCTCGGGTTGGTCGCGATGCACAGTGCCTACGACCCCCAGCCCTCCCTGGTCATTCAGGATGGCATCGTGGTCGAACTCGACGGTAAGCCGGCGGCCGACTTTGACGTGATCGACGAGTTCATCGCCCGGTACGGCATCGATCTCGACGTGGCGGAAGAGGCGATGGCGCTCGACGATAAGACGTTGGCGCGGATGGCCGTTGACGTCAACGTGCCGCGCGCGGAGGTGGTCCGCCTGATCGGTGGGACCACCCCGGCCAAGCTGGCGAACGTCGTCGCGCTGCTCACTCCCGTCGAGATGCAGATGGCGATGAGCAAGCTGCGGGCCAGGAAGACGCCGAGCAACCAGGCGCACGTGACCAACCAGCTCGACGACCCGCTGATGATCGCCGCCGACGCGGCCAGCGCGGTGGCCTACGGATTCCGGGAGGTGGAGACGACGGTCCCGGTGCTGGCCGACGCGCCGTCCAATGCGGTCGCGCTGTTGATCGGCAGCCAGGTGGACATCCCCGGCGCGATGGCCCAGTGCTCCATCGAGGAGGCGCTGGAACTGCGCCTGGGGTTGCGTGGGCTGACCAGCTATGCCGAGACCATTTCGCTCTACGGCACCGAGCAGGTGTTCATCGACGGCGACGACACCCCGTTCTCCAAGGCCATCCTGACGTCGGCGTATGCGTCCCGCGGCCTGAAGATGCGGGTGACCAGCGGCGGCGGCGCCGAGGTGCTGATGGGCGCGGCCGAGAAGTGTTCGATCCTGTACCTGGAGTCGCGCTGCGTCTCACTCGCCAGGGCGGTGGGGTCACAGGGGGTGCAGAACGGCGGCATCGACGGCGTCGGTGTGGTGGCGTCGGTGCCGGAGGGCATGAAGGAACTGCTCGCCGAGAACCTGATGGTGATGATGCGCGATCTGGAATCCTGCGCAGGCAACGACAACCTGATCTCCGAATCCGACATCCGTCGCAGCGCGCACACGCTGCCCGTGCTGTTGGCAGGCGCCGACTTCATCTTTTCGGGCTTCGGATCGATCCCGCGCTACGACAACGCGTTCGCGCTATCCAACTTCAACTCCGACGACATGGACGATTTCCTGGTGCTGCAACGTGATTGGGGCGTCGACGGCGGCCTGCGGACAGTGTCGCCCGAACACCTCGCCCGGGTGCGGCGCCGCGCGGCCACCGCAGTACAGGCGGTGTACCGCGACCTCGGGCTCGCCGACTTCGACGACGACCGGATCGATGCGGTGGTGGTGGCCAACGGATCGCGCGACATCCCGCGGGGTGACCCCAAGGCCGTCGCCGAGGCGGCGACTTCCATCGAGGCCAAACAGCTCACCGTGTTCGATGTCATCGCGTCCCTGCAACGCACCGGTTTTTCCGACGAGGCCGAGGCGATCATGCGGTTGACCCGCGAGCGCCTGCGCGGTGACCAGTTGCAGACCTCGGCGATCTTCGACGAGAACTTCCAGGTGCTGTCCAAGGTGACCGACCCGAACGACTACGCGGGTCCCGGCAGCGGTTACGCGCTGACCGAGCAACGCCGCGCTGAGATCGACGGCATCCGCCAGGAGCGGACGGTGGCCGATCTGACCGCCGATCAGGCCGAGCACCAGGGCCACATCACCTTCACCGACATCGAAACCGCCCGTCAGGGCAGCGATCCGCGGGAGGTGTGTATCGGGTTGTCGCCGGCGCTGGGCCGCACGGTGTGGTTGACGTTGTGCGGGCTGACCGTCGGTGAGGTGCTGCGCCAGATATCGGCCGGCCTGGAAGAGGAAGGCTGTGTGCCGCGCCTGGTGCGGGTGCGCTCGACCATCGACGTCGGATTGATCGGGCTGACTGCGGCCAAGCTGTCCGGCTCCGGTATCGGAATCGGGTTGCAGGGCAAAGGAACTGCCCTGATCCACCGGCGAGACCTGGCGCCGCTGGCCAACCTCGAACTGTTCAGCGTGGCGCCCCTGTTGACCGCGCAGATGTACCGGGAGTTGGGCAAGAACGCAGCGCGGCACGCGAAGGGGATGGCGCCTGTCCCGATTTTCGCCGGCGGTACCGACGAGTCGATCTCCGCCCGCTATCACGCGCGGGCGGTCGCACTCGTCGCCCTCGAACGCGAGGTCTGCGAACCCCGGCAAGCCCCCATCACAGTGCAGGTGACCCGGTCATGAGTGACGACAAGTACACCGTGCAGGCCGCCGTCGACGGCAAGCTGACGCTGGCCGACCTCCGGATGGACCCGGCGGCGTTGGCGCATCAGGCCGCGGTCGCCACCGCGGGCGGTAACCCGCAGCTGGCCGAAAACTTCCTGCGCGCAGCCGAACTCACGAGTATCGATGACGAAGAGGTGATGAACCTCTACGAAGCGTTGCGCCCACACCGCTCGTCGGCGGAGCAGTTGGAGGCGCTACGGGCCTCGCTGGAAGCGCGCGGTGCGCTGCGGTGCGCCGAACTGGTCGGCCAGGCGGCCGTCGTCTACGCCAGGCGGGGCCTGTTGCGGTGAGCCGGCTTTCGGTTGTGGTCGCCGGGGTGGACGTCGGCAACCACACCACCGAGATTGTCCTGGCCCGGGTCGACGGACGGACTGTCACCCCGGTGGCGCATGGCCAAGCGCCGACGCGCGGCCGGAAGGGTTCGGCGGACTCCCTCGACGGTGCGGCGGCGCTGCTGCACAGGATCGAAGTCGACGCTGCCGTGGTGGCCGATGAACTGGTGCTGTCGGCCCTGCGCCCGGTGGACACCGCCACCGCTCCCATCGCGCCCCCGTCCTCGCCCAGGGCGCCGGTGCGGAGTCTGCGCAGAGCCGACGCCAGCACACCGGCCGGGACCGGTTCGGGGATCGGCAGGCATGTGCCGCTAGACGCTTTGGCGGGTGACGTAATCGCCGGGCCGGCAATCGTTTCCGTCGATGCCGTCACCGACTTCGAAGATGCCGCCCGCGGTATCTCGGCCGCAGTCGAGCGCGGCTGGCAGGTGGTCGGGGTGATCGCCGCCCAGGACGACGCGGTGCTGATTCGCAACCGCATCCCGGTGGACGTCCCGGTGGTCGACGAGGTCGACCTGGACGGACTGGAACCCGGCGCCCTGGTTGCGGTGGAGGTGGTTACCGAGGGCCGCGCCTACCGCGCCATGGCGGATCCGATAGCGCTGTGTGTCGCACTGGAACTGGGATACGAGCACATTGGCCACGTCGCCGAATTCACCCGTGAGTTGGCCGATTCCCCGGCCATCGCGGTCACCCGACGCACCGGACCGCCCGACCCGCCGTCGGTCGACGACGATTACATCGACTGCACCACCGACGGCCAGGTGGTGCGGTACACGCCCGCGCAGGCGCACAGCGTGCTGCGCCTGGCGCCGCCGGGCAACGTCGTCGAGGTCAGGCTGCGGTCGATTCCCACCGCCGAGCAGGGGCTCGCCGTGGACGACGCGTTCTTCACCGACCTGGCGTCGATCGACAGCGGTGCCTGGCTGCGCCGCGGCATCGCCGACACCGCGGGCACCGTCGTCGCACTGCTCGCCGCCGATCTCGTCGCGGACGCGGCCACCACCCTGAGCGACCTGACCGGACGACCGGCCCGCACCATCGCCACCGAGCCGGAAGCCGCCGCCGTCGGCGCGCGCACCACACCGGGGCTGCCGCCGGATGCTGTGGTGTGCGATATCGGCGGCGGCACCATCGATTTGGTGAGTGCAGACCGCACGGTGACTGCGGCCGGTGCCGGCGAGGCGATCACCACCGCCGTGGCGCGGGTGCTGGGCATCCCCCGCGCGCTCGCCGAAAGGGTCAAGCGGACGCCGGCGTTACGGGTGGAGGGCCCGCATGTGGCGCACGAGGAGGACGGCCGACGGGTGTTCCTGGACAGTCCCGCTCCCGCCGACGCGATCGGCCGGTTGTGTACCCGCGGTGGCGCCGGGCTGGTGCCGTTCTCGAACAAGCTGGCCGCCGAGGAGTGGCGCAGTCTGCGGCTGGCCATCAAGCAGGAGACGGTCGCGGCGAACATCACCCGCTGCATGAAAGCGTTCGACGAGCCGCCGTCCGCGCTGGTGCTGGCCGGGGGCGGGGCGCTGGACGACGAGCTGCTGCGCACGGTGGGAGAGTCGCTGCGGTCGATCCCGGTTGCGGTGGGCCGGGCCAACATCGACCGCACGCACGGTCCGCGGTTCG
>JBEVHL010000406.1:0-15517 GCA_040511255.1 Mycobacterium sp. | reverse complement strand
ACGAGTTGCCGCCGAGTCGGTTGGAGCCGTGCATGCCACCGGAGCATTCACCGGCGGCGAACAGGCCGGGAGTCGCAGCGCCGCCGGTGTCGGGATCGACCTCGATGCCGCCCATCACGTAGTGACAGGTGGGACCGACCTCCATCTCGTCCTTGGTGATGTCGACCTCGGCCAGCTCGATGAACTGGTGGTACATCGACGGCAGTCGACGCTTGATCTCCTCGGTGGGCATCCGCGAGGCGATGTCGAGGTAGACCCCGCCGTGCGGTGTGCCGCGGCCGGCCTTGACCTCAGCGACGATGGCGCGGGCCACTTCGTCGCGAGGGAGCAGGTCAGGGGTGCGACGGGCGGAGTCGTTGTCCTTGAGCCACTGGTCGGCTTCTTCCTCGGTCTCGGCGTACTGACCCTTGAACACCGCGGGGATGTAGTCGAACATGAACCGCTTGCCCTCGGAGTTCTTCAGCACTCCGCCGTCGCCGCGCACGCCCTCGGTGACGAGGATGCCCTTGACCGACAGCGGCCAGACCATGCCGGTGGGGTGGATGTGGATGAACTCCATGTTGATCAGGTTGGAACCGGCCCGCAGCGCCAGGGCGTGGCCGTCGCCGGTGTACTCCCAGGAGTTGGACGAGACCTTGAAGGACTTGCCGATGCCACCGGTGGCGAGCACGACGGCGGGGGCCTCGAACAGGACGAAGTTGCCGGTCTCGCGCCAGTAGGCGAAGGCGCCGGCAATCCGGTCGCCGTCCTTGATCAGGTCGGTGACGGCGCACTCGTGGAAGACCTTGATCCGGGCCTCGTAGTCGCCGAGTTCCTTCATGTCCTCCTGCTGCAGCGAGACAATCTTCTGCTGCAGGGTGCGGATGATCTCCAGGCCGGTGCGGTCGCCGACGTGTGCCAACCGGGGGTAGGTGTGCCCGCCGAAGTTGCGCTGGCTGATCTTGCCGTCCTTGGTGCGGTCGAACAGCGCACCGTAGGTCTCCAGCTCCCACACCCGGTCGGGAGCCTCCTGCGCGTGCAGCTCGGCCATCCGCCAGTTGTTCAGGAACTTGCCGCCGCGCATGGTGTCACCGAAGTGCACCTGCCAGGAGTCCTTGGAGTTGACGTTCTTCATCGCCGCCGCGCAGCCACCTTCGGCCATCACGGTATGCGCCTTGCCGAACAACGACTTGGTCACCACCGCAACACGCAGACCGCGCTCCCGGGCCTCGATCACCGCGCGCAGTCCAGCCCCGCCGGCGCCGATCACGACCACGTCGTATTCGTGCCGTTCGAGTTCAGCCATCTATTTTCGTCCTCGCTAGTTCGTGAATTGTGTTGTCAGCCAGCAGGATCAGCCGACGAACCTCAGGTCGGTGAGGGTGCCACTGGCCACCAACATGACGTAGAAGTCGGTGAACATCAGCGTGCCGAGGGTGATCCACGCGTAGAGCTTGTGCCTGGTGTTCAGCTTGCTCACCTGACCCCACAGCCAGTAGCGGACGGGGTGCTTGGAGAAGTGCTTGAGCCGACCGCCCACGACATGGCGGCAGGAGTGGCACGACAGCGTGTAGATCCACAGCATGATCACGTTGACCAGCAGGACGATGTTGCCGAGGCCGAACCCGAAACCGCCGGGGCCGTCATCGGAGTGGAAGGCGACGATGGCGTCGTAGGTGTTGATCAGGGAGATGATCCCGGCGATGTAGAAGAAGTACCGGTGGGTGTTCTGGATGATCAGCGGAAGTCGGGTCTCACCGGTGTATTTCGCGTGCGGTTCGGCCACCGCGCAGGCGGTGGGGGACTGCCACACCGAGCGGTAGTAGGCGCCGCGGTAGTAGTAGCAGGTCAGCCGGAACAGCAGCAGGAACGGCAACGACAGAAACGCAAACGGGATCAACGACAGCGGTCCCGTGGTGGGCAGGATCTGCGGCCAGAAGTCACTGGCCTCACCGCAGGCCTTGCTCAGACACGGCGAATAGAACGGCGTCAGATAGTGGTACGCGGGGACGAAGAAGTAGTCCCGCTGAAACGCCCGCACGGTCGCGTAGATCACGAACGCCGCGAAACCGAGGTCGGTGATCAGCGGAGACCGCCACCAGTTGTCGGTGCGGAGCGTGCGCTGCTTGATCTGCGCACGCGTGGGCGAGAAGACGCCGGTGCCCGGGCGGTCCGCGGTGGGCGCGCTCATCTGATGGATTTCCCTTCGCAAGACATACGGGGACGTCGCTCAGCGGTGGTGCTGGCGAGACGAGATGACGCGGACCGGCCCGAGATCATCGGGTCCGGTTATGGCCGCCCACGCCTTCGTCGTCGACGTCCCGCCAGAAGTCACTGGCGTATTGGGTGTCCGGGATCCCGATCTTCTCGCCCGAGTGCTGCAAGGTGTGGCGCCCGAGATCGAGATCGCTGGCGTCACTGTCGAGCAGCTCGACATCGTTGAGAATCCGTTCGGCGTCGAGGACGATGCGACGCATGGCGGGGCTATCGCCATAGCGCGACCGCAACGACGTGACGCATCGGCGCAAGCCGCCGATGAGATCGTGCAGTTCGGCAAGATCGGTGGTGGTGGACAAGTGACCTCCTTGGGCTGAAGGTGTCATGGATCACGTTACGACACCCAATGCTAGCCATTTCACAATCGAGACGTGACCCGCATCACGTCTCGGAATGTCGCGTCGTGAGCTGGGCTTGGCTGTAACGGCGTCCCACACAACGTCCACATACAGGAGGTTCGATGAGCAACGAAGCGCACGACACACTCGCGGCCAAGGCAAATGCACTACTGACCCTGCACGTACCCGGTACCCCGGTGATCCTGCCGACGGTGTGGGATGCCTGGTCAGCGGACCTGGCGGTCAGTGCGGGCTTCAGCGCCCTGACGGTCGGCAGCCACCCGCTGGCGGATTCCATCGGCAAAGAAGACGGCGAAGTGATGGCCTACGAGGACGTACTGACCCGCGTCGCGCAGATCACGGCCAAGGTGGACGTCCCGATCTCGGTGGACATCGAATCCGGGTACGGGCTGCCCGCCGAAGAGCTGATCGCCGGCCTGCTGAGCGTCGGCGCTGTCGGGTTGAACATCGAGGACACCGTGCACCTCGAGGGCAAGCGGCTGCGGTCGGCCGGCGAGCATGCCGCTCTGGTCGGCGCGCTGCGCACGGCGGCGGACGCAGCGGGCGTGCACGTGGTGATCAATGCCCGCACCGATCTGTTCATCCGCAACGACGGTGACGACGCCGACCGAGTGGACCGGGCCATCGCGCGGCTCAAGGAAGCCGCTGACGCCGGCGCGGACAGCCTGTACCCGGTGGGGCGTCATGACGCCGCCACCCAACGCAGGTTGACCAGCGAACTCCCGTTGCCCGTCAACGCCATCGCTCTACCGGACCAGGACGATCCGGCGTCGTTCGGCCCGCTGGGTGTCGGCCGGATCAGCTTCGGACCGTTCCTGCAGCGGGCACTGTCGACCAGGGTCAACGAGATCCTGGCGCCCTGGGCCTAGCGCGCCGCGAGTTTCCGAAACGTTCGGCCGGGGCGGTTACCATCCCCGGCCGTGGCGGGCATTGAAGACGACGAGGACACCGGCTGGCACAACCGTCCGCCGGTGTTGTGGGCGGCAGGCGCGGCCGCCGTCGCGTTGGTGGCGCTGTTGGTGTTCGCCGTGATCCGGATGTCCCAGGGCCCGACGACGACGCCGCCTCAGCCGGGCGAGCCCCTGCCGAGCTATGCGACCTCCAGGACGTCGTCTGAGGCGGCCACGACAACGACGACGTCCTATCCGGTGCCGAGCGCGCAGACCAGCGAGGACTCGCCGGGCGCGGTCACCACCGGTGGCACACCGCCGCCGCAGGACGCGCTCGACCCGGACACCTCGACGCCGACGTCGACGTCGATCTTCAATCCGTACGTCACCACCACGCAGCCGGCGGCAGGGCACGTCTAGCCCTCACACGCCCGCGCAGCCCAAGTGAGCACACCGTGATGGCTGGTTCACACAGCGCGACACCACGGCAATATCGGCTTCCTAACCTCAGCGGATGCGGGCAACCAAGGAGCTGGTGGTCATCGGTCACGGCATGGTCGGACACCGGCTGGTCGAGGCCCTCCGGGCCCGCGATACTGCGTCGATCTGGCGGGTCACCGTGCTCGCCGAAGAGGCCGACGCCGCCTACGACCGGGTGGGGCTGACCGGCTACACCACGCACTGGGATCGCGCCCAGCTCGCCCTGCCGGGCAACAGCTATGCCGACGACGACCTGGTGCGACTGATCCTGGGCTGCACCGCCACCGGGATCGACCGGGTGGGCAAAGTGGTCTTGGCCTCCGACGGGCAGGAGTACGGGTACGACGCACTGGTCCTGGCGACCGGCTCATCCGCCTTCGTGCCACCGGTGCCCGGCCATGACCTGCCGAGCTGCCATGTCTACCGCACACTGGACGATCTCGATGCCATTCACGCCGACGCGCAAGCGACGCTGCGGGCGGGTCGGACGGGGGCCGGCGTCGTCATCGGCGGCGGGCTGCTGGGCCTGGAGGCGGCAAATGCGTTGCGCGGCTTCGGGATTGCGCCGCATCTGGTCGAGCGCGCACCGCGGCTGATGGCCCAGCAGGTGGACCAGGCGGGTGGCGCGCTACTGGCCCGGATGATCGCCGAACTGGGGATCTCGGTACACGTCGACGTCGGTACCGAGGCGATTGAACAGGGCGACGATGGCACGCTGCGGGTGACGCTGTCCGACGGCACCGTGATCGATGCCGGTCTGGTGGTGTTCGCCGCCGGTGTCCGACCACGTGACGAGCTGGCCAGGTCGGCAGGACTGGCGACTGCCGAGCGCGGCGGCGTCTTGACTGATTTATCTTGTGCAACAAGGGATCCGAATATCTTCGCGGTCGGCGAGGTGGCGGCGATCGAAGGCCGGTGCTACGGGCTGGTGGCCCCCGGGTACGCCGGCGCCGAGGTGGTGGCCGACCGGTTGCTCGGCGGCGCAGCCGAATTCCCCGGCGCCGACACCTCGACCAAGCTGAAGCTGCTCGGCGTCGACGTGGCCAGCTTCGGTGACGCGATGGGTGCCGAAGCCGACTGCCTCGAAGTCGTCGTCAACGACGCGGTCAACCGGACCTACGCCAAGCTGGTGCTCTCCGATGATGCCAGGACCCTGCTCGGTGGCGTCCTGGTCGGCGACGCATCGGCCTACGGTGTGCTGCGACCGATGGTCGGCAGCCGGTTGCCCGGCGATCCGATGTCGTTGATCGCCCCGGCTCAGTCCGGCGGCGGAGCAACGGCATTGGGAGTCGGGGCCCTGCCGGATGCGGCCCAGATCTGCTCGTGCAACAACGTGACCAAGGGCGCTCTCACCCACGCGATCGCAGACGGCTGCGCTGACGTGCCCGCACTGAAATCCTGCACCGCCGCGGGCACCTCGTGCGGATCGTGCGTGCCGCTGCTCAAACAACTCCTGCAGGCCCAGGGTGTCGCACAGTCAAAAGCGTTGTGCGAGCACTTCACTCACTCGCGCGCAGAACTGTTCGAGATCATCAGTGCCGGGCGCATCCGCACCTTCTCCGAACTACTGCACCGCTACGGCGCGGGCAAAGGCTGCGACATCTGCAAGCCCGTGGTCGCGTCGATCCTGGCGTCCACCGGCTCGGAGCACATCCTCGACGGCGAGCAGGCCGCACTGCAGGATTCCAACGACCACTTTCTGGCCAACATCCAACGCAACGGCTCCTATTCGGTGGTGCCCCGGGTGCCCGGTGGTGACATCACCGCCGAGCAGCTCATCCTGATCGGCGAAATCGCCAGGGACTTCGATCTTTACACCAAGATCACCGGTGGCCAGCGCATCGACATGTTCGGCGCCAGGGTCGAGCAACTGCCGTTGATCTGGCGACGGCTGGTCGACGGCGGGATGGAATCCGGGCACGCCTACGGCAAATCACTGCGCACCGTCAAGAGCTGCGTCGGCAGCGACTGGTGCCGCTACGGGCAACAGGATTCCGTGCAGCTGGCCATCGATCTGGAGATGCGCTACCGCGGACTGCGGGCACCCCACAAGATCAAGATGGGCGTCTCGGGGTGCGCCAGGGAATGCGCCGAGGCCCGCGGCAAGGACGTCGGGGTGATCGCCACCGAGAACGGCTGGAACCTCTACGTCGGCGGCAACGGCGGGATGACCCCTCGGCATGCCGAGCTGCTCGCGGGTGACCTCGACACCGACACCCTGATCCGCTACGTCGACCGGTTCCTGATGTTCTACATCCGTACCGCAGACCGGTTGCAGCGCACCGCACCCTGGCTGGAAAACCTTGACGGGGGCCTCGAGCACCTCCGCGAGGTGATCTGCGACGACTCCCTGGGGGTGGCGGCCGACCTGGAGGACGCGATGGCCCGGCACGTCGAGAGCTACGCCTGCGAATGGAAAGGCGTCCTCGACGACCCCGACAAACTGTCGCGCTTCGTCTCGTTCGTCAACGCACCCGAAGCCCCCGACCCAACGGTGGAGTTCACCGAACGCGCGGGCCGCAAAGTGCCGGTGGCCATGGGTATTCCGCGGATTCGCAGCACGGAGGAGACGGTATGAGCCTGCTCGACGACACTGCCACCGACGTCGCAGTCTGGACTACGGCCTGCGCCTACGACCATCTGATTCCCGGTCGCGGGGTCGGCGTGCTGCTCGACGACGGCTCCCAGGCCGCGCTGTTCCGCCTCGATGACGGTTCACTGCATGCGGTGGGCAATATCGACCCGTTCTCCGGCGCGGCGGTGCTGTCGCGGGGCATCGTCGGGGACCGGGCCGGGCGGGCCGTCGTACAGTCACCGATCAAGAAGCAGGCGTTCGCTTTTGCCGACGGGGTCTGTCTGGACGACCCGGCGGTGGCGGTGCCGGTGTACGCCACCCGCACCACCGACGACGGCCGCGTGCAGGTGGGTCGCTAGACCGCGACCGGCAGCCTGGCCCGTTGGAACCGGTTTGCGATGAGCCGGGTGACACCGGGGTGCAATCCCAGCGGTGCGGTGACGACGTCGGCGCCCGAGGCCAGCATTCGGTCTTGAAAGAGGCCGTCCGCCAACAGGTACGACGCGACCACCACCCGCCGGGCGCCACCGGCGCGCAACGCACCCACCGCATCGACCACGCGGGGTTCGTTGGTGGCGGCGTAGGCGAGTTCCACCCGGCTGCCGATGGCCGCGGACAGCAGCGTCGCGGTGACCCGCAGATCCCGCTGGGCGCCGACATCCGAGGTGCCCGCCGCCGCCAGGATTACGGAATCGTCAGGTCGCCAACCAGATTCGATCAGACGGTCGGTGAGCACCCGGACGATCTGCGGGCTCGGCCCCAGTGCGGCAGTCACCGTGACGGCGTCGTGCCCACTGTCGGCGACATGGGTCGGGATGTCGACGCGCACGTGATACCCGCTGGCCAGGAACGCAGGCACCAGCACGGCAGGACCGGAAAGCGTCCGCAGCACCTCGGCGGGCGTCGGGCCCAGCACGTCGACGAATGCCACCTGGATCCGGCAGCGCAGCAGCGCGCCCACCCGGTCGGCCAGGTCGCCGATCATCGCCACCCCCTGCGGTTTGCGGGTGCCGTGCGCGACGAGGAGGCGGTTCACGAGGAGACGTCGTCGATGGCCAGCCGGTATCCCCGTTTGACCACGGTGGCCACGATGTTCTTGTCGCCCAGGGCAGCTCGCAAGCGCAGGACCGCGGTTTCGACGGCGTGGGTGTCGGTGCCCGCACCGGGAAGAGCGGCCAGCAGCTCCTGGCGGGAGACCACGGTGCCGGGCCGCAGGGCCAGCGCCCGCATCGCCGCCATCCCCGCCGGAGACAGCGGCCGCACCTCACCGTCCACCAGGACGCAGGTGCCGCGGATTTCCACCAGATGCCCGGCCGCGGTGATGGTGCGCGACTGCAGCAGCGGCAGTTCGTCGGTGATGTGCCGGGCCAGCGCGCCGAGACGCATCCGCTCCGGCGCCGACGTCGGTACGCCCAGGCGGACCAGCGGTCGCGCGGTCACCGGCCCCACACACATGGCGTGCACACCGGTGCGTAGCGCGCCCAGCACCTCGTCTTCGATACCGAGTTCACGGGCCCGCATCAGGGTCGCCGCGACAGCCGGAGCGGAGGTGAAGCTGACCGCGTCGAACTGCCGTTCGGCGATCCCGGTGACCAGCTGATCGAACGCGCCGCCTTTCGGGGCGGGCCGCCACCGGTACACCCGGATGGGCACCACCTCGGCGCCCGCGTTGCGCAGCTCGTCCAGAAACTCGGGGAACGGATCCCAATCGTCGGTGGCGCCGTGCAACTGGACCGCGATGCGCAGGCCGGCGATCCCGGACTCGAGCAGATAGTGGGCCACCTCACGCGACGACTCGGACTCCGGTGACCATTCTTCGGGCAGTTGGGCGGCGCGGAGGGCGCCGGTCGCTTTCGGCCCCCGGGAGACGATCCGGGCTTTCGACAGGGCCGTGATCAGGTCGGTGGCCAACCCCCAGCCGTCGGCGGCGGCGACCCAGCCGCGGAACCCGATGCCGGTGGTGGCCACGACGATGTCCGGCGGCCGGGCGATCAACGCCTCGGTGTGCTGGTGCAGTTCCTCGTCGTCAGGCAGGGGCACCATGTCGATCGCGGCAGCCGCGCACACCGTGGCCCCGCGCCGCCGCAGCAGTGCGGACAGCTCCTCGGAGCGTCGTGCGGAAGTCACCGCCACCCGGTACCCGGTCAGCGGCGACCAGTCAGGCGCGCTCATCTGACACTTGTATGCAGCGCATGTTTCCTCCGCGTTACTCATCAATTGCGCTGACATGGCGATCAGGCTAGGCAGGCTGTGTTGCCGAGAAGCGTTACTCCGTCACCCTGTCGTGAACTTCCGCTCACCCAAGCATGCCCGGTGCTGTGAGGTCACCAGAGGTCGCCCTCCCGCCAGTCGCACACCAACTCGGCGGTGGTGTCGATCTCTGCGGTGACCGGGAAGACGAAGACCTCAGCATCGCTATCGGGGGTCCGAGTGGGGCCGTCCGGTGCCAACGCGGCCGTCTCGCCCTGCCAGGGCAGCCAGCCGCGGGACACATACAGCGGCCGCCCCATGTCCGACGACGACAGCGCGCCCAGTTCGTAGGCGCCGCGGATCACCTGTTCGATGGCATCCATCAGCGCGTGGGCCAACCCGAGGCCGCGGAATTCCTCGCGGACCGCTACCGCCTCCACGAATCCGCACCGCAGCGCTTTGCCGCGGTGAAGCAGCCGCCGCTGCACCACCGCGGCGTGCCCGATCAGGACTCCGTGATCGCAGATCACCGCGTGCATTCCACCCAGCGCGTTCTGCCAGTCGGCGTCTGCGAACTCGCCGCCGAATGCCCCGATCACCATCTTCCTGGCGCCCTCGCGGGTCTCGCTGTCGAGGTCGGCAGTGTGGACCAGGCGGGCGGTATGGACCTGGGTGTGCACCATCCCGGTCTACCAGGCCCGTCGTCAGGTGGCAGCGGAACGGGGCCGCGCCCAGTGCAACCGCACGTGCTGTCCGGGCCGGATCTGGGCGACCTTGTCCATGTCGGCGGCGACGACGACGCCGACGACGGGGTAGCCGCCGGTCACCGGGTGGTCGGGACCCAGGATGACGGGTAGGCCGTTGGGCGGCACCTGAATGGACCCGCGGGTGGCGCCCTCCGACGGCAGCTGCCGGTCCGGCCAGCGGTGCTGCATCGCGGCACCGGTCAATCGCATGCCGACGCGGTCGCTGCGGTCCGACGCCACCCAGTCGGTGTGCACCAGTGCGTCAGGGTCGGTCAGCCAGTCGTCGCGGGGGCCGGGCACCACCGACAGCTCGACCGGGGTGTTCTCCAGGGCGGCCACCGGCGCCTGGTCCACTTCGGGATAGGCGAGCGTAGGCGCCCCGACGGTCAGGACGTCACCGGGTTGCAGCGGCGCGGGCCCGGTCGCCGAGAGCACGTCGTAGCTGCGGGATCCGAGTACCGGCGCGGCGTCGAACCCGCCCCGTACCGCGAGATAGCTGCGCACACCCGACCGCGGGGTGCCCAGCGCCAGCACGTCGCCGTCATCGACATGCTGAATACTGTTGGTGCCGAACGGTATTCCGTTGACGGTGGGGGTGGTGTCGGCACCGGTCACCGCGATGTCGATGCCGTCGCCGTGCACCAGGGCGGCAAACCCGCCGAACGTCACCTCCACGGTGGCGCGGTCGGCCGGGTTGGCCACCAACCGGTTCGCCAGCGTGTGGCTGTGGTGATCGGCCGCGCCGGAACGGGTGACGCCGAGATGAGCGAACCCCGGCCGGCCGAGGTCCTCGATCAGGGCCAGCGGCCCGGTGCGCAGAATCTCCAGCGTGGTCATCACAGCGCCCGGAACTGCACCCACATACCGGGCACCAGCAGCGCGGGATCAGCCCGGTCGACGTCCCACAGGACGGCATCGGTGTGACCGATGAGCTGCCATCCGCCGGGTGACTCGCGGGGGTAGACACCGCTGAACTCGCCGGCCAGCCCGACGGCACCGGCGGGCACCTTGGTGCGTGGCTCGGCCCGGCGGGGCACCTCAAGGCGCGGGTCGCCGTCGACCAGATAGGCGAATCCCGGTGCGAATCCACCGAATCCGACCCGCCACGGGGTTTCGGTGTGCGCGGCGATCACCGCGGCCGTATCCAGTCCGGTGAGGTGAGCGACCTCGGCGAGGTCGGCCCCGTCGTAGACCACGTCGATGACGATATCGACCTGCCCGTCGTGTGGCCGGTGCTCGATGTTCTCTTCGCCGATATGGATGCGCTGGAGCCGTTGCCGGGTCGGTCCCACCGCGTGCGCCACGGCCAGTGTCACCAGGACGGTGCGCGCGGCAGGCACGATATCGACCACGTCGGGCAGATCCGCTTCGCGCAGCGCCTGGGTCCAGGCCAATACCTCGGCGGTGCTGTCGCATTCGAGCAGCAGCGCTTGATCGCCGTAGTAACGGGCCGCCGCGGTGGTCACAGCATCGGCTCGTAGGTGGGTTCGCGGCGTTTGATGATGGCGATCACCCGGTAGGTGACAGGCAGGAACACGATCTCGACCGCGGTCTTGTAGATCCAACCAAGCGCGGTGTAGACGACGAAATCGTGGAACGTGCTGATGCCGATAGCACCTGCTGCGATGGAGCAGAACACCAGGGTGTCACCGAGTTGCCCGGCGAACGTCGACCCGACCAACCGGGCCCACAGGTGCTTTTCCTTGGTGCGCTCCTTGATCGCGACAACCACCCAGGCGTTGATCGTCTGGCCCACGACGAAGCCGGCCAGGCCGGCGATGATCAGCTGGGTGTAGGCGTGCACGACGTTCTCGAACGCAGCTTGGTTCTCATAGAAGTCGGCTGCCGGAAGATAGATGGTCACCCAGAACGCCGCCGCGGCCAGCACATTCATCGAGAAGCCCAGGATGATCGCCCGTCGGGCAGCCTTGAAGCCGTAGACCTCGGAGAGCACGTCGCCGATGATGTAGGTCAGCGGGAAGACGATGAAGCCGCCGTCGGTGATGATGGGCCCGAACGCCACACCCTTGGTGGCCGTCACGTTGGAGATGATCACCAGCGCGGTGAAGATCGCGATGAGGACCGGGTAGTAGCGGGATCCGACCTGCGCGAAGCCGCTTGGCTGATCAGGTTTGTCGAGGGTGTGGAGTTCGTTGTTTGTCACCCGACCATCCAACCAGGCCTAGCGCAGTGCCTTGGCCACCAGCGGCGGCAGTTGCTGGGTGACCACCGGCAGGCTCAGCGCCGAGGAGAACGCCATCGCCCCGGCCAGTTCCTTGGTGGTGAAGACGTTCCGGTTCTCCTTGGTGGCCTTGAGTGCGGCTATCTGCGGGTCGGCCAACAGGGCCGCCTGGTCGGCGTCGCTCTCGGTGGACCACACCAGCACGTCGGCCGCGTCGAGAACCGGACCGATCTTGTCCAGCGGGATGATGGCGCGGTCGTCGCGGGCGAACGGCGTGATGCTGTCCGGGATGGTGAAGCCCATCGCGGTGAGGAAGTCGGTGCGCCAGCCGGGCAGCTTGGCGGTCACGCTGTTCTCCCAGAAGGTATTGCCCTGCAACAGAAGTAGCTTCTTGTCCTTGAACTGGGGATTGTTCGTCGCGACGGTTTTGAATCCTTCGTCGATCGCGGAGATCAGCGATGACATCTTGTCGGCCTGGAAGGTCACCATGCCGATGGTGGTGGCCTGGTCCTTCCACGGCTCGAAGAACGCGTCGGTGCCGGACTGCGGGATCGTCGGCGCGATCGCGGACAGCTTCTGGTAGGTATCGGCGTCCACGCCTGCGTTGGTCGCGATGATCAGATCGGGTTTGAGCGCGGCGATCTGATTGATCTGGATGCCGTCGGCGATGCTGAGCACCGCCGGTTGGGCGGTACCGAGCTTCGACTGCGCCCACGGCCAGACCGCGAACGGCTCGCCACCGAACCAGTCCGTGACGGCGACGGGCACCACCCCGACCGCCAGCAGATCGTCCTGTTCGGTGAATCCGGCGCTGACAACTCGTTTCGGCGGGGCGGGGACGGTGGTCTCCCCGAAGGCGTGCTTGATGGTGACCGCCCCGCCGCCGGCAGTACCTGCGGCCGGCTTCTCGGATGAACAGGCCACGGCCACGAAGAGCCCTGCCGCGCCTGCCACACCGAAGAATCCCCGGCGGCTCCATTCTGTCTGCACGGCCGAAGCGTATCGGGCATCAGCAGGAGGCGCTGGCAAAAGATCGGCGACTAAGTCTGCGCGAGTCGCTTGTTGAGAAAGCGGCTCAACCATGACGGGAGGTAGTGCGAGCTCGCCATCACCTTGGTGGTGGCGCCGACGGGGAAGTGCACCTGGTGCAGCACGCGCCTGCGCCGGGACGGTTCGATGGCGGCGACGATGGCGTCGGCGACGTCCTGGGCGCGCAGGTGGATGCCCAGCGCTTTCGTCGTGCCGATGCTCATGCCGTCGGTCATCGCGGTCTGCACGAACAGCGGCCACATCGAGATGACGCGGATGTCGTGTGGGCCCCACTCGATGTCGAGCGCTTCGGTCAGGCCGCGGACGAAGAACTTCGTCGCGCTGTAGGTGGCGAGCTCGGCCTGGCCGTAGATCGCCGACGCCGAGGCCAGGTTGACCACTACCGCGCCCGCGGTGTCCCGCAGATACGGGAAGGCGGCGTACATCCCGTTGACCACGCCCTTGGTGTTGACGTCGATCTCCTTGAGCTGCGCGGCGACGTCGATGTCCTGGAACTGACCGGCCAACAGGATGCCTGCGTTGTTGATCAGGACGTCGATCCGGCCACCGGTCTGCGTCGCGAACTCGGTGATGCGCCGGCCCATTTCGGCGGCGTCGGTGACGTCGAGGTGGCCGGTCACCGCGGTGGCGCCGAGCCGGTTGATCTCGTCGGACAGCGTGGCCAGCCCGGCCTCGTCGATGTCGTAGGCGCCGACGGTGCATCCCTTGCGCGCGAACGTCAGTGCGGTCGCTCTGCCGATGCCCGCGGCCGCGCCGGTGATGAAGACCGCTGCACTCTTACTCATCCGTCATGCATACGCGAGGCGGCGGACTGCTAGCGCAGGGGCATGGCCGTCTCGAGGAAGACCAGTCCCAGCGAGAGCGGGTCGTCCGGCATCGGGGTGCCGTCCGAGGCGGCGATCAAGACGCCGACGATCGCGCCCGCCATCATCCGGCGTTCGAACTCGGTTGCCGGTTGGCGAAGCCTGGTCGCCAGCGCGTCGGCGATGAGCGCGATCAACCGGACGTATTCCTGATAGATCAGGCCGCGCGCCTCGGGCACGGTGTACATCAGACGTTGTCCGGCGATCGCGTCCTCCCGTTCCTCTTCGGTCATGGCGCCGAATGCCGTCGCGACGGCATGGCGGTACGCCGCGACGGGCGGAAGGTCACTCGGGGCGACGATGAAGGCGTCGATGATCGGCTCGATCAGATCGTCCGACAGCAGCACCGCCTCCTTGGCGGGGAAGTAGCGAAAGAACGTGCTGGACGAGACGTCGGCGGCGTCCGCGATCTGCTCGACAGTGGTGTTCGTGTAGCCCTGTTCGTTGATCAAGCGGAACGCCTCGCGCCGGATGGCGGCGCGGGTCTTGATCTTCTTGCGTTCCCGCAGACCGGGCGATTGGTCGGGATACGGCGTCGTCCGTTTGTCGGGCATCACGTCCACTGTGCGTCAGGACAAGAGCAGATAGCCACCCAGCGCGATCATGGTCACCGCAATGACACTATCCAGCAGCCGCCAGGTGATCGGTGCCGCGAACACTCCGGTGAGGCGTCGCGCGCCGAACCCGAGGCCGGTGAACCACACCGCGCTGGCGGTGATGGCACCGATGCCGAATAACCACCGCCCGTCGGCGTGCTGGTTTGCCAGCGCACCGAGCAGCACCACGGTGTCGAGGTAGACGTGCGGGTTCAGGAAGGTCAGCGCCAGGCAGGTGGTCAACACCCCGGTCAGCCGCGCAGGAGCGGATTCCGCCGGGGAGAGCGTGCTCGGCCGCAGTGCGCGTCTGCCCGCCAGCAGTCCGTAGCAGAAGAGAAACGCAGCCCCGCCAATTTTGGCCACCGTGACGATGTCGGGGTGGGTCACGATGACGGCACCGAAGCCGCCGATGCCCGCCGCGATCAGCGCCATGTCGGAGACCGTGCACATCGCGACTACCGGCAGCACGTGTTCCCGTCGGATGCCTTGGCGCAGGACGAACGCGTTCTGCGCACCTATCGCGGCGATCAGCGTGAACGAGGTCAGGAAGCCGGTGAGCACGACGAGCAGCGATGGAGCCATGACACTGACGCTAGGTAGCCGCACCCGTTGCGTAAAGCTAATGATTTGCAGGTGACATTAGAGTGGCTAATGTCTACGCCGCCGGCAGCTTCAGCGTCCGCTGTGGGTCGTCGGTGACGTAGACGTTGCCCGTGGAATCCACCGCAGCACCGCTGGGGGCATCGAGACCGGTGAAGGGCAGCACCTCCTGGCTGGACGTGCCGGCCGGCAGCTTCACCACTTGTTCGGTTCCGTGGTCAGTGAGGTAGACATCGCCGCCGGGACTGACGGCCACCCCGGAGGGATCGTCGAGCCCACTGAACGGGAGTACCTCCTGCGTGTGGGCCCCAGCCGCCAGCTTCACCACCCGCTTGTTGCCGGCGTCACTGACGTAGACGGTGCCTGCCGGATCCACCGCCACGCCGTAGGGATCGTTGAGCCCGGTGAACGGCAACACCTCCTGGCTCGACGAGCCTGCCGGCAGCTTCACCACCCGGTTGTGTCGCCGGTCGGTCACGTAAAGGGCGCCCCCGGAATCCACCGCCACGCTCTCGGGCGAGTCGAGGCCGGTGAACGGCAGCACCGCCTGCTTCAGCGTGCCTGCCGACAGCTTCACCACCCGGCGGTTGCCGAAGTCGGTGACATAGACGTTGCCTTCCGAATCCACCGCCGCGTCAGTGGGTTTGACGAGATTGGTGAACGGCAGCACCTCCTGTTCCAACGTGCTGGCCGACAGCTTCACCACGCGGTCGTTGCCGTAGTCGGCGAC
>JBEVHL010000405.1:0-2816 GCA_040511255.1 Mycobacterium sp. | reverse complement strand
TCCCGGTTCGAGTTTCAGTTCGCGCACGGCTTCGGAGCTCATCAACGAGACCACGGTGAATGGCCCGCATTGCATTTCGACCTGCGCCATGACCTTGTCGGTGGTGACTTTGGTGACCAGTCCGGTGAAGCGGTTGCGCGCCGAGCTGGCCACACTCAGCGGATCTTTGGGTGCGGTGGCGGCATTGGTCCGAGCGAATTCGGCCAGGGCGGCACCGTCGATGACCTTCCGCGACGAGGCGTCCTGACTGGACGGCAGGCTGCCGTCGTCGATCCATCGCCGCACGGTGTCGTCACTGACGCCGAGCAATTCGGCGGCCTCGCGGACACGGATCATCGGCACCGCCGAATAATAGCGTCACCCGGCCGCTGATCACACGCAATCTCGCCGCAGCTGCGGATACAACCGCGGCAGCGGTCCGCAGATGCGGGAGGGCGGTGTGTCTGGCAGGAACCCCACAGCGTTGCGGTCACGCCATCTCGACTGACGAGTTGGTAAAGTTCCTTGCTGCCGAGAAGACCAGCAGAGTCACGGAAAGAGGGTTTTGCGTACCGGAGAGATCAAGGCCCTATCCGGTCTTCGCATCGTCGCCGCTCTGTGGGTGGTGCTGTTTCACTTTCGACCCCTGCTGTGGGCGGCCGCGCCGTCGGTGGCCTCCGCGCTCAAGCCGGTGCTGGATCGCGGCGCGCAAGGCGTTGATCTGTTCTTCATCCTCAGCGGCTTCGTCATCACGCTGAACTACCTCGACAAGATGGGACCCACCTGGTCGACGCGCGCCACGGTGCGCTTCCTGTGGCTGCGGCTCGCTCGGGTGTGGCCCGTCTATCTGGTCACCCTGCATCTGGCGGCCGCGTGGATCATCTTCACGCTCTATGTCGGCCACGTGCCGTCGAAGAACGTGGCCTCCCTCAACGCGACGGACTACGTCCGGCAGCTGCTGCTGGTCCAACTCTGGTACCAACCGTTCTTCGACGGGACCAGCTGGGACGGTCCGGCCTGGTCGATCAGCGCGGAGTGGTTGGCATACCTGCTGTTTGGCGTGCTCGCCCTGGTGGTCTTCCGGATCGCCAGGGTCACCAGAGCCAGAAGCTTGATGTGGCTGGCCTTCGCAGCCACGCTGCCGCCGTTGGTGCTGCTGTTGGCCAGCGGCCATCTCTACACGCCGTGGAGTTGGCTGCCCAGAATCATCATGCAGTTCACCGCGGGTGCGCTCGCCTGCGCCGCGGTCCGCAAATTGCAGTTGACCGACCGGTCGCGGTTGGGCGCGGGCTATCTGTCCGTCGTCCTGGTGGGGGTCGCCGTCGGTGCCCTGTACTGGTTCGACGCACACCCGCAGCCCTGGTTGTACGACGCTGGCGGCCTGGTCGACGTGCTCTTCCTGCCGGTCGTCGTCACCCTGGCGGTGGGGGCGGGCAGTCTGCCGTGGCTGTTGTCGCTGCGACCGATGGTGTACCTCGGGCAGATCTCGTTCAGTCTCTACATGGTGCACGAGTTGGTGCACACCGCGTGGCTGTGGGTGGGGGAGCAGTTCGCCCTGGTCCCCACCGTCACCATGTGGAAGCTGATCGTCCTGGTGCTGCTCGCCATCGCGTTCGGCGCGTCGGTGCTGCTGTTCCATTTCGTGGAGGAACCGGCCCGCCGGTGGATGCGCAGGATGGCCGACGCGGGCGGCGCGAAGCCGGGTATCCGGCCTGACCGACGCGCCGAGACCAGCAGCGGCACGCTCAGTCCGGTGCACCTGGCGCGTAGCGACGAGTCGCAGCCACGGGCCAGGCAGGCGATGTGACACCTCCCACGCTGGGCGAATGCTGGTGTGCGGCAGCGTTGGCCGCCTCTTGCCCGCAAACACCCTAGGGTAAGAGTCGTGGTCTGTCGGGGACCGAGGAAAGGTCCGTGAGGCGTGCCAGTGGAGGTTGTCATGAGTCGTCTGACCACGTTCGTCGTCTCCCTTGTGCTCTTGGCGGGCCTGGTCGTCGCCTACCCGGCACAGGCTCAACCCAACGGGGTGCTGAGCCGGGAATCCCCGCTGGTGCGCGTGGCGGTCGTCGGCGACTCGTACACCAACGGCACTGCCATCGGCGGGCAGGGTCCGAAGGCCTGGACGGTGCAGGCGTGGCAGACGCTGGCCGGCCGGGGCCTGCAGATCGCACCGGATGTCGCCGCCGAGGGCCGGGCCGGTTACGGCGTGCGAGGCGATCAAGGCAGCATCTTCCTGGACCTGACCAGCCGAGCGGTACGCCCCGATGACGCGCTGGTGGTCTTCTTCGGTTCCCGCAATGACCAAGGTGTCGATCCGCTGGCCTTGGCCGGGATGGCCCACGACGCTTTCGCGTTGGCCCGCCGCACCGCACCCTCTGCTCGCCTGTTGGTGATCGGGCCGCCCTGGCCGACCGCACCGGCCCCGCCCGCCGTGCTACAGGTCCGCGACATCCTCCGCAGTCAGGCGCAGTCGGTGGGGGCGGAGTTTTTCGATCCGATCAACGCGGGCTGGTTCGTCGGCAGGCCCGACCTGATCGGCGCGGACGGCGTACATCCCAACGACGCCGGACACACGTACATGGCGCAGCGGATTGCGCCGTTAATCACCGCCCAACTGCCGCACGGGGTCTGATCTTCGCGTGGTCGATGGCTGGGGGTCGTTGCTCGGTGAGCTGATTCCGTTGGCCGTGGTGGTGGCGGCGTCGCCGCTGTCGATCATCCCGGCGCTGCTGCTGGTCCTGCACAGTGCCCGCCCGCGCCCCACGGGACTGGCCTACCTGGCCGGGTGGCTACTCGGGCTGACGGTGATGACTGGCGTCTTCGTCGCCGTGCCCCGC
>JBEVHL010000404.1:0-2705 GCA_040511255.1 Mycobacterium sp. | reverse complement strand
GCGCCGCCGGCCTGATAAAACGCGGCTCGCGCCCAGACACGACAAGCGAGCGTTTGATAGAGAAGCCAGCGGTTGAGCAGAACGTTCATCGAACGATCAGGAGTTGTTACCTGAACCGCGCCAAAAACGTCATCCCAGTGCTTCATGACCGTGCGCAGGGTTCCATCGAGGTCAGCCCCGCGGTAGCGCGTGATCAACGCCCGCGCATCTTCCGTGGTAGCCGCCTCGCCGAGAAAAAAAACAATCTCAGCACGGCCGCCCGCACGCAGCTCAATCGTCGTCTGCAGGGCAGCGCACGGGTCGAGACCGGCACCGACCCTCCCGGAGAGTCGGTCCCCTCGTTCGAGCGATATGGGATGGTCGAGGGTGCCGTTGCGGCCAAGAAACTCCGTGCGATCACCCGTCCACGCAGTCTGGCGCCCGCCGAGGTCGGCAAAGGCCACGCGAGCACCGAACTCGCTGTTCCAGGCGTTGCGTGCGAGCATCATCCCCGTTGTCGGGTCGACCTCGGTGACAACGAAGGGCGCGGAGGCGCTTCGTGAAACACCGAGCACCCACTCAACATACGCCGTCACCGAAAGACGTCTCGATTGGCCTGAGTGATTCTCGATGGTGAGCCGGGAAATCTTGATTGGGTCCTCGAGTGGCACGAACTGCAGGAGGTGGAGTGAGACCCCGTGTGACGCATGTTCGAAACGGCTGTAGCCCTGGCCGTGTCGGGCGATATAGGGCCACGTCTCCTCGCGGATCGGCAGCACCGTTGGGCCCCACAGCTCGCCACTGTCTTCATCCCGGACGTAGATGGTCTCGCCCGGGGGGTCGCTGACCGGGTCATTCGACCACGGGGTGAGCTGGTTCTCACGGCTGTTGAGCGACCAGGTGTAACCCGAGCCCGACTCAGAAACCTGGAAGCCAAAAACAGGATTGGCGATCACGTTGATCCAGGGCGCTGGCGTCCACTGTCCCTCGCCTAGAATCGTCACATACTCACGGCCATCCGCAGCGAAGCCACCGAGGCCGTTGAAGAACTCGAGGTCAGGCCGCGGCGGCAAGATATCCAATGACTTCGTCGCGGGCTGACGCCGCGCGAGTGGAACCAAAGCGGCCTCGGATCGCGGCTTGCGGACGACCTGCTCGGCCAGGGTCCCGCGCCGGCTCAAGAGCACAGCACGCGCGGCGGTCTGGAGCAGGGTGCGATCCTCAGCCGAAATGAGATCTCCCCGCAGAATAAACACGCTGCCTGACGGTTCATGCCCCTCATGCCGCAAGCGCGACTGGCTAGTCCGGAGCTGGGCCTCCAAAGAGGCCTGGAGATCTTGAGCGTAGGATGGGGCCTGTTCATTCAAGATCACGAGATCGACTGCCAACTGCTTCATCCGCCAGTATTCGTGGGCGCGAAGGAGTTGTCGGACAATCCCCTGATCCTCGGGTTCGTCGATGCGGACCAGAACAATCGGGATGTCGCCGGAAATTCCGTGCCGCCAGAGTGCCGAGGGCCCACGGGTATTGCGTGTGAGTGCCGTGGATGAAGGCCGCAGCGTAGGGTCCGAGTACAGGATCTGGCTGGCGAGCTCCTGGAAGAGGTAGGCCTCATCAGGATCAATGCTGAGATGGTGTAACTGGACCTGGGCCTGCGTCCACGCCAAGGTGGCGGCACGCTCAAACGTTGCCGGATTGTTGTACTCATCGGCCAGGGCGAGCGCTTCGTCGCGCGATGGCGCGATGAGCGTCGAGAAAGTGACCCGCGCGCTGGCTCCCGGCGCAAGCCGGACGTGGCGCCGGAGGCTGACGATCGGGTCGAGTACTGCGCCGACCGTGTTGGAGAGTGGGTGGCCGTCGATGACCGACATCGGCGTCCGGATCCCGCGTCCGCGGCCGAGAAACCGGGCGCGGTCGGTCTCATATTGCAGCTCGCCGACGGTTTCCCCTTCGGCGACGACTACGTGCGCGGCCCAGACCTGGGGCTCGCCGTGTGACCGTGGCCGGCGCGTAGCCAGCAGGGCACCGAGTTCGGGAGCAAATTCTGTCTGCACAAACAGGTTGGAAAATGCCGGGTGGGCCGCGTCAGCTGCGGGCGGCGCCAGGACGATTTCGGCGTACGAGGTCAGCTCGATCTCTCGGGTTCGCAACCCCAGATTCGTGATCGACACCCGGCGCACCTCAGCGTCGTGCTCCGGCGAAACGACAACTTCAAGCGTGGTCGCAATCGCGCCATCGCGCCGACGGATCTCTACGTGATCCTCGGAAAAAGCCACTTCATAGCTGTCCGGTTCAACCCCGCTCGGTTGATATGCCGCCGACCAGACCTGCCCGCTGTGTCCGTCACGAAGAAAAACGTACGTCCCCCAGGCATCGCGCGTGCGGTCTTCCCGCCATCGTGTAACCGCAAGGTCTCGCCAATGGCTGTATCCGGAGCCCGCCGTCGTGACCATCACCACGTATCGTCCGTTGGAGAGGAGGTGGATGCCGGGAGTCGGATCGTGTGGTGAAGTGAAGCGGCGAAGGACTGGTGGAACGAGATCGCGGACATTCGCGACCGCCCGCACCTCCTCGACCCTGGGCCGGGCGACCAGGACGTCTCGCGGAGTCCGTTCCTGCAGCAGCAGCTCGGTGGCTTGCATGCGCGGCTCGGCGTGAAAGCGCGCCCGCATGACGCCCGCGTAAAAGACATTCGCAAGCGCCACGAGCGACATTCCCTGGTGATG
>JBEVHL010000403.1:0-6291 GCA_040511255.1 Mycobacterium sp. | reverse complement strand
GGGTTGCCGATGCGCTCGACGACATCGAGGAATTGCGTACCGACCATCCGGGCACTCGGTTCCTCGTCGGCGGTCGGGTGAGCCTCGACACGATCACCATCACCTCGCAACGAGCGGACGGAGCGATTCTCGGTAGCGCGATCAAGCGTTCCCGGGCCGCGGACGCCCGCGTCAGTCGGGACATCGCGGCGAAGTTCGGCGCCGCGGTGGCTCAGTCGCGCTCTTTTTCCAGTTCCAAGTAGGCGTCGCGGCCGGCCAGACTGACCGCGACGTCCGCGATCAGCGGCTCGAAGAACCGCTGCCGGTAGAGCGGGTCGACGCTGGTGCTCACCGTGAAGTACAACCCGGAGAGCACCGCGACGAACAGCGACATGTGCACCACGGTCTGCGGCACCGGTACGTGCACGCCGAACCATGTTCCCGCACAAGGTGGTTGGCCGACAGCGCAGGTCTCTTCGGCCGCCCAGAGCACGGTCACGTCGTCGGGAATCGCGACGATGCCCAGGGCCAGGAAGAACGCGAAAAGTCCCGCGGTGAAGAACACCACCTGAATCGCCTGGGATACCACCATCACCGCCACCACGTTGACCTGCTCGCCGCGGGACAGGGGAGTGCGCACCGGATCGTGATCGACCAACCCGGCCAGCGGGGTGTCTGCCAACAGCGCCGTCGCATCCGTCGACTCGGCGCGGTCCTCGCGTAACGAGCGCACCTCGTCACGGATTGTCGTGACCATGAACAGGATCGCCACCAGAGCCAGGAAACCGATTGTCTGCCAGAGGCGTTGGCGGGTCATCCGGGCCGAGAGCTGCCACAGCTCACCGGTGAAATACACGACCACGGTGATCATCAGCAGCGGGAGCGCGCGGCTCATCAACGTGCCCAGTGCGCCGAACTGCACCCAGGCGAACCGAAACGCCCACGACGCGATCGACCCGAAACCGAGATAGGTCAGCCAGACCGCAACCAGCGAGATCAACAGAAACGCAGGCGCTTCCGCGGCCGCGGCCCCCGTCCAGCCGTTGACCGTCACCGGCATCACCACCACGAAGACCGCCATCACCAGAAGCGCCGCGGTACGCCGGCCCGCCTCGCCGCGGGCGGTTCCGATCTGATGCAGGAGATACAACCCGAACGGGGCCGCCACCAGTACCGCGGCGATGATGCCCAGGCGCACCGCGTAGGCGTAGTCGGGATGGTCGCCGGTCAGTTCGGCAAGCAGCATGGTGACCGCGGTCAGGGCTCCGACTCCGCTGATCATCGGCGCCGAGCGGGCCAGCAGGGCCCGGGACCGCACGCGTCGGGTCAGCACCAGGGGCAGCCCGCGGTGCAGGAACCAGTCATGCACCCGACGAATGTCCGACACCCGGATAGTTTGCGCGAACCGCGCGTGTTTGGTGGCAAGACCCGCTGGTGGGTCAGCGCGTCGGCAACGTCCGGTAGCGGTTGCGGGCCAGGAGCGTCACCCGCAGGTCGTCGATCAACGGGTCGAGGAACCGCGACTTGTAGTCGGCGTCGCCGACCGCCTTCGCACTGACGTACATGAACGTCAGCCCGCCGAGGAACATCGTGGTCTGAATCAACGACTGGGGCACCGGCAGGGTCATCGTGAGGAATGTGCCGTCACTGCGGCCACCGCGCGTCCATTCCGCCAGCAGCCTGGGGTTGAGCAGGATCAAGCCGAGCAGGAAGAAGATGCTCGAGGTCACCAGCGCGACCATCGCCACCTGGACGACCTGCGACACGGCGAGCACGAAGATGACGTTCCAGCGCTCCGTGCGCGAAAGCCGGTCGCTGTCAGGCGGATCCGCGATGGCGGCGAACGGTGTACCGGTCAGGCGGTCGTTGTCGCCACTGACGGGCCGCCCGTTCGCCGACAACATCGGCTTGAGTTGATCGGCGGTGCTGGACGTGACGAACGCGACGGCGATCGCCGCGAAAAGCAGCAGCGCCAACGTGAGTCGGGTGCGGCTGACGTATTCGGCCATCAGCCAGATGTAGGTGTTGAAGAAGACCAGCACGGTCAGCAGGACGAAAGGCAGTGCACGCACCAACAGGGTGCCGGTCAGGGCGAGGTCGTTGAGCGTGACGTTCGCGGCCCAGCCCAGGATCGAACCGACCCCTGAGGCCGTGAGTACCAGGATGGCGACGACGACGATGCCGGTGATCACGGCGTTGGTCAGGGTCCGTGAGGTCGGGCCGCCGAAGAACGCACCGACGGCCACCAGGGCCACCGACACCGTCGCCGCGACCGATCGCGCCCGCAGGGTCTTGAGCCGGGAGACCAGCCAGCCCGCCAGTGCGGTGCACGGCAGCACCAGGACCAGGAGCGCCAGCACGAACCACTCGGCCCGGGTCGGCCGACCGTCGATGTCGATGGTGTGTTTCCCCGTCACCAGCACGATGGTGACCGACCAGATCATGAAGACGGCGAGCCCGGCCAGCGCAGGCGCCGACCGCGGCCACAGGCGCCGCACCAGCGCCCCGGGCCGCAGGACTGCGGGCAGGCCGTTGTCGAGGAACCAGGTTTCGGCCGCGCGCCGCCGAAGCACGTCCTGGTCATCTGGTGCCATGGCGGCACAGTAGCGCTGACGCGACCGGCGGACCGACTTACCGCGCTATGTGTGCGCGGTATCGGTTGCGGGCCACCAGGGTGAATCTCAGATCGTCGATCAGCGGGTCGAGGAACTCGGCGCGGTATTCGCCGTCCCCGACGGCACGGGCGCTGACGTACATGAACGTCAGGGCCGCCAGGAACATCGTGACGTGGATCAGTGACTGCGGCACCGGGAGCGTCACGCCCAACGCGGTGCCTTCGGCGCTGCCGCCCCGGGTCCAGTCGGCCAGCAGATCGGGACTGAGGGCCAGCAGCCCGAGGATGAAGAAGATCGCGCCGGTGACCACCGCGACCATCGCGATCTGGGTGATCTGGGAGGCGACCACGACGAAGATCACGTTGACGCGCTCGGCCCGCGTCAGTGGGGCGGCCGTATCCGGGTCGGCCATGGCGGCGAACGGCGTGTCGGTCAGTCGGCTGTCGTCGTCGGCGCGGACCGATCTGGCGGCGAGCATCGGGCGCACCCGTTCGACGATGCCGGTGAGCAAGAACGCCGACGCGATGAGGATCAGGAAACCGATGACCAGCCACATGCGTTCCCTGCTGATCTTCGTGGCCATCGCCCAGACGTAGCCGTTGAAGAACACCAGCACCGTCAGCAGCACCACCGGAAGCGCCCTGGCGAACAATGCGCCCACCGACGCCAGCTGTGACCCGGTCAGCCGCACCGCCCACCCGAGCACCGAGCCGATCCCCAACCCGTTGATCGCCACCGCACCGGCGACCACCAGGCCGACCGTGACGACGTCCACTGCGCGGGCGGTGAACGTGCCGCCGCCGATCACCGCGCAGACCACGGCCGCCGCCACCGCCGCCGACGCTGCTGTGCGCCGACCGGCGAGGGTGCTGATTCGCGAGACGGCCACTGCGGCGGCCAAACTCACCGGAATCGCCAGCAGTAGCAAGGTGATGAGGACCCATTCCGTGGCGTCGGGGTTGTCATCGATGTGAATGTCGGCCCCGCCGCCGACGATGTGCAGCAGCGTGATCATCACCATCAGAGCGGCGTAGGCCGCGAGCACCGGTGCCGAGCGGGCCCACAGTCGCCGCCAGCGCGCCCGGTGGGTGAGGACGGCGGGCAGCCCCCGGCTGAGGAACCAGTTTTCGGCCGCGACACGTTCGGCTGCATCGGGGGAGGCCATCGCCAGATGTTAGGTGACCCCGATGTCGCACTGGCCGACCCGCGGCCCGCCCGCAACGTCACCGCACTCTAGGCTGGGCCTATGCAAAGGATTATCGGAACCGAGGTCGAGTACGGCATCTCCTCGCCGTCCGACCCGACCGCCAATCCCATCCTGACCTCGACCCAGGCCGTGCTGGCGTATGCCGCGGCCGCCGGGATCCAGCGGGCCAAGCGAACCCGCTGGGACTACGAGGTGGAATCGCCGCTGCGCGATGCTCGCGGGTTCGACCTGAGCCGCTCGGCGGGGCCACCGCCGATCGTCGACGCTGACGAGGTCGGCGCCGCCAACATGATCCTGACCAACGGCGCCCGGCTGTATGTCGATCACGCGCATCCGGAGTACTCCGCACCCGAGGTCACCGACCCGATGGACGCGGTGATCTGGGACAAGGCCGGCGAGCGGGTGATGGAAGCCGCTGCGCGACACGTCGCCTCGGTGCCCGGCGCAGCCAAACTGCAGCTGTACAAGAACAACGTCGACGGCAAGGGTGCGTCCTACGGTTCGCACGAGAACTATCTGATGAGCCGGCAGACCCCGTTCTCGGCGGTCATCGCCGGGTTCACCCCGTATCTGGTGTCCCGGCAGGTCGTCACCGGGTCCGGCCGGGTCGGCATCGGGCCGTCCGGCGACGAACCGGGATTTCAGCTCTCGCAGCGGGCCGATTACATCGAGGTCGAGGTGGGGCTGGAGACCACCCTCAAACGCGGCATCATCAACACCCGCGACGAGCCGCACGCCGACGCCGACAAATACCGGCGCTTGCACGTCATCATCGGCGACGCGAACCTTGCCGAGACCTCGACCTACCTCAAGGTGGGCACCGCGTCGTTGGTGCTCGATCTGATCGAAGAGGGCGTCGACCTTTCCGACCTCGCGCTGGCCCGGCCGGTGCACGCCGTGCACGTGGTCAGTCGTGACCCGTCGCTGCGCGCCACCGTGGGGCTTGCCGACGGCCGTGAGCTGACTGCGCTTGCGCTGCAACGGATCTACCTCGATCGGGTGGCGAAGCTGGTCGACAGCCGCGATCCCGATCCGGCCGCCACCAAGGTCGTCGAGATGTGGGCGCACGTCCTGGACCTGCTCGAGCGCGATCCGATGGAATGCGCCGACATCCTGGACTGGCCTGCCAAGCTGCGGCTGCTCGACGGCTTCCGGCAGCGGGAGAACCTGAGCTGGTCCGCTCCGCGCCTGCACCTGGTCGACCTGCAGTACTCGGATGTACGCCTCGACAAAGGTCTCTACAACCGGCTGGTGGCCCGTGGCTCGATGAAGCGACTTGTCACCGAGCAAGAGGTCATCGACGCCGTCGACAGCCCGCCCACCGATACCCGCGCCTACTTCCGCGGGGAGTGCCTGCGCCGCTTCGGCGCCGACATCGCGGCGGCAAGCTGGGATTCGGTCATCTTCGACCTGGGCGGGGATTCGCTGGTGCGGATTCCCACCCTGGAGCCCCTGCGGGGCAGCAAGGCCCACGTCGGCGCGCTGCTCGACTCGGTGCATACCGCCGCCGAGCTGGTGGAGCAGCTTACGAATTAGGGTCAGGGTGATTCGCTATACCCGGCAAACCGGGCGGCGACCGGTAGGGTGGAAGAACCGGCGGCGCAAGCAGAAGCAACACATAACCGCCGATGACAACGCAGGAGGCAGCGATGGCTCAGGAGCAGACGAAGCAGGGTGGCGGCGGCGGCGATGATGACGACGTCACCGGCTCAACCGCAGCGGGCCAGGAGCGTCGCGAGAAGCTGACCGAAGACACCGACGATCTGCTCGATGAGATCGACGACGTTCTTGAAGAGAACGCTGAGGACTTCGTGCGCGCATACGTGCAAAAGGGCGGCCAGTGACCTGGCCGTTCCGCGATCGCCTGGCCACCTCTTCGAATCTCCCCGGTCTTTCGTCCGGCTCCGTGGATCTCTCGTCGTTCTCTGATTTCCTGCGACGCGAGGCTCCGCACCTGCTGCCTGTCGCCGGGGATCACCTCATCGGTTCTGGCGCTGACCTGCCGCACGGCACCACCATCGTCGCGCTGAAATACCCCGGCGGCGTGCTGATCGCCGGTGACCGGCGCTCCACGCAGGGCCACATGATCGCTGGCCGCGACGTGCAGAAGGTCTCGATCACCGACGATTACACCGCCACCGGTATCGCGGGCACCGCGGCCATCGCCGTCGAGTTCGCGCGCCTGTACGCCGTCGAACTGGAGCACTACGAGAAACTCGAGGGCGTCCCGCTGACGTTCCCGGGCAAGGTGAACCGACTCGCGATCATGGTGCGCGGAAACCTCGGAGCCGCCCTGCAGGGCTTCGTGGCCCTGCCCCTGCTCGTCGGGTACGACCTCGACGACTCCGACCCCCGGGGCGCAGGCCGCATCGTGTCGTTCGACGCGGCGGGCGGCTGGAACGTCGAACTCGAGGGCTATCAGTCGGTGGGTTCGGGCTCGATCTTCGCGATGTCGTCGATCAAGAAGTTGTACTCCCGGGTCACCGACGC
>JBEVHL010000402.1:0-4815 GCA_040511255.1 Mycobacterium sp. | reverse complement strand
TTCTCCACCCCGGTGATCAACCTGGGCAATGTCGACCGCGCCCTGGAAGAACTCGAGTGGTGCCTGGAACGCGGCGCCAAGACGGTGCTGGTTCGCCCCGCCCCGGTGCCTGGCTACCGCGGCAGCCGGTCCCTGGGGCTACCGGAGTTCGACCCGTTCTGGGATGCCTGCGTCAAGGCGGGCATTCCGGTGTCGATGCACGCCTCGGACAGCGGCTACTCCAACTACCTCAACGACTGGGAGCCCGGCAGCGAGTTCAAGCCGTTCTCCCCCACGTCATTTCGTATGGTCGCGATGGGCAAACGACCCATCGAGGACACCATGGCGGCGCTGGTCTGTCATGGCGCGTTGACCCGCAACCCGGACCTGCGGATCTTGTCGGTGGAAAACGGCGGATCGTGGGTGCCGTACCTGTTCTACCAATTCAAAGACGTGTATTCGAAGATGCCCGATCTGTTCCCGGAGGATCCGATCGAGGCGTTCAAGCGCTGTGTGTATGTCGCGCCGTTCTGGGAGGACAACTTCCGGGAGATGGGCGAGCTGATCGGTATCGATCACGTCATCTTCGGTTCGGACTGGCCGCATCCGGAGGGCCTGGCCGATCCGATCAACCTGGTCTCGGATCTCGAAGAACACGGCCTCGGCCCGGAGGGTGTCCGAAAGGTGATGGGCGCCAATATGATCGACCTGTTCAAGGTCCCGAACAAGATCGTCTACAAGCCGGACGTGCCCGCGCTCGTGCTGGCCGATCGGTAACCGGAAATCTGCACACGTGCGCGTCGGGACATCCGGCGCGCGCGTTCGCATCTTCGCAGAAAGTGAGAGCGGCGCGTTGACTCAGGTCGAATCCCCGGAGCAGATTCTTTTCGCTTCGACCACCCAGTCGTTCCTGGAAAAGGAAGCCTCGCTGAGCCGGGTCCGCCAGCTCCACGACGAGGGCCTGTCGTTCGACCCGAGCTGGTGGCAGCGCGCGGCCGAATTGGGTTGGGCCAGCCTGCTGGTGCCCGAGGAGCTCGGCGGGGGCAGCGTCTCCGGCGACGGCGTCAAAGACCTCGCGCTGGTGGCCGAACTGATCGGCAAGACGGTGGCCCCCGGCCCGTTGCACCCGGTCAGCACCGTGCTGGCCGGTCTGGCCGACGCCGGCAACAGTGACCAGCACGCGGAGCTCATCGAAGCGCTGGTGTCCGGCGCGGCCGTGGCGTCGTGGGCGGTGTACGAGCCGGGCCAGGCCTGGGCCCCGTTCGCGCCCGGGCTGACCGCCACGCGGACCGACGGCGGTTACCGCCTCGACGGGGTGAAGGACCGGGTCGAGGCCGGCGGCGAGAGCTCGGTTCTACTGGTGGTGGCGAACGTCGACGGCCGGCCGCTGCAATTCCTGGTGCCCACCGATCATCCGGGTGTGACGGTCGAGCCGCAGCGCTCATTGGATCTGGTGAAGCGTTATGCCCGAGTGCAATTCGACGGGGTGGCGGTCGACGAGTCCGCTGTCGTCGGCACGCATGCCGAGACCGCCGCACTGATCGCCCGGCAGAGCCAGATCGCGCAGATCCTGCAGTGCGCGGAAGTTCTCGGCATCCTCGACACCGTGTTCGACATGACGGTGCAGTGGGGCCTGGACCGGCATTCGTTCGGCCGACCGCTGGCGTCGTACCAGGCGCTCAAGCACAAGTACGCGGACATGAAGATCTGGTTGGAGACCGCCCGCGCCACCACCCACGCCGCCGTCGAAGCCGTATCCAACCGGGCCGCGGAGGCGGAGCTGTTGGTCAGCGTCGCGAAATCCTACGTCGGCGAGCACGCCGTGCCGATGCTGCAACTGTGCGTTCAGTTGCACGGCGGTATCGGTGTCACCTGGGAACACGATCTGCACCTGTATCTGCGCCGAGTCACGTTGTACCGCTCGCTGTTCGGCACCCCCGAGGACCACAACCTGCGCGTTTACGCACTCACCGAGGAAGCGTCATGACCGAGACGACATCACCGGCCATCGACAACATCGAAGCCGCCGAGACGGCCGCCGAATTCGGCGAGCGGGCCCGGGTGTGGCTGGCCGACAACCTGCCCGTCGTCGACCCCGCCAACCCGCCCAACGCCGACCGCGGCGAGGAAGAGCCCTGGCAGCGGGCCAGGGAGCTCCAGAAGAAGTTGTACGCAGGCGGATTCGCCGGCATCTGCTTCCCACGGGAGTATGGCGGGCTGGGCCTGCCGTACGAGTATCAAAAGGCGTTCGACGTGGTGTCGAAGAACTACGAGCTGCCGATCATTCTGAACACCCCGACGTTCACGATCTGTGCAGCGACGATTCTGGACACCGGCACCAAAGAGCAGAAGCAACAGCGCATCCAGGCCGCGATCCGGGGCGACGAGATCCTGGTCCAGTTGCTCTCCGAACCCAGCGGCGGCTCGGACCTCGCCGGTGTCATCACCCGGGCTGACCGGCGCGGCGACAAATGGGTGATCAATGGCGCAAAGACGTGGAGTACCAGTGCGTTTGCCGCCGACTACGGGCTGCTGCTGGCCCGCACCAACTGGGAGGTGCCCAAGCACGAGGGCCTGACCATGTTCCTGGTGCCGATCAACAGCCCCGGCATCACGATGCGGCGCATCAAGCAGGTCGACGGCGGCAACGAGTTCTGCGAAGAGTTCTTCGACGATCTCGAACTCGGTGACGACGCCGTCGTCGGCGAGGTCAACGACGGCTGGGCCGTCGCGTCCCGGCAGATGTACCACGAGCGCCGCGCGGTCGGCGGCGGCTCCGAATTCGCCAGCGGTATCGGCGCCGAAGGCGAGACCGACCAACCGGTCGACTACGTCGCGCTGCTCGAAGCGACCGGCCTGGCCGACAGCGAGCGCATCCGGGAGATGGCCGGGCGAGCGCTGGTCCGCAGGCACGTCCAGGAACAACTGATCAAGCACGTTTATCACGGCGTGAACAACGGGTCACTGCCGCCGGCCGCGGGATCGATCATCCGGATCTCACACGCCGAGACCGTCCAGCTCGAGATCGACACCGCGCTGGCGATCGCGGCCAGTGGCGGCGTGGTCGACGACGGCACCGGCCTGATCCGCTTCGGTGAGCGATCGTTGTCCCGGCAGACCGCATCGCTGGGCGGCGGAACGAACGAGATCGCCCGCAACATCATCGGCGAACGGGTGCTGGGTTTCCCACGGGAACCCGCCGCCGATCGCGGGGTTCCGTTCAACCAGGTAAAGCGGGGTCGTCAGTAGACACTTCTGGCTAGTCTGTTCACTGCACAGACGGCAGTCGAACTTCAGGAGTACGCATGAGCCAACCCGCCACCGACGTCTCGCCCGCGCTCGCCGCATCGCAGGGCTCGTGGAAAGCCGTGCAGGCACACGACCGCGAGGCATGGCTGGCGCTGATGGCCGACGACGTGGTGATCGAGGATCCGATCGGTGAGGCGATCACCAACCCGGATGGTAACGGCGTGCGGGGCAAGGATGCGGTCAGCGCCTTCTACGACACCAACATCGCGACGAACAACCTTCGGATCACCTGCGAAGAGACCTTTCCGTCCAGCTCCCCCAACGAGATTGCGCACATCCTGATCCTGCGCAGCGAGTTCGAGGGTGGGCTGTCCAGCGAGGTGCGCGGTGTGTTCACCTACCAGGTCAACGACGCAGGCCAGATCGCCCGTATGCGCGGCTACTGGAACATGGACGCCATGACGTTCACCCAGGCGCCGAAGGCCTGACCACACCGAACCATCAAGACGCACATCAGAATGTTGACTCGGCGATGACTGCGACCGACAACGAGACCCCGACCGAGGCCCGCACCGAGGCCCGCCCGGCGGGTCTGGCGATGTGGATTCGCCGCCTGGCCGTGCCGATCATCATCGGCTGGGTCTTCATCATCGCCGTGTTGAACGTCGTCGTCCCGCAGCTCGAAGTCGTCGGGCAGATGCGCTCGGTCGCGCTCAGCCCCGACAGCGCCCCGTCGATGGTGGCGATGAAAGAAGTCGGGCACGTCTTCGACGAGTTCAAATCCACCAGCTCGGTGATGATCGTCCTCGAAGGCGAGCAACCCCTCGGCGACGAAGCGCACCAGTACTACGACGGCCTGGTCAAGAAGCTCGAAGCCGACACCACCCACGTGGAGAATGTGCAGGACTTCTGGGGCGACACCCTGACCGCCTCCGGCGCGCAGAGCCCGGACGGTAAAGCGTCCTACGTCCAGGTCCACCTGGCCGGCAACCAGGGCGAAGCGCTCACCAACGAATCCGTCGCGGCGGTACAGCAATTGGTCGCCGATTCCCAGCCACCGGCCGGGTTGAAGGTGTTCGTCACCGGCCCGGCGGCCATCTCAGCCGACCAGCACATCGCCGCCGACAAAGCCGTTCAGCTCATCACCGGGCTCACCTTCACCGTGATCATCGTGATGCTGCTGCTGGTTTATCGCTCCATCCTGACGGTCCTGATCGTGCTCGTCATGGTGGTGCTCGAGTTGGCCTCGGCCCGCGGCCTGGTGGCATTCCTGGGGTATCACAACATCATCGGGCTCTCGACGTTCGCCACCAACCTGTTGGTGACGCTGTCGATCGCCGCAGCCACGGATTACGCCATCTTCCTGATCGGCCGATATCAAGAAGCCCGCGGTGCCGGCGAAGATCGGGAAACCGCCTACTACACCATGTTCCACGGCACCGCCCATGTCGTGCTCGGCTCCGGTTTGACCATCGCCGGTGCGACGTTCTGCCTGCACTTCACCAACCTGCCGTACTTCCAGTCGCTCGGGATTCCGCTGGCCATCGGCATGGTCATCATCGTCGTCGCCGCGCTCACGCTGGGTCC
>JBEVHL010000401.1:0-22241 GCA_040511255.1 Mycobacterium sp. | reverse complement strand
CGATCTTCTCCAGAGCGGCGGCCGCGGACTGGAAGGTGTTGAAGAACTGCGAGATCTCCTGCATGGGCTCGAAGAAGATCCGCAGGTACAACAGGAAGGCCGTCAGGGTGCCGAGCGTCATGTCGCCCTGTAGCACCCGGTAGCCGCCGTAGAGCAGCACGCCGCCGGTGGTGATGTTGCCGACCAACCGGACCGCAGGCATGAACACCGCGAGCAGCTTGAACGCCCGCTCGTTGATGTTCTTGTAGTCGTCGGCGACGTCGGTGAAGATCTGCTGGTTGCGGGGCTCACGGCGGTAGGCCTGCACGGCCTTGATGCCCGTCATCGTCTCGACGAACTGCACGATCACCAGCGCCGCGCTCTCGCGCACCTTCTTATACGTCTTGGCCGACTGGGTGCGGAACCACCAGACCAGCAGCACCAGAACCGGAAACGCACACAGACACATCAGGCCGAGCTTCACATCGAGCACCACGAGCAGCACCGACGTGCCGAGCAGGGTCAGGACAGCGGTGATCAGACCGTCGAAGCCGGTCTGCAGCATCTCCTGGATGGCCTCGACGTCATTGGTCGAACGGGCCACCACCCGCCCGGAGGTGTAGCGATCGTGGAACGCCACGTCGAGGCGCTGGAAGTGCCTAAAGATCCTGCGGCGCAGTTCGAGTAGCACCTCCTGACCGATCCGCCCGGAGCGGCGCAGGAAGAACATCCGACTGGTGGCCTGCACCAGCACCACGCCGCACAGCGCGGCGACGATCAACACCAGTTCGCGGGCCGAACCACCGTCGACGATCGGCGGGATGCCATGGTCGATGCCACGCTGCACCAGCAGCGGCACCGACAACCGGGCAGCGTTCTCCACCACGATGACGATCGTCAGCAGCGCCACGACGGTGGCGTAGGGGCGCAGCAGCCCACCCAGCAGCGTGCGTGCTTCGCGGCGCCGTGAGATCGACTCGTCGATGGGCAGATCGTCGTCGTCGTTGCTGACGGCGCGACCCCGCCAATCCGTGGTGGTCATCGCCTCTCCGCCGCTTCGCGTTCCCGATTGTCATCGTGGGCATCGGCCGCTTCCCGCTCGCGGTACAGGTTGTCCAGCCGGTTGCGCTCGTCCTCGCGCTCCCAGTCGCAGTCGCGTTCCAGGTCTTCGTCCAGATCGTCGTCGGCGGCCAGCAGATAGCGGTATTCGGGTGCGTCGGCGAGCAGTTCGGCGTGGGTGCCGACGCGGGTGATGGTGCCACCCTCCAGCAGCGCCACCCGATCGGCCAGCAGCACCGTCGAAGCCCGGTTGGCGACGACCACGCCGGTCACCGACGCCAACACCCGCCGCAACGCCTCGGTGACCAGGGCCTCGGTATGCACATCGAGCGCAGAGAGCGTGTCGTCGAGCACCAGGATCGAGGGCGCGGCAAGCAGTGCCCGCGCCAGCGAAAGACGTTGCCGCTGACCGCCGGACAGGCTCATGCCCTGCTCGCCGATCCGGGTGTCCAGGCCGAACGGCAGGTCGTAGACGAAGCCGGCGGCCGCCACCTCGACGGCTTGGGCCAGCTGCGCCTCGGACGCTTCCGGATGCCCGAGCCGCAGGTTCTCGGCGACCGACATCGAGAACAGCGTCGGGTCCTCGAACGCCGTGGCCACCGCCTGCCGCAGCGCAGGCAGCGACAGCTCTCGGATGTCGTGCCCGTCGATCAGGATGGCACCTTCGGTCACGTCGTAGAGTCGCGAAAGAAGCGATACCAGAACAGATTTGCCGGATCCTGTCGAACCGACCAGGGCCATCGTCTCACCCGGTTCGACGGTCAGATTGAGGTGTCGTAAGGCCCACTGCTCTGACTCCGGGAACCGGAAGCCGACGTCGACCAGTTCGAGCCGGCCGCCGCGCGGGGCGTCGCGCTGCGGGCCGTCGGTGATCTCCCGCGGCGCGTCGAAAATCTCGGCGACGCGGTTGGCCGCCGTCATGGCCTCCTGCGTCATGGACAGTAGGAAACCAAGCGACGCGATCGGCCACACCAGCGACAGCATCATCGTGATGAAGGCGACCAAAGTGCCCATGGTGACCAGCTGGTGTCCGGCCGCGTACGCGCCGAGGCCCAGCACGATGATCAGGCTGACGCTGGGGATGGCCTCCAGCAGAGTCCAGAACTTCGCGGACACCCCGACCTTGCGGACCTCGGTGTCGAACAGGGCGGTGGCGCGCTGGTCGAACCGCTCGTAGGCGTACTCCTCGCGGCGGAACGCCTTGACCACCCGCAGCCCGAGCGCCTGCTCCTCGACGTGGGTGGCGACGTTGCCGGACTGGTCCTGGGCGGCACGCGACAGCTTGGTGAACTGGCGTTGGAAATGCAGCACCGTCGCCGTGATCGGCACGATCGACACCACCACCACGACACCCAGCGGCCAGTACATCGCCAGCAGGATGCCCGTCACCACGATGATCTGGATGACGTTGAGCATCAGAAACAGCAGCCCGAAGGACAGGAACGAGCGGATGGTGCTCAGGTCGTTCATCACCCGCGACAGCAGCTGACCGGACTGCCACTTGCCGTGGAAGGCCATCGGCAGGATCTGCAGCCGCGCGTAGAGGTCCTTGCGGATATCGGCCTCGACACCCATGGTTGCCCTGGCCACCAGCCAGCGGCGGATGAACCAGAGCACGGCCTCCGAGACCAGCACGGCCATCGCCGCCAGGCCGAGGGTCCACAGGTGCTGCTGATCCTGGTGGCGCACCGGGCCGTCGATCACCGCCTTGGTCATCAACGGGATGGTGACGGTGGCGACCAGGCTGAGCAGCGCCGCGACCAGCATCGCGATCCACCGCACCTTGTACGGCTTCAGATACGGGATCAGCCGCAAGATGTCCGACGACGTTCGGATCTTGCTGGGTGGTGGCGCGATGGCCGGCTCGGAGCGCAGCCCCGGTTCGTACACGCGCATCGACTCACCCATCATGTATCTGTCTATCCCACACCTACGACACCGCAGCCGACAACCGAATTACGCTGCGGCCTTCTGATCCCCGAACTGCGTCTCGTACAGCTCGGTGTAACGCCCGCCTCGGGCGAGCAACTGCTTGTGTGTACCCCGTTCGGCGATCCGACCATCCTCGACCACCAGGATCAGATCGGCCGCCCGCACCGTCGACAGCCGGTGCGCGATCACCAATGACGTCCGGCCGACCAGCGCTTCCGCCAGAGCCTGCTGCACGGCGGCCTCCGAGGTGGAGTCCAGCGCGGCGGTGGCCTCGTCCAGGATGACCACCCGCGACCGGCCCAGCAGCAACCGGGCGATGGTCAGCCGTTGCCGCTGCCCACCCGAGAGACGGTAGCCCCGCTCCCCGACCACGGTGTCCAACCCGTCGGGCATCGCGGCCACGACGTCGTCGAGCCGGGCCCGCCGCAACGCCTGCCACAGGTCGCCGTCGGTGGCATCGGGGGCGGCCAGCACCAGGTTGGCCCGGATCGACTCGTGGAACAGGTGACCGTCCTGGGTGACCAGTCCGACGGTCTCGCGGACCGAATCGGTGGTCAGGTCACGCACGTCCACACCGGCCAGCCGGACCGCACCGGAGTCGACGTCGTACAGCCGGGCGACCAGGGTGGCGATGGTGGACTTGCCGGCGCCGGACGTGCCCACCAACGCGACCATCTGACCGGGCTCGGCGGTGAACGAAATGCCGTGCAGCACTTCATCTCCCCCACGGTCATCCAGGACCGCGACCTCTTCGAGCGAGGCCAGCGACACCTTGTCCGCCGACGGGTAGGCGAACCGCACGTCGTCGAACTGAACCGAGACCGCGGCATCCCCGGGTACCGGCACCGCGCCGGGCTTCTCCTGGATCAACGGCACCAGGTCGAGCACCTCGAAGACCCGGTCGAAGCTGACCAGTGCGGTCGCGATCTCCACGTGCGCATTGGCCAACGCCGTCAACGGCGCATACAGCCGGGTCAGCAGCAGGGCCAGTGACACGATGGCCCCGGCCTGCAGGTGCCCGCCGATGGCCAGCACCCCGCCGAGTCCGTAGACCACGGCCAACGCCAGGGCGGACATCAACGTCAGCGAGTTCATGAACGTCGCCTGCAGCATCGAGGTCTTCACCCCGATGGCCCGCACCCGGTCCGCCCGCTCAGCGAACGCCCGCGACTCCCGATCGGGGCTGCCGAACAGCTTCACCAAGGTGGCGCCCGGAGCGGAAAACCGTTCCGTCATCTGGGTGTTCATCGTCGCGTTGTAGATCGCGCTCTCCCGACTCAACCGGCCCATGGTGCGGCCGATCCGCCGCGCAGGCAGCAGGAACAGCGGCGTGAGCACCAACGAGATCAGGGTGATCTGCCAGGAGATGCTGAGCATCACCACCAGCGTCAGGCTCAGCGTCACCAGGTTGGACACCACCCCGGACAGGGTGTCGCTGAAGGCCCGCTGGGCGCCGATCACGTCGTTGCCGAGCCTGCTGACCAACGCGCCGGTGCGGGTCCTGGTGAAGAACGCGACGGGCATCCGCTGCACGTGGTCGAAGACGGCGGTCCGCAGATCCAGGATCAGGCCTTCGCCGATGGTCGAGGACAGCCAGCGGGTGACCAGGCCGGCAGCCGTCTCGGCCAGCGCGACAGCGGCGATCACCAGTGCGATCAGCACCACCGTGCGGGCCGAACCGCCGTGCACGATCTGGTCGACCACCCGGCCCGCCAGCACGGGCGTCGCGACGGCCAGCAGCGCGCTGACCACGCTGACTGCCACGAACAGACCCAGTCGGCGATGGTGCCGACCCGCGAACGTCCAGATCCGGCGTAGCAGTGCCCTGCTGGCCAACGTGCGCAGATCACCGCCGCTGGCACGTATCTGCCGGTACAGGGTGTGTCTGGCCACCGTCTCTAAACTCATGGTCCCCACGGTAAAACCTCAACAAATAATGAGGTCAATCTGATCCCCGTGGCGAGGTCGCGATCAGATCACGCCGAAATAACCGATCACCCCGGCCACCGCGACGATGATCAGCGGGTTGACGCTGGTACGCACGAAGATCAGGGTGCAGACGGCGGTCAGCAGATACGCCCGCCAGTCGTGGTCGGCCGCTCTGCTCATCACCAGCGACGTCGCCAGGATCAGGCCCACCGTCAGCGGCGCGAACCCCTTCTCGACCGCTATCCGCCAGCTGGACTTCTGCGCCTTCTGCCAGAACAGCGTCACCACGTACATCAGCGACGCGGCCGGGATGACCATCGCGACGGTCGCGACCACACCGCCGAGAATGGCGCCGGCAATGCCTCCGTCGTGCAGGCCTGCGGCGTAGCCGATCATCGCGACGATCAGGATGCTCGGCCCGGGCGTGGTCTGGGAGATCGAGAAGACATCGGCGAACTGCGAGTCGGTCAGCCAATGGTGGTCGTGCACTGCGCGCAAATGCATCTCGGGCAGCACGGCATTGCCGCCACCGATCGACAGCAGCGACAGTGTGCCGAACAACGCCACCAACTGCAGGTAGGTGTTCACGCCGGCTGTGTCTTCTTCCTCGGCCAGGCCCACAGCAGGCTCAGTGGCGCCAAGATCGCCAGGGTTTCCAGCAGTGGCAGCCGCACCAGGCCGTTCAGCACGAAGGCGGCGCCGAACAGCAGCACCGGGATCACCCCGGTCAGGCATTTCTGCCCGGTCTTGATGACCATGGCCACGGTCAGGGCGACAGCGGCGGCGGACGCCCCGTGCAGCACCCCTTTGACGGCCGGGACTTCCTTGAACCGGAAGTAGGCGAAGGCCAGCGCCAACACGATGACCAGCGGCATCAGGCACAGGCCGAACACGGCCGCGCAGGCCCCGACCAGGCCGCGCATCTTGGAGCCGATGAACACCGCCATGTTGATCTGGTTGGCCCCGGGCAGGATGCGGCACATCGTCATGGCGGAGAGGAATTCCTCCTCCCCCATCCACTGCTTCTGGACCACCACGATCTCGCGGGTCCACGCCGAGAGGCCGCCGCCGAACGACGCCAGCGCGATGTGGTTGAACGTCCAGGCGAGTTCGAGCAGTCCGACCTGTTCGGCCGGCGGTTCGAGTTCACTCATGGATGAGATCCGCGTCGTGCGGAAAATCGTCCTCTATGTGCTCGGCGGATTTGAGGGGGTCGGGCGGTTCGTAGTGGTGCGACGATTCCCAGTCGGCGTCGAAGACCTGCTTGAGCCTGGCGACCACGTCGGGATCGCTGACGGTGACGCCCAGCTCACGGCGCAGATCGAAGGCACTGCGGTCGATGTTCATCGAGCCGACCAGCGCCGTCTCGGCGTCGACGATGAGCAGCTTGGCGTGTACCCGCAGATTCTTCTGCTTGTGCACTTTGACGCCGAAGCGGCGCAGGGTGCGCAGGGAGGCGAAGGTGTCGAGGATGTCCCATTCACTGATGCCGTGCTTACCGCCGCACAGCACATGAACTTTCACGCCGCGGTCGGCAGCGGCGGCGATGTGGTCCAGGATGACGGCGTCGACGTATTTCGGGTGCTGAATATCCAGCCGGTGCGTTGCGGTGTCGATGAAGTGCGCCATGTGCAGCCGGGAGTTGGAGTTGCTCCACAGCAGGCCTTCGTACGCCGACGGCCGCCAGTCCCGGTGCTCCCAGTCGGCGTTGAACACGTCGGTGATCTGCGCGATGTGCAACGGGTCGTAGGTGATGACGCCGTAGTCGCGGGTCAGTGAAAAGTATTTGGGGCACATGTTGAACGTCGCGACCAGTGCGGCCGATCCGTCCACCACCACCGACTTTTCATGGGTGACATAGAACTTCGGGTTGGCCCACTGCACGGCGACACCGGCATTGGCGAATCGCTCGAAGGTCTCGTCGTTGGCGCGGTCACCGCCGGAGCGGGCGGGATTCAGCATGACGCGGACGTCGACGCCGGCGTTGTTCCGTTCGATCACCGCTTCGATGAACGAATCCTCGGTGAAGGTGAACTGCTTTATCAGTAGCGTCTTTTCGGCCGAGGCGAAGAACTCGAGAACCGGGCCCAGACCGTCGTCTGGCTCGACGATCAGCCGGGGGTTAAACGGAAGCATAAGCGTCGGACATTAGCAGCACGGCTACCTCGGCGCTCTGCGATCAGGTGAACACTCCGCGCCTACCACGGGCAACGCCGTTAATCAGGCAAGATGGCGGGCATGGACAGTGGTGGGGTGCCCTCTCCCCGGGTATTGGTGGTGGACGACGATGCCGACGTGCTGGCATCGCTGGAGCGGGGGTTGCGGCTGTCCGGATTCGAGGTCACGACGGCCGTGGACGGGGCCGAAGCCCTGCGCAGCGCGACGGAGACCCGGCCCGATGCCATCGTGCTGGATATCAACATGCCGATCCTCGACGGCGTCAGCGTGGTGACGGCGTTGCGCGCGATGGACAACGACGTGCCCGTCTGTGTGTTGAGCGCGCGCAGTTCAGTCGACGACCGGGTCGCCGGACTGGAGGCCGGCGCCGACGACTATCTGGTGAAGCCGTTCGTGCTGGCCGAATTGGTGGCGCGGGTGCGGGCGCTGCTGCGCCGCCGCGGTTCGACAGCCACCTTCTCTTCGGAGACGATCTCGGTCGGGCCACTCGAAGTGGACATCCCGGGCCGCCGGGCGCGGGTCAACGGCGTCGACGTGGACCTGACCAAGCGGGAGTTCGACCTGCTGGCCGTGCTGGCCGAGCACAAGACCGCGGTCCTGTCCCGAGCCCAGTTGCTCGAGCTGGTCTGGGGTTACGACTTCGCCGCCGACACCAACGTCGTCGACGTGTTCATCGGCTATCTACGCCGCAAACTCGAGGCCGGCGGCGCGCCGCGGCTGCTGCACACCGTTCGCGGCGTTGGGTTCGTGTTGCGGACGCAATAGACGAGGTCGCCGAGGAGTTGTGGTGGGCTCGCTCTCGATCCTGAAAGCCGACCTCGAAGGCTTCATGCAGTCGGTGAAAGCGGTGGCGAGCCCTTGACTTCGAATGGCCCCAGGACACCATATTGTCGCTGAACTGCGAGCCGAACAGCCCGCATGTGATGGCCGAACCCAGTCACCCATTGTCTCGCGCGCGCGACCGCTTCTCGGTGATGTTCGAGATCACCGAGCGCGGCCTGCTCGACCATCCCAGCAGGCTGCTGTCCACCGTGGAAGCGCTACGCGCACAAGGCTTCTTGATCGCGCTCGACGATGTCGGCGCATTCCCGGATTCGTCTGCACTGCTCGATATCATCGCTCCGGACGTCATCAAGCTCGACCTCAGCTTTGTGCAGTCGCAGCCCGATTACCGGCAAGCCCAGACGTTGTCGTCGGTGATAGCCCATCACGAACGGACCGGCGCCGTGATCTTGGCGGAGGGCATCGAGACCGATCAACATCTCGAACAGGCGTTGGCGCTCGGAGCCGACCTCGGTCAGGGATACATGTTCGGCAGGCCAGCCGAGCCCGACCACCGTCTACCGACCGGCGCGGCGAGTCTGCAGCCAGCTACGTCACGCTCCACGGCGGGCACCGTGTCGCCGTTCGCGCTGATCAAGGATCACCACCGCGTGCGAACGGCCCGTAAAGCGACAGTGATGGCGCTGTCGCAGCACATCGAGATGCAAGCCAGCCGTGCCGTTGACCCACCGATAGTGCTGACGGGACTGCAGCGCGCAGAATTTCTGACCAAAGGCACGTTCAAGCGTTACGTGAACTTGGCCGAGCGGTCACCCTTGGTCGCGATCTTCGGCCTGCAGATGCCGCCGGGTCTCGATGGCGGTATTCGTGGGATTCCGCTGGCAGCTGACGACCCGCTCTGCGATGAGTGGACCGTTGTCGTTCTCGGGCCCCAGACGGCGGCGGCGATCATCGCCCGCGAGAGTCCAGACGGACCGCAGGTAGTCGATGACAGCGAACGGCGGTTTGACTTCGTGATCACCTACGACCGCGCGCTGGTCACCGAGGCAGCCCGCACGCTACTGAACAGAGTCGATTGACATCGCCGATCGCCGAAGCGGGCTAGCGGACGCCGAGCAGATCGATGACGAAGATCAGCGTCTTGCCCGACAGGCGATGACCGCCGCCCGCGGGGCCATAGGCCGACTCCGGCGGGATGGTCAGCTTGCGGCGGCCGCCGACCTTCATCCCCGGGATCCCGTCCTGCCAGCCCTGGATCAGGCCGCGCAGCGGAAACTCGATGGACTGCTTGCGGTCCCAGGAGCTGTCGAACTCCTCGCCGGTGTCGTACTCCACGCCGACGTAGTGCACCTCGACCGTGCCGCCAGGCACCGCCTCGGCACCGTCGCCGACCGTCACATCCTCGATCACCAAGCCAGCAGGAGCCGGACCCTCGGGGAATTCAATCTCAGGTTTGGAAGTCACGGAAACAACCCTATACAGCGACGTAGGACTCAACTGAGCCAGTCCGTCGGCCGCGCCATAATGAGCTCCGGAACGATGCAGGACGCCAACAGCCGGGAGGTCCGCCGAACCGACGGTGGCGGTGCGGAATTGCCCGACCTCGTCGAAACAAGTTCATCTACCACCGAGCCGGTCGGCGCAGTTACGGGCCGATATGGCTGATATGGCACCAATTGCTATGCAGCGGAAAGCTTTTCGGTTCACCGCGCCACGGTCGTGACTCGGCAGACCTCCTCGCGGAGCAGCCAGACCGATCCCGCTGGAAATTCGGGCGACAATCGCGCTACGGGTTGTGTATCCCCCGCGCAGGGTACTGGCACACTGGAGCCGTGGCACAAGACGGAAAACCCAGCGACAGCGACACCCTGGCACGCATCCACGACCTCGTCGCCGAGGAAAAGGATCTGCGGGAACGACTGCAGAATCACGAGATCTCCGAGTCCGAGGAGCACGAGCGGCTCCGCGCCATCGAGGTCGCCCTCGATCAGGCCTGGGACCTGCTTCGGCAGCGTCGGGCCCTGCGCGAGACCGGTGGCGATCCCAGGGAGGCGAGCGAACGGCCGGCCGGCGAGGTCGAGGGATACCTCAGCTGAGCTGACCCGTCAGCGCCGGGCGATCTTGTCCAAGATGGTCCGTAACGTCTTGAGGTCCGCGTCGTCCAACTCGGCCAGCGGGTCGGGAGCGGGATCGTCGGTGGTGTCGATCGTGGCCACCACGGCCGCGCCGGCGTCGGTCAGCGACACCAGCTTGGAGCGCCGGTTCGCCGGATCGATCTGGCGCACCACGAGCCCGCGCGCCTCGAGGTCATTGATCGCGACGGTGGCCGCAGGTGCGTCGATGGTCGCCGTGTGCGCGACCTGTTTGACCGTAAGTGGGTTGCGTGCAAGACGTTTGAGAATGCGGATCCGGCTGAACGGCAGGCCGGACTGATCGACGACGGCCCGGCGCCAGGTGTCCCGGTTGTCGAAAACGAAGCGCGAGAGGTCCCGCCACACGTCGTCAGCCAGTGGGTTGCGTGACATGTTCCCTCCCCGGCCGGTGTGCGGGACCGGCGATCAGCGGCGCCAGTCGCTCAGCGGACCGGATGGCCCGCGGTGACGTGGCGAAGATACCAAGACCGAAGATGACCAGCCCCAGAACGGCGCACAGCAGCCACAGCGGTTTCGCCGCCGCCGTGAAGTCGACGTGGGTGTCCACCAGGGCCACCGCGGCGATCGAACCGCAAAGGGCCACACCGAGACTCACGCCGATCTGTCTGCTCGTCGAGGCGACCGCCGAAGCAGCCCCGGCCCGGTCGGTCGGCATACCACTGACCGCCGCGTTGGTGATCGGGGCGTTGACCATGGAAAAACCGATTCCGAACACCGCGAAGATGCCCACCAGCGCCCACACCGGCGTGGTGGCCGACAACAGCGACAGCATGATGGTGGCCGCGGTGATCAGCGCGCCGGCCACCATCAGCGACGGGCGAGCCCCGAACCGGCCGACCAGCCGGCCGGACAACGGCGAAAAGATCAGGGCGCCAACGGCAATCGGCAGATAGAGCAGGCCGGTGTGTAGCGCCGAGAAGCCGCGGAACCCCTGCAGATACAGCGACATCATGAACAGGAAGGCACCCCAGGAGGCGAATGCACAGACGGCGGTGATGGTGGCCGAGGCGAACGGGATGCTGCGGAAGAAGCGCAGATCGATGAAGGGGTCGTTGCGCCGGGACTCATACCGCAGGAACCCGGCGAACGCGATCAGCGAGACCACCAGAACCCCAAGCGTCACCGGACTGGTCCAGCCCAGTCCGCGGCCTTCGATCAGGACGAACACGATGCCGAACAGGAACATCACCCCGAGCAACTGGCCGATCGGGTCGATGTTGCGCATCGTCTGCGATTTGGTCTCTGGCACGAAAATTGCGGTCAGGGCGATCGCCAGCGCACAGATCGGCAGGTTGATCCAGAACACCGAGCGCCAGCCGACGAACTCGATCAGCGTGCCGCCGACGATGGGGCCCAGTGCCATCGAGATGCCGACGACCCCGCCCCACACTCCGATGGCCCTGGCGCGTTCCACCCGTCCGGTGAACACCTGGGTGATGATCGACATCGCCACCGGGTTGAGCATCGAACCACCGATGGCCTGCAGGAACCTGGCCCCGATCAGCATGTCGATGGTCGGCGCCAGGCTGCACAGCAGCGAACCGGCGGCGAAGGCCAGCAGGCCGATCTGGAAGACGCGGCGGCGGCCGAACCGGTCAGCGGTGGCACCGGAGAGCAGCAGCAGCGACGCGAGCACCAGTGTGTAGATGTCGATGACCCACTGCATGTTCTGGGCCGAGGCGTGCAGGTCGGTGCGGATCGCCGGGATCGCGACGTTCACGATCGTGGCGTCCATCGACACGATCAGCAGGCTCAGGCAGCAGGACACCAAGATGATGGCCTTGCGGCCGCGGCTGAGCTCGCTGACGGTTTCAATCACAAAACAATTGTTGAACTACAACTATTGGTTTGGCAAGCAGCGTGACAATTGTCTCGCTCGGCTAGCGGTTCTCCATGTCGACGAAGTCGCGTTCGGTGTAGCCGGTGTAGATCTGGCGCGGACGGCCGATCTTGCTGGGCTCTTCGTGCATCTCGCGCCAGTGCGCGATCCAGCCGGGCAGCCGGCCCAGCGCGAACAGCACCGTGAACATCCGCGTCGGGAAACCCATTGCCCGGTAGATCACGCCGGTGTAGTAATCCACGTTCGGGTACAGCTTGCGCTCGACGAAGAAGTCGTCGGTCAGCGCGATCTCCTCGAGCTGCTTGGCGATGTCCAGCAGCGGGTCCTCGACGCCGAGCTTGCCGAGGATCTTGTCGGCCTGCTCCTTGACGATGCGGGCGCGGGGATCGTAGTTCTTGTAGACGCGGTGACCGAAGCCCATCAGCTTCACGCCGTCCTCGCGGTTCTTCACCTTCTTCACGAACGTCTCGACGTCGCCGCCGCTTTCCTTGATGCCCTGCAGCATCTCCAGCACTGCCTGGTTGGCACCGCCGTGCAGCGGACCCCACAGCGCGTTGATGCCGCCGGAAATCGAGGTGAACAGGTTGGCCTGCGACGAGCCGACCAACCGCACCGTGGACGTCGAGCAGTTCTGCTCGTGGTCGGCGTGCAGAATCAGCAGCAGGTCGAGCGCCCGGACGATCTCCGGATCTACCTCATATGGTTCCGCGGGCAGGCCGAACGTCATCCGCAGGAAGTTCTCTACCAGCGTCAGGGTGTTGTCCGGGTACAGGAACGGCTGGCCGACCGACTTCTTGAAGGCGTAGGCGGCAATGGTGGGCAGCTTCGCCAGCAGCCGGATGGTCGACAGTTCGACCTGCTCCTTGTCGAGCGGGTCCAGCGAGTCCTGGTAGTACGCGCTCAGGGCGTTGGCCGCGCTGGACAGCACCGGCATCGGGTGCGCGTTGCGAGGGAAGCCGTCGAAGAACCGCTTGAGGTCCTCGTGCAGCAGGGTGTGCCGCTGGATCTGGGTGGTGAATGCCTCGAGCTCGCTCGGTGTGGGCAACTCGCCGTAGATCAACAGGTAGCTGACCTCGATGAACGTCGACTTCTCCGCAAGCTGCTCGATCGGGTATCCGCGATACCGCAAAATGCCCGCGTCACCGTCGATGTAGGTGATGGCGCTCTTGGTGGCCGAGGTGTTGACGAACCCGCCGTCGAAGGTGGTGTATCCGGTTTTGGCCAGCAGTGGGCCCAACGCGATGCCATCCGAACCCTCTGTGGCGTGCACGATCTCCAGATCGAGCTCGCCTCCCGGGTACTGGAGAGTGGCGATGTCCGGAGATGAATCTGGGGAAGTACTGCTGGCCACGAGAACCCCTTCTGCGTCATCGGCAGCGACCACGCTGTCTGTACTAGGTGAAGGTAGTCGCTATCGTTGCGACGCGCCTGCGGGGGGTTGCCCGTCGGGCTGCGGCGGAGCCGTGACGCGCGCGAACGTCTCAAACGTTGCCGTCAGGCGCGCGCAGAGCACCTCGGCGTCGATGGGATCGTCACCGGGGGTGCCCATTCCCCGGAACGACGTCGCGAACAGCACTGTCCAGGTATCGGCGATCAGCCGCACGGTGGGATCGGTCGGCGGCAGGTCCAGGCGCGCACCGAGCACCCGCAGCGCAGCGTTCTCGGCCAGGTCCTGTTTGATCGCGAACGCCGACTCGTTCAACGTCGGCGAGGCGTTGACGATCTGGATCATCACCGCCATCCGGATGAACGCCGGCGACGGCCCGGTCGCATCCGGGCTGAATGCCTGCAGGTGGGCTCGAAGCAACGCCTCATAGGCGGTGAGCTCCGCCGGTTGGCCGGCCAGCGCGGCCGCGATGGTCTCGTCGACCTCATCAGCGGCCGCGGCGATCACCGACTCCTTCGTCGGGAAGTACCGGCTGAAGGTGCGCGTCGACACTTCGGCCGCGGCCGCGATCTGTTCGACGGTGGTGTGGTCGTAGCCCTGCCGCTGGCACAGCTCCACTGCGACATCGATCAGGGTGGTCCGGGTCTGGCGTTTTTTGCGTTCCCGCAGCCCAGTCAACGCGGCAGCTCGGCGGTCATGGCGCTGAATTCGTCGAACGCCTTGCCGATGCGTTCGACCATCAGCTCGGGCCCGAGCTCGGCGCCTTCGACATCGCCGACGAGGTCTCCGCAGGCGGTCACTATGATGGCCGACCAGATGGCCAGCACCAGGCGGAGCTTGCGGTCGGCGATATCGACGCCGAGGCGCTTGGCCAGTGCGACGGCCGTCGGGTGCGGCCCCAGTTCGGTGGCCGCGATCTTCAGGGCAGGCGTCGAGTTCACGATCTTGAGCATCAGCACGATGCTGTCGGGAGTGACACCGGGCACGGCACCCGAGCGGACCTTGCCCAGCACGGTCACGTGGGCGTACCGCAGCGCCTCCAGCACCGGCACGTCGGTGGGCACCTCGGCCAACTCGACGGCGACCGCGCCCACCAGATCCTCGAGCAGCGTCATCATCACGGCGTCTTTGGTGGCGAAGTACCGACTGAAAGTTCGGGGCGAGACATCGGCGATCGCCGCGATCTGCTCGACGGTCGTGTTGTCGTAGCCCTGCTGCAGGCAAAGCTGCACCGCCGCATCGATCAACGTCGCCCTCGTGCGCTGCTTCTTGCGTTCCCGCAGCCCGGGGGTGGCGTCGCCAAGAAGATCCACCACGGTGGGCAATATTAGACCCGTTGCGGATCGAGGTACCGCTAACTGCCGATCTGCGCATTTCGCAGTACTCATATTTTGTCGGTACCCGACCTTTGTCCGTTGCTGACGCGGTACCGCACGAACGCGGGCACCACCAGCGCCGCGATCACCACACCGACAACCACCAGGGCGCCGCCGCCCGCCGCAGCGGCCGAGGTGCCGATGGCTGCCGCCGCCGAGCCGTGCAGCACGTCGGCGACCCGGGGGCCGCCTGCGACCACCACGATGAACACGCCCTGCAACCGGCCGCGCAGATCATCGGACGCGGCCGACTGCAGGATCGTCGAACGGAACGCCGCCGAGACCATGTCCGCGGCCCCACCGATGGCAAGGAACGCCAGCGCCGCCCACAGGAGCGGGCCGGCGTGCCCGTTGGCCAACCCGCCCGCGACGCCGAAGCCGACCATCGCCAGTCCCCAGATGACGATCGCGACCACCACTGCCAGGCCCTGCCTGCGGATGCGCGGCAGCCAGCCGGAGAACACCCCGCCCGCGACGGCGCCGACCGACATGGCCGCGGCCAGCAACGCGATGGTGGTGCCGCCCGAGACGGGTCCGCCGAAGCTCAGGTGGGCCATCTCCGGGAAGAGCGCGCGCGGCATGCCCAGGATCATCGCGATCAGGTCGACGACGAAGGACATCAACACGACGGTGTTGCCCGCCAGATAGCGAAAGCCGTCCAGCACCGCGCCGAAGCCCCAGCGGGCCGCGCCGACAACCGCCTCCAACGGCGGCATCGGGGCCAGCCGGATCGTCACCCAGATCGGCGCCACGCAGGTGATGGCGTCGATCAGGTACAGCGTCGACAGGTCGACCCAGCTGAGCATCAACCCGGCCAGCAGCGGACCGACGATGGCGCCGAACTGCTGCACCGTCATGTTCAGCGAGTTGGCGGCGGCGAGTTGATGTTCCGGCAGCATGCGCGGAATGGCCGCCGACCTGGTCGGCGAGTTGACCGCGAAGAACGCCTGCTGCACCGCGAGTAGACAGAGCACCACCCAGACGTTGTTCAGGGCCAGCGCGGCCTGCGCCCACAGCAGGATCGATGCGACGGCCAGGCCCAGCGAGGCGATGATCAGCAGGATGCGGCGGTCCATCGCGTCGGCCAACGCCCCGCCCCACAGCCCGAACACCACCAGCGGCACCAACGCGAAAACACCGGCCAGCCCGACGTACGCCGAGCTCTGCGTCAGCGCGTACAGCTGAACGGGCACCGCGAAGATCGTCAGGTTGGCACCGATGACGGTGGGGATGCCGGCCCACCACAGCCGGCGGAAGTCGCGTTGCTTCAGTGGGGTGGTGTCGGCGAACAGCCTCACGGTTGCAGGCGCTCGACGCGCCCGCCCTCGTCGACCCGGACGCGGTTGTGCACCCGGCTCTCTCGGCCCTGCCAGAACTCGACCTCGTCGGGCGAGATCAGGTAGCCGCCCCAGTTCGGGGGCACCGGGACGGTGTCGGAACCGGCGAAGCGTTCCGTGACCTCGGCCAACTGCGCCATCAGCGCGGCGCGCGAGGAGATGGGCTGCGACTGGTGCGACGCCCAGGCCCCCAGCTGCGAACCCCGCGGCCGGGTGGCCCAGTAGGCCGCCGTGGCCTGCGCGCTGACCTTGCTGACCGCGCCACGGACGTGCACCTGCCTGCCGAGCAGGTACCAGGGGAAGGTGACGGACGCGTACGGCGTCACCGCCAGGTCAGCGCCCTTGGCCGAGGAGTAGTTGGTGAAGAAGGTGATCCCGGTCTCATCCACACCCTTGCACAACACCGTTCGGCTGACCGGTCTTCCCTGGTGCACGGTCGCGATCACCATCGCGTTGGCTTCGGCCACCCCGGCCTGTTCGGCATCACGAATCCACTTGCGCAGCAAGGCAAGCCAGCCATCGTCCAGCCACTCCACGGTAAGGTCGGCACTACCGTCCTTCTCCACTGAGCCGTACTCCACCCGCATCCCTGCGAGGTGCGCACCGTCCGGTTCCACCACGCGGCCAACGCTACCCCTTGGCTCGGTGCAAGAATCTGCGCTATGACTGAGGTACCGAAGGACTTCGCCCCGGGCCTGGCCGGCGTACTGGCGTTCACCACCGAGATCGCCGAACCGGACAAAGACGGCGGCGCGCTGCGTTACCGCGGCGTCGACATCGAGGATCTGGTCAGCCAACACGTCACCTTCGGCGATGTGTGGGGACTGTTGGTCGACGGCAAGTTCGGCCACGGTCTGCCGCCCGCCGAGCCGTTCCCGCTGCCGATCCACACCGGCGATGTCCGGGTCGACGTGCAGGCCGGCCTGGCCATGCTCGCCCCGATCTGGGGGTTCGCCCCGCTGCTCGACATCGACGACGAGACGGCCCGCGACCAGTTGGCCCGGTCCTCGGTGATGGCACTGTCGTACGTGGCCCAGTCCGCCCGCGGCATCTACCAGCCCGCTGTACCGCAGCGCGTGATCGACGAATGTGCCACGGTGACATCACGATTCATGACCCGCTGGCAGGGCGAGCCCGACCCGCGGCACGTCGAAGCCATCGACGCCTACTGGGTGTCGGCGGCCGAGCACGGGATGAACGCGTCGACGTTCACCGCCAGGGTGATTGCCTCGACCGGTGCCGATGTCGCGGCGTCGCTGTCCGGGGCGATCGGCGCGATGAGCGGCCCGCTGCACGGTGGCGCCCCCGCCCGGGTGCTGCCGATGATCGAAGATGTCGAGCGTGACGGCGACGCCCGTGCCGTGGTGCGCAAGATCCTGGACAACAAAGAAAAGCTGATGGGCTTCGGGCACCGGGTCTACCGCGCGGAGGACCCGCGGGCGAAGGTGCTGCGGGCCACCGCCAAGCGGCTCAATGCGCCCCGCTACGAGGCCGCCTCCGCACTGGAGCAGGCCGCGCTGACCGAGCTGCGTGAGCGGCGTCCGGACCGGGCGATCGAGACCAACGTCGAATTCTGGGCCGCGGTGATCCTGGACTTCGCGCAGGTGCCCGCGAAGATGATGCCCGCCATGTTCACCTGCGGCCGCACCGCAGGTTGGTGTGCGCACATCCTGGAGCAGAAGCGGCTCGGCAAGCTGGTCCGACCTGCGGCCCTGTACGTCGGTCCCGATCCGCGCAGCCCCGAATCGGTCGAAGGTTGGGACCTGATTTCCAAGGCTTGATGAGATTCCGCCTCGGGGCCAGTCTGTATCGGTGTCCATCCACACCGAGGAGCAGACCACCATGGCCATTGATGTCGAACCCGCACTGTCGCCGTACCTGACCATCGCCGGTGCCGCGGCGGCCATCGATTTCTACGTCACCGCATTCAATGCGGTTGAGCTGGGCCGGGTTCCGGGCCCAGGCGGCAAACTGATGCACGCCGCCATCTCGATCAACGGGGCCACCGTGCTGATCAGCGATGACTTTCCGGAGTACAACGACGGCAAGTCGACGTCCCCGATCGCGCTCGGCGGCACACCGGTCACCATCCACCTGACCGTCACCGACGCTGACGCCAGCTTCCAGCAGGCGCTCGACGCGGGTGCGACCGTCGTGATGGCGCTGGAGGACCAGTTCTGGGGCGACCGCTACGGCATCGTGCGCGATCCGTTCGGCCATCACTGGTCGCTGGGCCAGCCGGTGCGTGAGGTCAGCTTCGAGGAGATTCAAGCCGCGATGAGCCAGGAGTCCTGACCGCCGCTCCGATGGGTTATAGTCAATTTGACTATAACCTTGAGGGGGCGTGATGCTGGACTGGACCGAAGTGTTGGGATTCATCACCGGCGCACTGTGCGTGGTGCTGACGGTGCGCAGGAACGCGGCCAATTTCCCGGTCGGCATCGCCAACAGTGCGTTCTTCCTGGTGCTGTTCGCGTCGTCTCGGCTGTGGGCCGACGCAGGGCTGCAGATCGTCTACATCGTGCTGGGCTTCACCGGCTGGTGGCAGTGGCGATACGGCAACGCCGACCGCACACCGCTGGCCGTCACCCACGCCCGGCGGCGCGAAATCGGTTGGTGCGTATTGTTTGTCGTAGCGGGCACGGCTGCGCTCTACATCGTCTTGGGGGCGGCCCAGGATTCGGCGCCCTTCCTGGATGCGCTCACCACCTGCCTGTCACTGGCCGCGCAGTGGCTGTTGAACGCCAAGCGGGTGGAGAACTGGTTCTTCTGGATTGCCGCCGACTGCATCTACATTCCGCTGTATCTGGCCAAGGGTCTCCACCTCACCGCCATCGTGTACGTACTGTTCCTGGCGCTGTGCTTCACCGGCCTGCGGTCCTGGTGGCGGGAGAGCGCACGGGAGCGCGAGGCAGTGGCGTCATGACGGACTTTCGCCACGGCCTGTTCCTCGGCAAGTTCTATCCGCCGCATGCGGGCCACCACGCCGCGATCCGGGCCGCGGCGCGCCAGTGCGAGCAGCTGACCGTGCTGGCGATGGCCGCCGCGGTGGAGACGGTGCCGCTGGCCGAGCGCACATCGTGGCTGCGGGCCGAACACCGCGACAACCCGTCGGTGCGGATTGCCGGAATCCGTTGTGACGCACCGCTTGACGTCACCGATCCTCGGGTCTGGACGGCACAACTGGCCGCGATGCAGGCGGGTCTGCGGGCGGCGGGAGCGCCGCCCACGGTGGACGCGGTGTTCTGCGGCGACAGCTACGGCCCCGAGTTGGCCCGGCGGTTCGATGCCCGCTGCGTCCCCATCGAACGCAGCGCGCTCAGCAGCACCGCCGTGCGCACCGATCTGGCCGCCCGGTGGCAGGACCTGGCCCCCGCCACCCGCGCCGGCCTCACCACGCGGGTCGTCGTCGTGGGCGCCGAGTCGACCGGCACCACCACGCTCACCCAGGATCTGGCGCGGCACTACGGCGCACTGGCGGTGCTGGAGTACGGCCGCGAGTACACCGAACTCAAGCAGGGCCTGCCCTGGAACCATCATGATTTCGATGTGATCGGCGCTGAACAGACCCGCAGGGAGCAGGCCGCCGCACACCGCGGTGCACCGATTCTGTGCTGCGACACCGACGCGTTCGCCACCGCCATCTGGGAGCGCCGGTATCTCGGCTCCGCGGCGCGCACCGGCCAGCCCTGGACGCAGGTGCCGCCGCGTGCGGTCTATCTGCTGACCGACCACAGTGACGTGCCCTGGGAGGACGACGGGACGCGCGAAGGCGATCTGGACATTCGCGCGGCGATGACCGGCTGGTTCGCCGACGCGCTCACTGCGGCCGGACACTCCTGGGTGCTGATCACCGGTGACCGCCAGGAGCGCCTGGACCTGGCGATCCGCACCGTCGACCCCCTGCTGGCCCTCGGCATGCGGTTCGGCGAACCCATGCACGGCCCCGGCTTCGAGGCCGCGTCATGACCGGCCAAGACGCCTGGCTGCAGGCCTACGACCCGGCCGCCTTCCCGCCGTTCGCGGTGACCGTCGACCTGGCGATCTTCACGCTGCGGGCCGGCGCCCTGTGTGTCCTGCTGATCCGCCGCGGTGAGCATCCGTTCCGCGGCAGCTGGGCGCTGCCCGGTGGGCACGTGTTGCAGGGCCAGGAGTCCGCCGATACGGCCGCCCGCCGCGAACTCGTCGAGGAGACCGGCGTCGAGGCGGGGGTCCATCTCGAACAACTCGGCGCCTACAGCGAGCCCGACCGGGATCCGCGGATCACCGCCGGGCTGCAGGTGGTGTCGATCGCCTATGTCGCGCTGGCTCCCGACCTGCCGGATCCGGTGGCGGGCACCGACGCCGGGGAAGCCCGCTGGGTCCCCGTCGACGACGCCCCCGCGTTGGCCTTCGATCACGACATGATCCTGCGCGACGCCGTCGAGCGCGTCCGCAACAAGCTCGAATACACCACCCTGGCACTGCATTTCGTCACCGACCCGTTCAGCCTGGCCGACCTGCGCCGGGTCTACCTCGCCGTCTGGGGCGAGGCGCCCGACGCCGCCAATTTCCGGCGGAAGGTGCTCGGCACGCCGGATTTCGTCCGCCCCGCCGCCCGCGCGACCGCCCCCCCGGGCAGTGCAGGTGGCCGCCCCGCAGAGCTGTACACCCGCGGCAGCGCCGCCGCGATCGTGCCCGCGCTGACAAGGCGGACAGCGGATCGGTAGACAATCTAGGAATGAACCACGTGCTGGAGCTCAGGGATGTCACGTTCCGCCGCGACGGTAAACAGATCCTGGAGGGCATCACGTTCTCGGTGAACGAGGGCGAGCAGTGGGCGCTGCTCGGGCCCAACGGCGCAGGTAAGACCACCATCCTCGGAATGTGCGGCGCGGAAACACATCCGACCTCGGGCACCGTGTCCGTGCTGGGCCGTCAGCTCGGCAGGGTCGAGATGGCCCAGCTGCGCAAGACCATCGGCCACGTCAACCCCCGCCACCGGCTGAGCACCCCGCTGACCTTGCGCGAAGTGGTGATGACGGGCATCACCGGCACCATCGAGATCCCCTTCCGGTGGGAACCCGACGCCGACGATCTGGCCCGGGTCGACTCGCTGATCGACACGCTCGGTCTGCATCGCCGCGCCGGCGACCGGTGGCCGACGCTGTCCCAAGGTGAGCGCGGCCGGACATTGATCGCCCGGGCCCTGGTGTGCAGCCCGAAGCTGCTGCTGCTCGACGAGCCCTCCACCGGGTTGGACGTGGCGGCCCGCGAGCAGTTGCTCGAAACGGTGGCCGTGATGGCCGAGAGCCACCCGGAGCTGGCGTCGATCCTGGTCACCCACCACTTGGAGGAACTGCCCACCACGACGACACACGCGCTGCTCATCGCGGACGGCCGGATCGTCGCGCAGGGGCAGGCGGATGCGGTGATCACCACCGAGCACGTGTCGGCGGCGTTCAAGTATCCGATCGAGGTCCGCTTCGACGACGGCCGGTGGTCGGCCCGGGCTCAGCCGCGCAGACCAGCCAGAAGCCGTTGACGCACAGTGGGTTTCGGCCTGTTCGCGGCGGCTGCGAGCATGTCGCTGACCGTGGTGAACTTGGTACCCCGACCGCTCTCCGCGGCGTTGATCGCCGCCCAGCCGGCAGCGTCGACCACCTCGGGCTGACGTAGCCGCACCAGCTTGGCAAGGGCGCCGGAGCCAGCGGCCGGGTCGGCCAGCCTGCCGTCGTTGTAGTCGGCGACCAGGCCCTGCACGGTTTCCAGGGCGCAGGATTTGTTGGTCCCGATGAAACCGGTGGGTCCGCGTTTGATCCAGCCCGCGACATAGGTGCCCGGGGTGACCCGGCCGCCGTCATTCGGGACGACCGCGGCGACCTCGTCGAAGGGCAGGTCGCGAATCGGCTTGCCGCGGTAGCCGATTGACGTCAGCACCAGACCGGCGTCGAGAGCGACGGTGTCCTCGGTGCCGGTGCGGGTGAACTCGCCCACCCGCGTCGGGGTCAGCCGGTAGGCCAGCCGGATCCGGGGCCGGGCCGCAGGTGCGTCAGCGTCACCGAGCTTGGCCAGGATCTCCAGTTTGGCGCGGATCAGCGGATCTGTCGCGGTCGCGGTCGCCTGCTGCACCAGCTCGTGGTCACCCGCGTCGAGCACCACGTCCGCGGTGCTGGTCAACCCGATCAGCTCCGGCAGGGTGAATGCGGACTCCGCAGGCCCGCGGCGGGCCGCGATGACGACTTCGCGCACCTTCGAGGTCCGCAACGCGGCCAGGGCGTATTCGGCGATATCGGTACCGGCCAGGTC
>JBEVHL010000400.1:0-7108 GCA_040511255.1 Mycobacterium sp. | reverse complement strand
TGGATGTTCTTCATCGGCCTGCTGCCCGCCGCGGTCGCGCTCTGGATGCGCAGAGCCCTGCCCGAAGCGCAGGAGTGGGAGGACAACGTCCAACGCGGCGCGATCCGGGAGAACACCGCCATCCAGCTGTTGTTCAACCCCCAGCGACGGCTGATCAACATCGTCACGTCGGTGGTCGCCGCGGTGGTACTCGTCGTGGTGTTCAGCCGAACCATCACCGGCCCTTGGGTTTTCGCGCTGGCAATCCTCGCCGCCGGCTGCTTCTTCGTGCTCGCCAAACAGCTCGCCGCCGACAAGACCGCGATGTTCGTGATGCTGATCATCACGGTGTTGACGGCATTCCTGTATTCCTGGCCGTTGCAGTCGCTGTTACCGACCTATCTCAAGACCGAGTTGCACTTCGAGCCGGCGCAGGTCGCGCATGTGCTGCTGTGGGCGGGGCTCGGTTACGCGGCGGGCTCGGTGACCTCGGGCATCGTCGCCGATCGGCTCGGCACACGACGTACTTATGTTCTGGGCCTTGTCATCTCGTTGCTGTTCGTGGTGCCGGTCTTCGCGTTGAGCAGTGAGCACATCGTGTGGCTGTGGGTGCTGCTGTTCGGTCTGCAGTTCTTCAGCCAAGGTATCTCCGGGCTGTTGCCGAAGTTCGTCTCCGACCATCTGCCGGTCAACGTACGCGCCAGCGGGCTCGGATTCTGTTACAACGTAGGCGCTCTCGGTGGTGCGATCGCACCGATCATGGGCGCCTCGATCGCTGCCTCGCTGGGTCTGGGCACCGCGCTGACCGTCCTGACGCTCGGCTTCACCGTGCTGGTCGCGCTCCTCGTCGGGTTCGACGTACCCGCGATGCTGGGACGCCGCGAATCCGACAGTGACGACCGCGCGCACACCCGGGGCGTGGACGCATGACCACCGGCGTCGACTCGATCCGCGGACTGATTCCGCCCCTCACCACCCCACTGACCGACGACGGCCAGGTCGACGGTACCTCATTGGAACGACTCTGCACCTTCCTGCTCACGGCAGGCGTGGACGGACTGTTCGTCGGCGGTTCATCTGGTGAGGCAGCCCTGTTGTCGGATTCCCAACGGGCCCTGGTGATCGAGGTGGCCGTGGGCGCCGCCGCGGGACAGGTCCCGGTGGTGGCCGGAGTGATCGACACGGGCACCAACCGGGTCATCGACCATGCGCAGGCGGCGGCCAAACGGGGCGCCTCCGCGGTGGTGTCCACCGGACCGTTCTACGTCGCACCCCACCCCGACGAGGTGGTCCGTCATTTCCGCTTGCTGAGCCGCGCGGTCGACATCCCGGTGATCGCCTACGACATCCCCAGTGCCACCCACACGTCGCTCCCCCGCGCTGCCGTCGAAGAGCTCGCCGCCGCAGGAACGATTGCGGGACTGAAGGATTCCAGCGGTGATATCACCGCCTTTCGCCAGCTTCTGACCGCCACCCGCGGAACCGGCCTGCGGGTGTTCACCGGATCGGAGACCGTCACCGACCTGGCGTTGCAACTCGGCGCACACGGCCAGGTGCCCGGCCTGGCCAACGTCGATCCCGACGGCTACGTGCGGATCGGTCAAGCGGCCGCCATCGGCGACTGGCCCGCAGCAGCCGCCGAGCAGGAGCGACTGCTGCGTCTGTTCACCATCATCGACGTCGCCGACCGCACCCGGATCGGTTTCACCGCCGGCGCGTTGGGCGCGTTCAAAGCCGCCCAATACCTGCGCGGCGTCATTGCGACACCGCGGTGCGCCGATCCGCTGCTGCCGCTGGCCGACACCGAGATCGACACAATTCGCGACATCCTCATCCGGGAGGGCATCGCCGTGCAGCGGTGAACACCGCTACCGTGGTGCGGATGGAGAATCACCATGCCTGAGCGGCCCTACGCGTTGGTTCGCCGGCCCGCCTCGACCCTGGCCGACGGCATCGTCACCTACATCGAGCGCGAGCCGGTGGATGTGGCCCTGGCGCAACGACAGTGGGACGGCTACGTGGCTGCGCTGGAACGCAGCGGCTGGCCCACCGTGGTGCTCGCCGGTGACGACGCGATGCCCGATTGCGTGTTCGTCGAGGATGCCGTCGTGATGTTCGGCGACCTCGCCGTGGTGACCAATCCCCGCCAGCCGACCCGCAATCCGGAAATCGTTGCGGTGCAACGCACTCTCGACGATCTCGGCCTGGAGTCGGTGGCGATCACCGAGGGCACCCTGGACGGCGGTGACGTGCTGAAGGTCGGGTCGCAGGTGTGGGTCGGTCTCAGCGGCACCACCACGGCGCCGGCGATCCAGCAGCTGTCCCGGATCCTCCGTCCGCGCGGATACACCGTTACCACCGTGCCCATGACCAAGGCCTTGCACCTCAAGAGTGCGCTCACCGCGTTGCCGGACGGCACCATCATCGGGTACGAACCCGTCGTCGACGACCCGGGCATGTTCCCGTCGTTCCTTGCGGTGCCGGAGGAACCGGGCGCGCACGTCGTCATCCTCGGTGACGATCTGCTGTTGATGAGTTCCCGCGCGCCGGAGACCGCAGCGTTGTTCACCGACCGCGGCTATCGCCTGGAAACAGTGGACATCTCCGAATACGAGAAGCTCGAAGGATGCGTCACCTGCCTGAGCGTGCGGGTGCGCTGACCTACGGAGTCTCCACCAACGCGGCGGCGCGGTCCGCGTTGGCCAGCAGCACCGCTTCGTGTTTGGGCCACCAGAACAGTTCGAGCAGAATGATCATCAGGTAGATCACCGATGCGGCGGCGTTGCCCAGCGAGCCGAACACCGCGTCCCACAGGGTGGTCCCGAGGGCGATCGCCAAGACGATCACGATCACCCAGCGCAACGGCCTGCCCTTCTCCGCGGCGGCGTGCAGCCCACGGCGGTAGTCCAGGACGGCCGGTGCCAGGGCGTCATCGCCGATGCGTTCGCCGCGCCGCACCGCCGTGGCCACCGTAACCCGCTGTGCACCGGTCAATTCCTTTGCGCCCGGCCAATATTTGCTCATCAAGCGCGCTGTCCAGATGCCGAACCCGCCGCCGACCAAGACGAAGGCGACTGCGAAGCCGATGACCAACCCGGAGTCCAGCCAGGCCTGCACGCCGAACAACAGGCCCATGCCGACGGCCACGGTCAGCCCGCGACGCAGCGCCCCACCTCGCCACACGAACGCCGGGACGATCACCATCCGGTCAGTGTGGAGCAGCGGCGACCTTCACACAGCGCAACGCGCCCGGCGGAGCGTCACGTACCGAACAATTGGGCGATCTTGGTAAGTAGTTGCCAGATGGCGTAGACCATCGGCACCGAGACCCACAGCCACGCCAGGGCGATGAGCGCGGGATTCACCGGTCGGTTCGACTCGGAGGGTGTCATCGCTGCTTCTCCGACTCTCGGTAGGACGCCTCGTCGTGCGCGGGGACGTCGTCGGACGATTCGTCCTCGTGGTACCTGGGATCGACCCTCTTGATCAATTCGTTGCAGATGAAGCCCACCACCAGCAGGCCGATCATCACCCAGAACGACACGGTGTAGAGATCGGGTCCGCTCTTGCCTGCGTCCTTACCCGAGTCGGCGATGGCGTTGACGATCAGCGGCCCCAGTACGCCGGCCACCGACCATGCCGTCAGCAGCCGGCCGTGGATGGCACCGACCTGGTACGTCCCGAACAGATCGCGAAGGTACGCCGGGATAGTGGCGAAGCCGGCGCCATAGAAGGACAGGATGAGGATGGTGCACAACAGGAAGGTGACCTTGCTCGAGTTGGTGGTCAGAGCCAAGGCCAGATAGAGCAGCGCCCCACCGCCGAGGTAGAGGCGATAAATGTTCTTGCGGCCCAACACATCTGACAATGACGACCAACAGATTCGGCCGAGCATGTTGGCCAAGGAGAGCAGCGCCACGAATCCCGCGGCCGCCGAGGCCAGTACGGCGGCGGTGGACGTACCGGGGAAGAAATCCTGATAGATGGGTGATGCTTTCTCCAGGATGCCAATTCCCGCAGTGACGTTGAAGCACAGCACCACCCAGAGCAACCAGAACTGGGGCGTCTTGATCGCATTGGCCGCCGACACGCTGGCCGTGGTGACCAACGATCCTGCCTGCTGCGGCTCCGGTTTCCAGTCACCTGGCGTCCAATCGGGTGCCGGCACGCGGACCAGCAGCCAACCCAGTGACATGAATACCGCATAGGTGCAGCCGATTACGAGAAAGGTCTTGGCGATGCCGGCTGTCGACTCGCGGCCAAAGGCGTCGAGCAGGCTGTTCGTCCACGGCGAGGCAATCAGCGCGCCACCGCCGAAACCCATGATTGCCAGGCCCGTTGCCATCCCCGGGCGGTCCGGAAACCATTTGATGAGTGTCGATACGGGCGAGATGTAGCCGATACCCAAGCCGATTCCGCCGACCACCCCGTAGCCGAACACCACCAGCCAGTACTGACCGAGCGATACACCCAGTGCGGAGATCAACAAGCCGCTGCAAAAGCACACCGTCGCGATGAACATCGCCCACCGAGGGCCGTTGCGATCGACTCTGGTGCCGAACAGCGCAGCCGAAAGGCCAAGCATGACAATGGCAATGGTGAACGGTAGGGCGCTGGCGGTGCCCGAGATGTGCAGCGATTTCTCCAGCGGGATCTTGAATACGCTCCATGCATACGCGGATCCGATGGCGAGGTGGATGGACAGCGCTGCCGGTGGGACCAACCAGCGACTCCAGCCCGGTCGCGCGACGATCCGCGATCGGTCCAGAAACCCGCCGGTGCGCTCAGTGACCTGGCTCACATCTTCCACTATGGATGCAAGGAGCGTCCCGGGTCAACCGTCATGGCAGGTTGCGGCCCCGCGGCCTCGATGCCATCGGCAAATCTCAGCTGGTCAATGAGCGCCAGCGGATGCGACTGGCCGGGATGCCTCCCCTGCCATCTGCGCGTGCGGTCGGCACTTAGCCCGACGCCACCACGGAGTCGTTACGCCAGGGCGCCAGCGGTGAATCACCCTCGGCACGAAGCCCGCTGGGTAGGTCGTCCACCACATGCCACGTCGCCGCCAGCCGACCCAGCCCGACACAAAACGCGCAGTGCAGGCCCAGCGCGACCAATTGGTCCTCGCTGAAATGACTGCGCAAGCCGTCGTAGACCGCGTCGTCGATCGCCAGGTGGTTGGTGGCGAACAGGTCGGCGAACCGCAGTGCGCTGCGCTCCGCGTCGGTCAGGTCCGCGGCGTCAACCGGGCGCTCCAGGGAGCACACCGCATCTTCGGTGAGTCCGTCGTCGATGGCGCTCTGATAGCGGATGGACATGCAGCTGCGGCACTGGTTGTGAAACGCGATGCGCAGGCGGATCAGTTCCATCAGCCGCGGCGGCAGCGCGCCGGAATCCCGCAGGGCGGCGGTCACCCCACCTACCGCGGTGGCGACATCGGGTAGGCGGTACATGATGCTGGCGACGCCGAGGTTGATCCGGTCGCCCTGGCCGAGGTCTGTCGTCGGTATCTCGGCGAATGCGTCAGACGGTTCGATACGCGCCATCGGATCCCCTCCCGGTCAGCCAGGGCGCTGGTGGTGTGAGCGTATCCCGTTCTGCGCGCTGGCAATCCGGAACAGTTCACAACCGGTACATCTCGCGCGCCATTGCCGCAGTCTCCAGATAGTCGGCGCGCCTCGCGGGATAGGTGCGACGGGGCCGCTGCAAGCGGGCGCGCAGGGTGCGGAACCACCGGGCGGGTGTTGCCGGTGCTGCGGCGGCGGTTCCGAACATCACGTCAGCGACGCTGATGAAGGCGGGATTCGTGGCATTCGGGCCGTGGGGGGTCCGGTGCGGTGCGGCCGTGGTGAAGGCGTCTGTTGTCATGTGAAACAGCGTGATCGAACGCGCGCGCCGGTACATGAAGAGTACGTGGAGATCCGATGGAGATCGTTTGGTGTCGAGGCGTGGCGGCGTCAGGAAAAACCTGACGGCTGCGAATCGACGCTATGACCGTCCACCGCACCGGTTCTGCGCGATGCGGTAAATGTATTCAAAGTTGTTGGCAGCGGCGCGCGGCGACCCAAATCCCGGTCGTCGGCCAGCAAACGCGTAGGGTGCGTCTCACCAAGGGAGACGTGATCGGCATCACAGGTCCCCGTCACGCGAAGGGGCACCCCGCACATGTCCGACAATCGATCGACCTCGACGAAGATGCGACCGCACTTCGAAGACATCCAGGCCCATTACGACCTCTCCGATGACTTCTTCGGCCTGTTTCAGGACCCAAGCCGGACTTACAGCTGTGCCTACTTCGAGCCCGCCGACCTGACGCTGGAGCAGGCGCAGATCGCCAAGATCGATCTGAATCTGGACAAACTCGATCTCAAGCCCGGGATGACGCTGCTCGACATCGGCTGTGGGTGGGGTGCCACCATGAAGCGCGCCATGGAGAAGTACGACGTCAACGTCATCGGCCTGACGCTGTCGAAGAACCAGCACGCCCACACCACAGCACTTCTCGACCGGGTTGACTCGAACCGCACCCACGAGGTCCAGCTGCACGGTTGGGAGGAATTCAGCGCACCCGTCGACCGCATCGTGTCGATAGAGGCGTTCGAGCACTTCGGTTTCGAGCGCTACGACCAATTCTTCAAGAACTGCTTCGACATCCTGCCCGACGACGGGCGCATGACAATTCAGAGCACCACCAGCTACCACCCGTACGACATGGCCGAGCGCGGCAAGGCCATCACGTTCGAAGCCCTGCGATTCGTCAAGTTCATGCTCACCGAGATTTTCCCCGGCGGTCGGATCCCGACGGCGACGATGATGCAGGAACGCGGCGAGACTGCGGGATTCGTCGTTCCCGAAGTGCTGTCACTGCGGCCGCATTACATCAAGACGCTCGGCATCTGGGGTGATGCCCTGGAAGCCAACCGGGACAAGGCAATTGAGATTCAGTCCGAAGTGGTTTACGACCGGTACATGAAATACCTCCGCGGCTGCCGGCAGATGTTCACCGACGAATACTGCGACGTCAATCTGGTCACCTACGTCAAGCCGGCCAGCCCATAACCAGGCAAGATGATCGCATGGACCTCTCGTCGACCACCGCTTTCGTCACCGGCGCCAACCGCGGCCTCGG
>JBEVHL010000399.1:0-4288 GCA_040511255.1 Mycobacterium sp. | reverse complement strand
CGGCGATCATCGCGTTCATCGCGCTCGGCGCTGCGTACGTCTTCGGGGTGTGGCCCGGCAAGTCGATGGACTTCTCCAATCTGACCAGTCACGGCGGCTTCATGCCGTTGGGCTTCGGCGTGATCACCGTCGGCATCGTGACGGTGATCTTCTCGATGGTCGGCGCCGAGATCGCCACCATCGCCGCCGCCGAATCCTCGGATCCGGAGAAAGCGGTGGCCAAGGCCGCCAACTCGGTGATCCTGCGCATCCTGGTGTTCTACGTGGGCGCGGTGCTGCTGCTGGTGACGATCCTGCCGTGGAATGACGACGGCGTGGCCGCGTCGCCGTTCGTCGCCGCGTTCACCGAGATGGGCATCCCGTACGCCGACCACGTGATGAATGCCGTGGTGTTGACCGCCGTGCTCAGCTGCCTCAACTCGGGCATGTACACCGCCTCACGGATGCTCTTCGTGCTCGCCGCACGCCGGGAGGCGCCGCCCGCACTGGTAAAGGTGACCCGCCGTGGCGTGCCGATGAACGCGATCCTGGCGTCGTCGGTCATCGGTTTCCTGTGCGTCATCGCAGCAGCCGTCTCGCCGGACACGGTCTTCGCGTTCCTGCTCAACTCCAGTGGCGCCATCATCTTGTTCGTCTACCTACTGATCGCGATCTCGCAGATCGTGTTGCGCTACCGCACCCCCGATTCGCAGCTCCGGGTGAAAATGTGGCTGTTCCCGGTGCTTTCGATACTCACCGCGGTGGGGATCGTGGCGATCTTGGTGCAGATGTTCATCGACACCGCGCTCCGGTCGCAGTTGGTGCTGAGCCTGCTGTCCTGGGCGGTGGTGTTGTTGCTGTTCGCCGCGAACAAGTGGTTCGTCGGCAAACGGCCCACCGAATCCGACGATGTGCCGACCGGCCCGCCGCACCGAGTGTTGGTGCTGGCCAATCAGACCGTCGATTCCGATGAGCTGCTCGGCGAGCTCAGCCGGATCGGGGCCGACAAGGAGGCGAAGTATCTGGTGGTGGTTCCCGTCAACGCGGTCGACACCGGCGCCGCAGCGACACACGGTCCGCGGGATGTGGCCGAAGCCACCGAGGAGGCGGCGAAGGCTCGGCTGGAAACCACCTTGACCGCGCTGCGCACCGAAAACTTGGATGCCGACGGCGAATTGGGTGATCACCGGCCCTTGCACGCGCTCGCCGACGCAGTCGCCAAATTCGAGCCGGACCAGATCGTCATCTCGACCCTGCCGCCGGAGTCTTCGGTCTGGCAGCGCTTCGACGTGGTCGACCGGGCACGTGCGCAATTCAAGCTACCGGTGACCCATGTGGTTGCGAAGTCGGTTGAGGTGAAACAGGTTCCGCGATGACGATCGTCGCCGGGTTCAGTGCGAGTCGGCAGGGAATGGCGCCGCTGCACCTCGCGGCCCAGCTGTCCCGCTGCACGGGAGCCAGGATCGTCGCGGCCGCGGTGGTGGAGCGTCATTGGCCGCCGAGGTCGGGTCCGATCGAGGAAGAGTACCTGAATTACGTTGGCGCGCAGGCTGAGAAGGCGCTCAGGCGGATGGCCGATCAGTTACCGGACGATCTGGACGTGTGGCAGCTGGTCCACCGGGCGACGTCGATTCCGGAAGGCCTGACCGAACTGGCGGCCGAGTTGAACGCCGACGTCGTGGTGGTGGGCTCGTCGTCCTCGGGTCTGCTGGGCCGCATCGCGCTGGGTAGCGTCACCGACCGGCTGGTTCATACCGCCGCGGTTCCGGTGGCGATCGCCCCGCGGGGCTATCCGGCACAGCCGGGCCCGATCGACCGCGTCACGGTTGCCTACGGCGGCCAGGCCGACGCGGTGGGATTGATCACGGCCAGTGCCGAATTGGCGGCGCGATGGTCGGCGCAGCTGCGGATCGCGTCGTTCACCGTGCGACCGGTGACCATGTTCGCCGGCGGGATCGAACCGGCCGCCGAAGACCTCGTCGTCAAAGAGTGGGGACGACGGACCGATGACGGCATCGCCGCTCAGCTGGAGAAGGTGCGCTCAGACATCGACACGTTGGACGCCGAGGTGGTGATCGGGGCGGGGCTCACGTGGCCCGAAGCGGTGGCCGCGGTGGAGTGGCGGGCCGGCGACATTCTGCTGCTGGGTTCTGGCGCCGCCGGTCCGCTTGCGCAGGTGTTTCTCGGTTCGGCAGCGTCGCGAATCCTCCGGCACGCACCCGTGCCGACGATGATCGTGCCACGGTCAGCTACTGGATGACTGCAGACTGCCCCGAAGTTCCGCGTCAGCACCACGGGCGGCCGCCGGGTGCCGCGCGTCTCGCCAGAATCCCCACGCACTGACGAGCAACACCACCAGGAAGACCGACAGATAGGTGGCGGGCAGCAACTGGTCCCACAAACCTGGGTGCCGCAACGACAGCAGGCCCGCCTGTGGCGGATCGCTGCGGGAGGCGACGAACCAGCCGCCGAAGCCCGCCGCAAGCAGCCACAACGCGGGCGTCGCCAACCGGGAGCGGTGCGCGTAGGCGCGGACCCCGAGGTGCACCAGCAGGGGAGTGAACCACACCCAGTGGTGGCTCCAACTGAACGGCGAGACGGCGGCCGTCGTCATTCCGGCGATCGCCACACTCAACAGCACCTGGCCGCGCCGCCAGGCCAGCGCGGCAACCGCGATGGCCAGCACCGCGAGCACGATCGACGCCGCCGTCTCCCACCCGGTGAGCCAGTGCATCCGGAGCAGCAGTCCCCGCAGACTGGTGTTCGCCAACGGGTCGCTGGAGATCCGGCGCACGTCGTGGAATCCACCCTGCAGCCAGAACGTGCGCGAATCCGCAGGCAGCAGGGCGAAACCGACCGCCACCGTCGCAGCGAACGTCGCGGCTGCCGTCGCTGCTGCCCGGCGTCGCCCGGTGGCGAGCAGGAAGATGATGAACAGGGCGGGGGTCAGTTTGATGCCTGCGGCGATGCCGATGCCGATGCCCGCCCACTTGCGGGTGGTCGGCGACAGCACGTCGGCGATGACGATCGTCATCACCACGATGTTGATCTGGCCCAGTTGAAGCGACAGGCGGATGGGTTCCAGCCAGATGATGGGCGCGACCAGCAGGGCGGTCAGCCCCCAGAGCCCTGCCGTGGTGCGGACTCCTGCGACGACGAGCATCCGGCGCACGAGGTAGCCGACACACAGGACGTTCACCAGCAGGCCGACAGTGAGTACGGCCGGCTGACCCAGCCCGCTCAGCGGCAGAAAAAGCAGCGCTGAGAAGGGTGTGTAGTCGAACAACATGGTGGTCGAATTGCCGGTCATGCCAATCGAATACAGATCCTGGCCGTCCCACACCCGCAGGGCACCGAACCGGTACACCAGCAAGTCGACCTGGCTGGCCAGGCTCGGCCACCGCAGGTAAGCAGTCACGTACAACGCCACCGCCACCAACAAGACGATCGGCCCGAGCACGCGGACCGATCGGGACACAGCGCCGGTCAGGTGGCGGTCTGGCACGATGTGGCGGCTCCTTCAGCTCCGTAGGAGGCCGAAAACCGTCTCTTGGGTCAACGGGGCGATCTCGATATCTCCTGGCATCATCGGGTCGATCCAGGCGATCTCGTCGATTTCTGCCGCTGCTCTAGGTTCCCCGTCCAGCGTGACCATAAACAGCTCGGCGTCCACGAGGTGACCAGGTTCGTTCGCTGCCTCGGCGACATGTCGTCCCAGGGGACGGATCGCCGCGACCGCGACGGCGACGTCCAGCTCTTCGGCGATCTCCCGCTGGACGGCCGCGAGGCCCGTCTCGCCCGCCATCACCTTGCCACCCGGCTGCATGAAGGCGGTGGTGCCGCGCTTTCGCACCAACAGCACCCGGTCGTCTGCGTCGACGATCACGGCGGCAGCGATATGGAGGACCGGTCGGGGATCGACGTCTGCCACGGCTTGAGCCTAGATGGCAGCGCGGTCCGCCGATCGGGGGACAGCAGAATCCTCCGCTGCGGTATCCAGTCGGACGATGGTGCGCCGCTACTCGTCGGGCGATAGTTATGTCATCGCCGGAACACGCCGGCGAAACGAAAAGTCAAGTAAGAGATAGCAAGTCATCATGAGTACCATCGCCCGTCGTATTGCCGCCGGGTCCGCCCTGATCATCGCTCCGGCCCTGATCGCGCTCGGCACCGCAGGCACCAGTCACGCCCAGGGAGAGGTCCGCTACAACGGCCCGACCCACAGCGCGCCTGCGCCGAACAAGCCCTTCCCGCATCAGAGCAACTTCCCCAAGCCCGGTACGCCTGAGCATCACCGGCATCAGAAGAA
>JBEVHL010000398.1:0-3943 GCA_040511255.1 Mycobacterium sp. | reverse complement strand
TGGGCACCGCTGCGATGGCGGCGTTGACCAAAGAGCCGCCGCCGACGCCGATTCCGCGAAAAATATCATGCGCTCCGTGGGTGACCTTCTGGCAGATTCCCGCCTGCATCGGTTGCGGTGACGGCGTGTGTTTGGCGACATCCGCGACCGAGATGCCTTGATACGACGACACCAGGCTCGGTGGCACATCGGAGAACCAGCCGGCGCGGGTGTCGGCGGGCAGCATTCGGGAGAACCGCTTTCCGTCGCTGTCGGGGGTGTTCCAGTGCCTGCCCTTCTCCAGGATCAGGGTTTCCACCCCTGCCTGAGCCAGGCGTAGCGCCGACACACCGCCGCCATAGCCGCTGCCGACCACGATCGCGTCGTAGTGCGGCCGGGTAGCGGAGGGGTCGCGGCGCGAGCCGAGATCGGCGCACGCTGCGCCGGCTGCGCCAAGGACAACGCCTGCGGCGACGCCCAGAAACCGCCTCCGCGAATGCACCGGCACACCGCCTCCTTGGCCCGTTAACTGATTTCCCGCCCAGCCGCCGTTGTGTGCGGAACCGTAAATTTCCGGCTGACATTCGGGATTTTCCTGAGCGTACCTCTTGTACTGCATATATGCGGTAGTACATGCTATCTTGCACTCATACATCCATCGCGGCGGGCTGGATGGGAAGACCCTTCAAGCGTTTGCTGTGGGATTTACGAACGCGTCGTCAGCAAGGTGGGTAGAACGGTGACACTTGCAGCGCACTCCGGTCCCCCACTGGCAGCGGATCACGGCGCCTCCGAGTGCTCCGGCTGGCGCCAACTCAAGCGTTACCTGTGGCTGTGCGGGGCGATCGCCCCGGGCTTGGGCGGCCTGTCATGGCTGGCAGTACAGCTGACGGGCAGCGCCGCGTTCTGGTGGTTCGGCCTGGTCTTGACCCTGGGGATTCTCCCGGTGCTCGACCGCATCCTCGGCCCGGACCGGGCCAATCCCTCCGACAGTGCGCTGGAATGGCTGCAGGACGACCCGTTTTATCGCTGGGTCACCTACCTTTATCTGCCCGGCCAGTACCTGTCTCTGGCTTTCGCCTGTTGGCTCTGGAGCGGCGGTGGTTGGCTGGCAATGTCTTTCGTCGACCGGGCCGGTCTGATGGTGACGACGGGAATCGTCGGCGGTATCGCGATCAACGCGGCGCACGAACTGGGTCATCGCCGCACCAAGCTGGAGAAGCGGCTGAGCAAGCTGGCCCTCGCCCAGACCGGGTACGGACACTTCTTCGTCGAGCACAACCTGGGTCATCACACCAGGGTGGCCACTCCGCAGGACGCCGCGAGTGCGCGCTTCGGCGAGAGCCTCTACCGCTTCATCCCGAGGTCGGTCTTCGGCGGTCTCCGCTCGGCCTGGCGCATCGAGACCCGGCGCCTGGCGCGCAGCGGCAGAGGGCGGTTGAGCCCGCGCAACGACATCCTCAACGCGTGGCTGCTGACCATCGCTTTGTTTGCCGTCCTGGTGGCTTGGTTCGGTGTGGTCGTCCTGCCGTGGCTGATCGGACAGGCCATCATCGGTTTCTCTCTGTTGGAAACCGTTAATTATCTGGAGCATTACGGGCTGCGGCGCCAGCAGCTGACCGACGGGCGTTATGAGCGGGTCGGCCCCGCACACAGCTGGAACAGCAATACCGTCGTGATGAACGTCTTCCTGTTCCATCTGCAACGGCACTCCGATCACCACGCGAATCCGCAGCGCCGCTATCAAGCGTTGCGGGACGCCGACGGAGCACCGCAGTTGCCTGCGGGCTACGGCACGATGATGGTGCTGGCACTGATTCCGCCACTGTGGCGCCGGGTGATGGACCGCCGCGTCGTCGCCCACTACCGCGGCGACGCCGGCCTGGTCGCGTGGTCTCCGGCCGCGCTGGCTCGTCGGGCGCAGCAGGTAGCTGTCCGCGATCCCGCCGTGCCGGGCGCGGGCGTCGGCGCGCACTGACACGATCCGGCCAGCCACCTCGCCGGCGGTCCCCGACACCCGGATCCGCTGCGCCGCGGGGCGTGCTGAACTGCGAAGACCCAAAGTACCCAGTACCGCGGGTATTGACATCTTGGCCCATTCATCCCTACCTTCAAGGCAGAACCCAACGAAGGGACTGCCGCGATGACTGCCTCGGTGAAACCCCCTGCCGGTCCCACCCGCGAGGAATTCTCGGACCGCCTGCTCAAAGGCACCGTGAAGAAGTCCTACGAACCGGTGGTCGATATCGACTGGGATGCGCCGCTGGATCCGGACAAATTTTTCCTGCCGCAGAAGAGCGTCTCGCTGTACGGCACGTCGATGTGGGACGAGATGTCGCGCGAGCAGCGCATCGAGCTGTCCCGCCAAGAACTGGTGAACACGTTGTCGGCGGGCATCTGGTTCGAGAACATCCTCAACCAGGCCCTGCTGCGCACCATCATGCACAAGGACCCCACCAGTAAGGAAACCCATTACGCGCTGACCGAACTCGGCGACGAGACCCGGCACATGGTGATGTTCGGCAAGGCGATCGAGCGGGTGGGCGCCAAGCCGATGCAGCCGCGGCTGTATCAGCGGATGATCATCAACACGCTGCCGCTGATGTTCCGCGGGTCGGTGCTGTGGGTGGCCGCCCTGATCGGCGAAGAGATCTTCGATTCGCTGCAGCGGCAGATGATGGATGACCCCGAACTGCAGCCAATGGTGCAGCGGCTCATGCGAATTCACGTCACCGAGGAAGCCCGGCACATCCAGTTCGCCCGCGACGGCGCCCGCAAGCGGGTGGCCGACATGCCGCGACTGAACCGGCTGTGGGTGTCCAACATCAACGGTGCCGGTGGACTGTTCTTCCGCTTCCTGTTCAGCAACCCGGTTCCCTACCGGCGCACCGGACTCGACGCCCGTGAAGCCCGCCGCCTGGCACGCAGCAGTCCCCACCGACACGAGGTGCAGGTGGCGGGTTTCGCGCCACTGGCCGCGTTCCTGACCGAAGTGGGACTGATGGGCCCGATCGCGCGCCGGACCTGGAAGCGCACCCGATTCTTGTGAGCTCCGGAGTGTACGACGGCGCCGCCGTCTTGACGCTGGGCGAGGATGCGCGTGACGTGCGGGTCCGGTTGACCGGGCACCTCGACCCCATCGACGGCCGATACCATTGGCAGGGAACGGTTTTCGACTCGCTTCCGGACGACGCCCTGAAACGCTCCACCACCGTCACCCTGACGATCGATGGCCGTGCCGCACCGGCCCGCATCATCGAGCGCACCCCGTGGGGCACTCACTCGATCGCCGGCGTCGGGCAACCGCCGTACGACATCGCAGATTTGGACGCGATCGGCCGCTGAACCGTCGGGGGCTCTGTAGCGTTCCCATCAGGTGTCCGCCGATCAGAGGAGCCTGAAGTGTCCATCATCAACGGTCTGCCCGCTCATGTCCTGCTCGTCCACCTCATCGTGGTGCTGGCACCACTGACGGCTCTGCTGGCGATCGTCAGCGCGGTCTGGCCTGCTGCGCGGCGACGCCTGGTCTGGCTGGTGTTGGGACTGGCCGTCGTGACGATGATCGCGACCCCGCTGACCACGGAGGCCGGCGAGTGGCTGGAGGACCGGGTCGGCGAGTCACCCGCGGTGGAGACCCACGCCGGACTGGGCGACACCATGCTCTACTTCTCGATCGCTCTGCTCGTCGCGGCCGTGCTGCTGGCCGTCCTGCACGTCCGGGAGTCGCGGGCGACGGTGAACACCGTTGTCGCGGTGGCCGTCGCGGCCATCGTGGTGATCGCGAGTGTGGCGACCACCGTGCAGGTCTACCGGATCGGCGATTCGGGTTCCCGTGCCGCCTGGGGCGATCTGGTGTCCAGCGGCGGGTGACGTTCCTGGCGTTCGCGTCCCGGAAACTAGAACGTGTTCTAGTATCGCGCCATGCGGTTCACCTTTGCGGAAGCCATGACCGACCCGTCGTACT
>JBEVHL010000397.1:0-4972 GCA_040511255.1 Mycobacterium sp. | reverse complement strand
AAGTGGTTCCGACGTAGCCGGACGTCGCGATGATCAGGCCGGAACGTTGCGGCACCATCATCTGCGCCGCATGCCAGGCTGCGACGTAGTTGGAGCGCACCCCGACATCGACCATCTGCCAATACGACAGCGGCTTACGCCAGAACGGCTCGGGTTCGGTGAGAGTGTCGGGCAGGGCGAACGCGTTGTTGACCAGAATGTCGAGCCGCCCGTGATCGTGCCGAACCCGATCGAACAACGCTGCGACCTGCTCGTCGTCGGCGTGGTCGACGGCAACGGCGATGCCGGTGCCGCCCCGGTGGTCGACTTCGGCGGCGGTGGCGCCAACGGTGCCGGGCAACCCGTGTGGATCAGCGGCCACACTTCGACCGGTGACGTAGACCGTCGCCCCCTGGTCGGCCAGCGCAAGCGCCACACCCCGGCCGATTCCACGGCTGGCCCCGGTCACCACCGCGACCTTGCCGGACAGCGAACTCAAGCCGTGCTCCTCACCTCAACCTCTATGGGGAGCGTGACAGAGGTTTCGACGCGCAGGCTTGACGAATCTGGACAACCGGCGCCGGCGCTACCTAGTCGGCCGGGAACCACCGACCGCCGTACACGGTGCCCAGCACCGGAATCTGGTTGAGACGCTGTGGGTCGACTTCGTAGGGGTCCTCGCTCAGGACGGTGAAGTTGGCGGCCTTGCCCGCGGTGATGCTGCCCAGTTCGTGCTCCATCCGCCAGGAGAACGCGGCCTCGATGGTGACCGCCCGCAGCGCGTCGTGCACCGAGATCCGTTGCTCAGGGCCTGCCACCCGGCCGCTGGGCGTCAGGCGGTTGACCGCACACCACGCCAGGGTCAGCGGATCGGCGGGCCCCATCGGCAGATCCGAGTGAAACGACAGCGGAATGCCGCGCTGCAGCACCGACGCTGATCGCACCATCGCGTCGGCCCGCCTCGGCCCCAGGCCGTGCGCGGCGTATTTGTCGGCGAACCCGACGGGATAGTACGAATTGGCCGACACGATGCAGCCCAGCGCGGCGATCCGATCGATCTGATCCTCGTGTGCGTTCGCGAAGTGCACGATCACCGTGCGGTGGTCGGTGCGTGGGTGGGTGGCCATACACTCCTCGACGGTGTCGAGCACCAGATCGAGGGCGGCATCCCCGTTGACGTGAATGTGCAACTGCCAGTTCGCTTCCCAGTACACCCGGGCGAACGCCCGGAATGTGTCCGGCTGCATCATCCACTCACCGTGGTGGCACAGATCCGGCTGGCCGGCGTCGTCGAGATACGGTTCGCGCATTTGCATCAATTGGCTGATGATGGCGCCGTCGGCGAACAGCTTGACCTGCTTGGGCAATAACCGGACCTTGCCGGTGGCGGCGCGGGCAACCTGGGCCTCCGCGTCGGCCACCGCCTCGGCGGGGTCCATCCCGGCGTCGGCCTGACTGCGGGCGTCGACCAGGAACGTCGACAGGAACGGGGTGTCGGCGTCGCCCAGGATCTGCTGATAGAGCGGCCACGGCTCGATGTCCCACATGATGCCCGGCTCGTTGAAGCCGGTGACGCCGTTGCCGTGCAGATAGGCCACCATCTGCCGCAGGCCGGCCGCGATGCGGTCCGCGGTCATGAAGATCGGTGCGAGCCGGGGCAGCAGCAGGTTCATCCCCGACTCCCACCAGTGTCCGGCGGCGACGTCGACCATGGCGCTGGCCGGCCCGTGTCCGGCCATGCTGTCCGCGGTGATACCGAGCGCCTCGATGGCCGTGGTGTTGAGGAACCATTCGTGGCAGGACCGCTGCCAGACTGCGATCGGCCGGGCGGTGCTGATCCCGTCCAGCACCTCGCGGTCCAGTTCGCCGTGCCAGAGCCGGTGATACCCCCAGGAGAAGAGCCAGTCCCCGGGGGCGGTTCGCTGTTCGGCGTCGGCCAACCGCTGCCGGTAGTCCTGCGGTGATGTCGCGGCCGGGCAGAACCGGCCGGGCAGCGCCCAGTCCTCGGTGGCGATGACATCGGTGACCAGCGTGGTGGCGCCGAGCACCGGATGCAGGTGCTGGTCGATGAAGCCGGCGCACACCACGGCGTCGGCGAAGGTGTCGTCCACCAGGACGTCCGCGGAGTGCAGGTCTGCGAACGCGCCGACTGCCACGATCTGGTCCCCGTCGACCAGGATGGCCGTGGCTCTGGGCTGCGCGGGATCCATGGTGATGACGGTTTTGGCGGGGTAGAGGATGGCCACCGTGCTCATGGCACGATCCTGCCGCAGCGCGCCGTGAAGAGGCTGGACGCGGTCAGGTCGGTGTGCCGAACGGTCCCTCGTCGACGAAGCGGACAAAGCTGTCGACGAAGGCTCGCGCCTGCTCCGGTGGCCAGGTCGCCAGGTAGTCGTCAAACGCCGTGTGCAGCCGAGTCCGCATGACCGCCACCTGCCGACCGCCGTCCTCGGTGAGAGCCAACAGAGTGCCACGACGGTCGGCGGGGTCGGGCTCGCGGCGGATCACGCCGTGCGCTTCGAGGCGGTCCCCGTGGCGGCTGACCACCGAGCGGTCGATGCCGACGTCGGCGGCGAGTTGAGCCGCGGTGCGGGGTCCGAACCGGGCCAGCGCACTGATCACGGGGTAGGTCGCCCGGTCGATCGCGGGGTCCAGGCCGTGCGTCAGATCGCCGTAGATCCGGGCGCGGGAAGACCGCTGCAGGACCTCGCCGAAGGCGTTGGCCAGTTGTCCGCCAAGGCTTTCGGGCATCAGTGCGAGGCGCTCGCCAGGATCTCGACGACGCGCGGATCTCGGACCGTGAACACCTCGAAGATGTCGAGCGCGTCCAACGCGGGTTTGATGGCGCGGATCTGGTCGGCGATCTTCTGAAATTCCGCCGAGTCGGTGTCGACACCGGCCAGCAGTTTCGCGTTCTGGATGAACGCCGCGATCGATCCCTTGCGCACGTAGGTGCCGTTGATCATCGTGCCATCGGCGCCGTCGGCCAGCACATCCTGCGGCGTGATTGGTTCCATCAGCTCAAACTACCGAAAAAGCGTGCATGATGCACGCGAATGGTAAGTCGTTCTGCGTCACATCTGCGGGACGTCGATACTTGAGCCATGGCCGAGACGTCCGACACTGCCCTGGAACCGATCGGTGCCGTCCGTCGCACCCAGGTCGGCCGCGAAGCGACCGAACCGATGCGCGAGGACATCCGGCTCCTCGGGGCGATGCTCGGCGACACCGTGCGGGAACAGAACGGCGACGCCGTCTTCGATCTGGTCGAGCGGGCCCGCGTCGAATCGTTCCGGATACGCCGCTCCGAGATCGACCGCTCCGAGCTGACGCGGCTGTTCGACGGTATCGAGCCGAAGACCGCGATCCCCGTCATCCGCGCCTTCACCCACTTCGCGCTGCTGGCCAACGTCGCCGAGGACATCCACCGCGAGCGCAGGCGCGCCATCCACGTCGCCGCAGGCGAGCCGCCGCAGAACAGCAGCCTGGCGGCCACGTACCTCAAGCTCGACGCCGCCGATATCGACTCGGCGACGGTCGCGGACGCACTGGTCGGCGCGCTGGTGGCACCCGTGATCACCGCACACCCGACCGAAACCCGCAGGCGGACCGTCTTCGACACCCAGCACCGCATCACCGAACTGATGCGGCTGCACGCGGCAGGCCAGACCAAGACCGCCGACGGCGCCAGCATCGACATCGAACTACGGCGCCAGATTCTGATGCTGTGGCAGACGGCGTTGATCCGGCTGTCGCGGCTGAAGATCCAGGACGAGATCGAGACCGGGCTGCGCTACTACCCGGCGGCCTTCTTCGAGGTGATCCCGCAGGTGAACGCCGAGGTGCGCGAGGCGCTGCGCGCTCGCTGGCCCGATGCCGAACTCCTCCCCGAGCCGATTCTGCGGCCCGGTTCCTGGATCGGCGGCGACCGGGACGGCAATCCCAACGTCACCGGCGAGGTGGTGCGGCTGGCCACCGGCAGTGCCGCGTCGACGGCGTTCGCGCAGTACTTCATCGAGCTGACCGCGCTGGAAGAAGAGCTGTCCATGTCGGCCCGGCTGGTCACCGTCAGCGATGAGCTGGTGGCGCTGGCCGACATCTGCCACGAGCCGGCCCGCTCCGACGAGCCGTACCGACGGGCGCTGCGGGTGATCCACGCCAGGCTCACCGCCACCGCCGCTGCGATCCTGGACCGGCAACCCGAGTACCAGCTGGACCTCGGGATGGACCGCTATCTCACACCGGAGGAATTCGAAGCCGACCTGGCCGTCGTCGATGCTTCGCTGCGGGCCAACGGCAGCGCGCTGTTGGCCGACGACCGCCTGGGTAGGTTGCGAGAAGCCGTGCACGTCTTCGGCTTTCACCTGTCCGGGCTGGACATGCGGCAGAACTCCTCGGTGCACGAGGAGGTGCTGGCCGAGCTGCTCGCCTGGGCCGGGGTCTGCGCCGACTACACCGCGCTGGACGAGGCAGCCCGGCGCGAGCTGCTGCTGGGCGAGCTGCGGCTGCGTCGTCCCCTGGTGCGGGCCGACGCCGAGCTGTCCGAGCTGGCCCGCGGCGAGCTCGACCTGCTGGTCGCCGCCGCCGAGCAGGTGCGGCTGCTGGGACCCCGGGCGATCCCGAACTACGTGATCAGCATGTGCGAGTCGGTGTCCGACGTCCTGGAGGTCGCCGTCCTGCTCAAGGAGGTCGGCCTGGTCACCCTGGGCGAGGACGGCCTGCCCCGGTCACCGATCATGATCGCCCCGCTGTTCGAGACGATCGGCGACCTGCAGGGCGGCGGGGAGACGCTGGCCGCGATGCTCGCCGAGCCGCTGTACCGCTCGATGGTCGACGGCCGGGACGGCACGCAGGAGGTCATGCTCGGTTACTCCGACAGCAACAAGGACGGCGGGTACCTCGCTGCGAACTGGGCGCTGTACCGGGCCGAGCTGGCGCTGGTGGAGGTGGCCCGCGAGGCCGGGGTGCGGCTGCGGCTCTTCCACGGCCGCGG
>JBEVHL010000396.1:0-6520 GCA_040511255.1 Mycobacterium sp. | reverse complement strand
GGGCCCGGCGTGGTCGGCCCGGGTGTGGTCGGGCCGGCGTTCTTCGCAGCCGCCTTCTTGGCCGCTTCCTGCACCTTGTCGACGGTGCCCACGTATTTGCCCTGCGTCTTCTTGTCCACGATGTCGCCGGCCTTGTCGATCGCCAGCTCCACCTTGTCGGCATTCTTCGACAACAGGTCTTTGGCCTTATCCAGGAATCCCATGACGCCCATTGTATGGGCGTTCCCAGCTATCTCCATAAGTGCCGCTCCTCGCCCTGCATACGCCCGGACACCCACCACAACGCCTCGATAATGGCCGCGGCCACCACACCGATGCCCAGCGCGACGGAGGTCACGGCAACATTGCTGGGATCGAGCATGAACTTCTCCCGGGCCAACGGAATGGCAAAAATCACCACGTAGGCGAGCCCCGACAACGCCACCAGCGCCACCCGCCACCACTCGTACGGCCGCGCCACCACCGCCAGCACCCACAGCGCGGCCACCAGCAGCGTGATCAGTGCAGCCGTCGACGCCTGGGTCTGCTGAACCAGGCTGGCGTTGCGTCCGTCGTAGGCGGCCAGATAAGACACGAACGTCGCCACCCCCACCACCGTGCCCGACGGCACCGCCGCCGTCATCACCCGGCGCACGAATCCGGTGCGGGCCCGTTCGGTGTTAGGGGCCAGCGACAGTACGAACGCGGGAACACCGATGGTGAACCAGGCCGCGATGGTGACGTGGATGGGCTGAAACGGGTACAGCAGCGGGTCGGAGCCGAAGATCTTCGACGCCAGCCCGGCCAGCCCCACCAGCAGGGCCAGCAGCACTGAATAGACCGTCTTGGTCAGGAACAGATTCGAAACCCGCTCGATATTGCCGATCACCCGCCTGCCCTCGCCGACGACGTACGGCAGGGTGGCAAACTTGTTGTCCAGCAACACAATTTGCGCCACCGCGCGCGACGCCGGGCTGCCCGCACCCATGGCCACGCCGATATCGGCGTCCTTGAGGGCCAGCACGTCGTTGACCCCGTCACCAGTCATCGCGACGGTGTGCCCGCGCGACTGCAGCGCGTGCACCATGGCCCGCTTCTGGTCGGGGCGCACCCGGCCGAAGGTGGTGCAGTCGGCCAGCGCATCGGCAAGCTCGTCGTTGTCGGTCGGCAGGCTGCGGGCATCCATCGTGTGACCGTGCAGGCCGAGTGACCCGGCCACCGCGCCCACCGAGACAGCGTTGTCGCCGGAGATGACTTTGACCGTAACCTCTTGCTCGGCAAAGTATTCCAGCGTCTCGCGGGCGTCAGGGCGGACCTTTTGTTCCAAGATCACCAGAGCCAGCGGGGTGACCTCACCGGGTGCGTCGTCGGCGTCGACCGGGCGGTCGCTGGCGCCGAGCATCAACACCCGCAGGCCCGTCGCGCCGATCCGCTCGGCCTCCTCGGCGGCCTGCGAGGCCGGGTCGAGCAAGACGTCGGGTGCACCGATCACCCAGTTGCCGTGGTCGCCGTAGGACGTGCCGCTCCACTTGGTCGCCGATTTGAACGGCGCCACGGCGGTGGCCGTCCATCCGGGTGCGGGGCGGTAGGCCTCACCGATGGCGGTCATGCTGGCGTTGGGCCGTGGATCGTCGGCGGCCAGCGACGCCAACGCCTGTTGCGCTTGGGACAGGCTGCCGCCGAGTTCCTTGAGATCGCCCACCCGCATACCGTTTTCGGTCAACGTGCCGGTCTTGTCGGCACACACCACGTCGACACGGGCCAAGCCCTCGATCGCGGGTAGTTCCTGCACCAGGCATTGGCGCTTGCCCAACCGGACGACACCGACCGCGAAGGCCAGCGAGGTCATCAGCACCAGACCTTCGGGCACCATCGGCACCAGTGCACCGACCATGCGCAGTACCGAATCCTGCCAGCCCGCGTCGGTGGTGAACAGTTGGGTGTAGATGATCAGCAGGCCCGACGGGATCAGCAGGTAGGTGATGAACTGCAGGATCTTGTCGATCCCCGACCGCAGTTCGGATTTCACCAGGGTGAACTTGCTGGCCTCCTCCGCGAGCTTCGCGGCGTAGGCCTCGCGACCCACCTTCGTGGCGCGGTAGGCGCCGCTGCCCGCGACGACGAAGCTGCCGGACATCACCTTGTCGCCGGCGTCTTTGTCGATCGGATCCGCTTCACCGGTCAGCAGTGACTCGTCGATCTCCAGGTTGGCTTCTTCGATGAGATCCCCGTCGACCACGATCTGATCGCCGGGACCCAGTTCGATGATGTCACCGAGCACCACCTGGTTGGGCGCCAATTCCGTTGTGCCCGATGCCCGTCGCACCGTGGGCCGGGCCTGCCCGACAATCGCCAGGCGGTCCAGGGTCTGTTTGGCGCGGAGTTCCTGGATGATGCCGATCGCGCTGTTGGCGATGATGAGCAACCCGAACAGTCCGTTGATGAACGACCCGGTGGCCAGCACGATGATCAGCAGCACACTGAGGATGGCGTTGATGCGGGTGAAGACGTTGCCCCGGACGATATCCGAGACGCTGCGCGCGGCCCGGCTCGGGACGTCGTTGGTCTGACCGTCGGCGACCCGCTGCGCCACTTCGGCATCGGTCAGGCCGGCGGCCAGCGCGCTGGTCATCGCTGAAAGGTTCCGTTGTGATCGGTGTCGTAGTACTCCAGGACCAGCTTGTTACCGTCAAACGTCGCCTTGGAGATGCTGCCCGGTGGGGAGTTCTCGGCGACGAAGCTGAACGTGAAAGCGTTTCCGTCCCAATGTGTCAGGGGCCAGACGACACCCTTGGGCCCAAGGGAGAGACCGAGTTTGCCGTCTGCTTCGGTGACCTTGGCGGGCCCCCAGTAGTCGTTGTTGTAGGTGCCCACGTAGCTCTGCAGCGGCGCGGGCGGCGCGGGGTTGGTCGGCGGGGTCTGGCCGATCAGCGTGCCCACCGGTTTGTCCATGTCGGCGAAGGCGTCGCCGTAGAGCTTGCGCCAGTCCTCGCGGACCTGGCCGAACTGCACCAGGTCGGCGAACTCGGCGGTCAGGGTCTCCGGGATGCCCGACGGTGTCGCATTGGTCAGGGCGACGATCGCGACATCCGCCGACGGGATTATGACGAAATTGGTTCCGGCGCCGAGCTCGAACGCCCCCGAGTGGCTGAGCTGCATCCGGGCCGCGGCCGTGGTTCCCACGTTGAAGCCGTAGCCATAGAATCCGCTGCGCATGGCTGGTTCGGCCGCCGGGCTGGAGACGATCTGCGGAGTCAGTGCGGGCAGAAGGGCTTTCGGGTCCGCGATCTGCGTGCCGTTGTACGTTCCGTTGGCCAGCATCATCGTCAGCCAGTGCGTCATATCGTTCACCGAGGAGCTGGCCCCGCCTGCCGGGGCTTCCGGGTCTGCGTCGCGCAGGTAGAGCGGTTGGTAGCCGTTGTCGATATGGATGTGCCCGACGGCGCGATCCGGGCGAGCCTGATAGTCGGCGAAGCGCGAACTGGTCGAGGTCATCCCCAGTGGCCCGTAGAGCACCTGCTCGCTGAGGTCCTCCCAGGGCTTTCCGGCACTCTCCGCGACCGCCTCCGCCCCGGCGGTCAAGCCGAAGTTGGTGTAGGCGTAGGAGATTCGATATGGATCCAGCGGGAGTTGCTTGAGATGCTCCAGGACGTAACGGCGGTCATAGCCGAGGTCTTCGAGTTCGTCCCCCGCGTGGTCGGGTAGGCCGGAACGGTGCGAGAACATATCGCCGACGGTCACCATCTTGGTCACCGCCGGATCTGACAGCGCGAACCACGGCAATTTGGCGACCAGCGGCGTGTCCCAGCCGATTGCGTTCTGCCCGACCTGGTGCGCCACCACCGTCGCCGCGAGCGGTTTGGACAGCGAGGCCAGCTGGAAGACGGTGTCGGGATCGATTTTGTTGTCGGCCGCGTCACCCCTTCGGACGTCTTTGACTCCGAATCCCTTGGCGTACAAAGTCTTTCCGCCGTGCACCACGGCCACGGCCATACCCGGGATCCCGCTGGACTTCATCAGCTCGTCGGCGATCCGGTCGAGCTGCGCGACGGCGTTGTCCACCGCGTTGTCGGGCAGCGGCATGGCCGGTACCAGTGGGGGCGGGACGTCGGCGTTGACCGTGGGCGGTGGCGCTGCCTGCTTAGGTTCGGCGGGTGCGGAATCGCAGCCTGCGACGAGTGCCAGCAGGGCGGCGAGCACGACGGTCTTGGTGAGGGCGCTCTTCACAGCTGCACCGTAACCGGTTCAGAAGCGCCACCAGGTGTCTATCTCGGACTCCAGTGCCGAGGCCAGGTCGGCGTCGACCCGCTCGCCCGGGCGGGGCACCGCCGCGATCACGTTCGCCGCGCCGGCGGCGGTCAGCATCCGTTCGACCGGTTCGGACCAGGGATGGGGAGCCAGCCGGAACGTCGCCCAGTGGATCGGCACGAACAGGCCCTTACCCGAGTCCGTCACGTCCTGGTGGGCACGGATCGCGTCCTCAGGGTTCATGTGGATATCGGGCCAGCCCGGGTGATACGCACCGACCGGCATCAGCGTGAGGTCGAACGGCCCGTAATTCGCGCCGATATCGGCAAAGCTGGCGGTGTAACCGGTATCGCCGCCGAAGAAAGCGCGGTGCCGCGGTCCGATGATGGCCCACGACGACCACAGCGTGGTGTTCCGCGCCAGGAACCGGCCCGAGAAGTGCCGGGCGGGAGTGCAGACCAGTTGCAGATCACCGAGGTGGCCACTTTGGTCCCAGTCGAGTTCGACGATCCGGTTCTCGGGCACGCCCCATTCCCGCAGGTGCGCGCCGACGCCGAGTGGAACGAAGAAGACGGCGCGCTGGGTGCGGGCCAGTTGTTTGATGGTGTCGATGTCGAGGTGGTCGTAGTGGTCGTGGCTGATGATCACCGCGTCGATGGCAGGCAGAGCCTCCAGCGGCGCAGGCACCGGATGCAGCCGGTGGGGTCCGACCGTCTGCGAAGGCGAGCAGCGTTCGCTCCACACCGGGTCGGCCAGCACCCGGTAGCCGTCGATCTCGATGACTGCCGAAGAGTGCCCGTACCAGGTCACCGCCACGTCGGCGGCCTCCAGACCGACCGCCGGGGTGACCAGCGGGATCTCGCCGCCCGGCCGCGCGGCGGTGTTCCGGCCGAGCACGATCTCGCGGATCAGCTTGCCTTGTTCCTCCCGGCTCAGGCTGGTGCCCGACGCCGGTTCGATGTTGACGAAGACGCCGTCGTGAAAGTGCGGCGAGCCACCTGCGACGGCACCGATGGCGGCCGGGCCTGCGCCCAGCGCCGCGGGTGCGCCGTGCAAAGCCTTCAGCAGCCAGCCTCCCGTGGCCAGCGTCGCGGTGCCCCCGACGAACCTGACCGCCCCCCGCAGCATCAGGCGCCCTGAAATTTCGGCGGCCGTTTTTCGAATCGGGCGACTTGGGCCTCGATGATGTCCTGGCTCGACCATGCCCGGTCGAACAGTTCCTGGTGCGACGGCCACGGATCCTCGTAGGCCCCGTCGTCGTTGAGCACCCGCTTCGCGTGCTGCAGCGCCAACGGCGCGAACCCCGCGATCTCCTTGGCCCACTCCTGGGCGTCGGAAACCGTGCCGATGCGGTTGGCCATTCCGGTCTGCAGGGCGGTCTCGGAGGTGAGGCGCTCGGCGGCCATCAGCATGCCGCGGGCACGGCCCGCGCCCACCAGCGATGTGAGCCGACGAATGCTCCAGTTGTCCAGCGCAATACCGTATTTCGCGACAGGGAATTGGAAGTACGCCTCGGGCGCGACGACCCGCAGATCGCAAATCATCGACAGGATGACACCGGCTCCGATGGCGGGCCCGTTGACGGCTCCGATCACGGGGATCGGGGCCTGGTCGATCGCGATATTCAGCGCTTTGGCCTTGTCGGGGAGCTCGTCGGCGACGCCCTGTCCACCGGAGAGGTCGGCGCCCGAACTGAACACATGGCCCTGGCCGGTGAGGACGATAGCGCGCACGTCTTCGCCCGCCGCCTTCTCGATGGCCTCGCGCAGGCCGTCGACCAGTTCGCCGTTGAGCGCATTGCGCCGCTCGGGGCGTTGCATCTCCAAGGTCAACACGTCGCCGTCTCGGGTCGCACCAATCATGGCTTCACCCTATCGACAGCCAAATTTCCTCGCTCCTCCTCGCCCTCGTGCCTCGGGCGCATCGGTCGACTCGGGGCCGCCGGTTAACCTGACTCCGTGAGCCGGATCACCGCACGTGGCCTGCGCGATACGGTGCTGGATCCCGGCTCGTTCCGCAGCTGGGACACGGCAGGGCCGTCGGTGGCGATGGATGCCGGGTATGCCGACGAGCTTGCCGCGGCGCAGGCAGCAACCGGGCTCGACGAGTCCGTCCTGACCGGTGAGGGCACGGTGTTCGGGCGTCGAGTGGCCGTAGTGGCCTGCGAATTCGACGTCCTGGCCGGCTCGATCGGCGTGGCGGCGGCCGAGCAGATCACGTTGGCCGTCGAACGGGCCACCGCAGAGAGGTTGCCCCTGCTGGCGTCGCCGAGTTCGGGTGGCACCCGCATGCA
>JBEVHL010000395.1:0-4841 GCA_040511255.1 Mycobacterium sp. | reverse complement strand
GAGCTCAGGGGCGCACCTCGAAGACATTGTTGAACGGTGTCTGTGCGGCCAGGCGGAACCTGGTGAATCCGGCGGTGGTCACCACTTCTTCGATGCGGGCGGGACCTGCCTGAGTCCCCAAGGCGAGCCCGACGGGCTGCGCCAGCGATGCCGGGGTGCACAACAACGTCGAGAACCCGTAGTAGGCGCGGCCGATCGGGTTGTAGTTGTCCTCGGCCCGGTCACCCGCCCGGGGCTCGACGATCATCCAGGCACCGTCGTCGGCGATCTCCGATCTGACATGGCGCGCGGCGCCGACGGGATCGCCCATATCGTGCAGACAGTCCAGGGTGAGAACGAGGTCGTACGGTCCGCCGGTGAAAGCTTGAGCGCCCACCTGCTCGAAGCTGACCCTGGCACCGGCCGTGCTTTCGCGGGCCCGCTCGGTGGCGGTCGCGATGGATGCCGCATGAGGATCGCTGCCGCGGATTTCCGCCTCGGGAAAGGCCTCGGCGATCAGGAGTGTCGATGCGCCGTGGCCGCAGCCCACATCTGCCACCTTCCCGCCGGTGGCCAGCTTGTCGGTGACCCCGTCCAGGGCAGGTATCCAATCCGCCACCAGGTGTGCGGCGTACGTCGGACGGAAGAACCGTTCGCACCCCACATGGACGTCAGAATTGTGCTCTCCCCAGCCGATCCCGTCTGCGGTGTGTGCGACATCGATGACGTGCTGCGCGTCCCGTGCTGTGCCGTGCGCGATCTGGAACAGGCCGACGACGAAGGCGGCGCTGGTCTCGTCGGCGAGGGCCACCGCCTGCTCAGGTGGCAGATGGTAGCGCCCGGTTGCCGCGTCGTACGACACGAAGGACCCTGCAGCCTGCGCGTTGAGCCATTCCCGCGCATAGTGCTCGTCGGTGCCGGTGCGCACCGACAGTTCCGTCGGCGTCATCGGCCCGCGGTCGGCCATTGCCCGGTAGTAGCCGAGTCGATCGCCCATGACGACCAAGGCGCAGTTCAATGCGGCACCGGCTTCTTCCACGGCGCGGAACACGAAGCTCATCAGTTTGTCGGGGTCGACGGCCGTCGTGGTGCTGGGTGTGTTCATCTCAGGTTTGTCCCTTCTCGCGAATGCAAGGGTGGACAGTGCTGGGCCAGACACCCGCAGGAACCGTCGGCGCCACCCGAACCGCCCGGCCCCGTTTTCCGTGGCGGTGTGACTGCCGAAGCAGCCGTAGCCGCCAGAAGTCAGCGTAGGCCGATCTGGCTAGGGTTGAATGCGAATCTTGCCGGGACTCCACAACCCGCTGTGAGTGGCGGTGCCGAGCTCGATCTGAGCGGGGCTGGCGTCCACGATGCTGCTGAACTGCCGCAGCGAACCCCAGTCCCGGCCCCAGTCGTGCGACAGATAGGTCGCCATCACGTGGGCGCGCAGCAGCACGTCGGTGATGCCGAGCAGGCCGCCGTTGATGCCGTCCTCCCAGGTGTCGGTGTCCTTGCGCTTGGCGTCGTAATCCGGGGTGATGCGGAACTTCGGCACCTCGGTGACGCCGTCGGCGTGCAGCATCGGCTGCTGGCAGGGGAAGGCCAGTCCAACGGCCCAGTCCATCAGGACCGGCTGCTGGGAGCCGACGAATTCCTGTACCGACCGCACTTCGGGCAGCCGCGGTGGCGTCACGGCGATCCAGTCGCCGGGCGTCAGCGACCTGTCCTCGGCGACCACCCGGACAAACGTTGCGTCGGAAGGGATCTCGTCGCGGGCGAACCGCAGATTGCGCCAGGACGGCGCCGGTCCGAGATCGTACGGCGTGACCCGCCCGGTGGGCACCGGCGCGCCGGAGGGGTCGGCATGACCGTATTCCAGCTGGACGGCCTGGCCTTCGGTCAGTCCGTTGAACACGCTGATCCCGGTGATGGTGCCCGCCGCGGTGATCACGACCAACGGGTGGGCGTCGTCGCGGGCGGGCAGCTGGTACCACGCGGAGTTGAGCGTCGCCTGCTGCTGCGGACCCACCACGTAGCTGCCCGCAACGGGCACCCGCGCCGGGTCGAGCCCGTACGGCAGCGGCACCGTCGAACCGTTCACCCCGGGAGTCTTCAGTGCGACCGGCTGATTCCAGTCGTCGTCGGTGCCCGGCATCGGGTTGTCCATCCGAATCGACTCGGCGACAATGTGATCCGGCACGCCGTTGGGGGTGAAGCCGACCGGCCCGACGCCGCCGAGGGGGCCCAGCGGCCCGAAGTCGCCGGGTACCGGCGTCAGGAAGCCGGCATTGGCGTCGGGTTCGACCAGCACGTCGTCGGCCAGCCCGCAGCCGCCGGCGAACGCCCGCAGATTGGAGGACCCGTTGGAGAACGTCGGGTACTGACGCACGACGCCGATCAACAGCGACGCGACGAACACCACCACCATGAAGCCGGCCGCCAGTGGGATCGGCGCCGCGGTGAGCAGCCTGGCCAACCGGCCCTCGCCACGGTCTCGTGGCGCGAAATGCAGCCACGCCGCATAGATCACCACGATCACGAACAGGGCGAGAAAGATTGTGCTGACCGTGATTCCGGCGATCGCCGGCTTGGCGTTGTTGAACGGCACGCCGTAGCTGGAGACGTACCACCAGCCGTTGGTGGTCGCCCAGCACAGCGCCAGGATGAACAGCAGCGCGGCCAGGAACGCCATCCGGTTACGCGACCAGCGCAGCACCGCCGGGGACACCAGCACCGTGGCCACGGCCGCCATCGCGGCGCCCACGGCGGCGAACAGGCCGAAGTGGTGCACCCACTTGGTCGGGGTAAACATCAGGAAGAACACCGTGCCGAAGATGATGCCCATCAGGCGCCACACCGGGCCGCGGGCGACGGCGGGCACGCGCTTGCGGCGCAACATGATGAACATGGAGGTGAACAGGCTCAGCGCGGTGATGAGGAAGCCGAAGCGGCGCGACAGGGATCCGTCGACGGTCGGCAAGATCAGATAGTAGTAGCGCAGGTTCTCGGTGTACCAGGCCTGGCTGGGCCCGATCGCGGTGCGAATCCTGGTGGCTTCCAACACCGTTGCCAGTGTCTGGTCGGCGAACACCACGGCCAGGATGATGGTGCCCGCGGCGAGCAGCGGCAGGATCAGTGGCCAGGTGCCGACCAGTTTGCGGCGGCGCACCAGGATCCGCACGATCGGTCGGCCACCGGCGAGCAGCGCGGCCACCGCGATGAGACCGGTCGGCTGGATGCCGAGGGTGAAGGCGGCGGTGGTGATCGCCAGTGCCGCGGGCGTGAGGCGCCCGGACCCGATGGCCCGTTCGATGAGCACGTAGGTGATCAGGGCCCCGGTGGCGATCTGGCCTTCGGGACGCAGCCCGTTGTTGAACGGCATCCAGGCGGCCATCAGCACCAGGCCTGCCGACCACAGGGCGGGTCGGCTCGCCACTACCGCGGGGCCCAATCTGGGCAGCACCTCGCGGCTCAGCAGCAACCAGCAGACCAGCGCACAGATCAAGTCGGGCAACCGCATCCAGATGCTGGCGTCGCTCACGTGGGTCATCAGCGCGAGCACGTTGTAGAACCAGCCGAACGGGTCCTCCGGGCTGCCGAACCAGCGGAAGTAGTTCGACATGTAGCCGGCGTGATCGGCGACGCGCGCCATCTGCAGGATGTAGCCGTCGTCGGAGGAGTTGCCTCCCATCACATGCCACAGCAGGAACCCGCCGATGACGGTGACGTCGACGGCGGTGAACGTCCGCCAGCGGCCCGGGATCAGGCGTTGCATCCGTCGGCCGTCCAGGCGGTCCAGCCGCCAAAGTGCGACCAGCGCAACCACCGTCGCGATGACGGCCAGCAGCATCGCGGTCAGTTTCAGCGGGGTCGGGCCACTGGTGAACCGGGTGTCGATGGTGGCCGACAGCGACAGCCCTTGCGGGGCGGCACCTTTCAGGTCGGTGAAGACGCCGACGATGGCAGGCCGCAGGTTGGGGTCGGCGAACCCGGAGCGTTGCGCCGAGCCGTCGGTCTTCTTTAGCCCGACGAACGTCGCGAAGGTGCCGTCAGTGCTGGAGGTGATCTCGATCCGCTGGCAGGCCGGCGACAGCACGTCGGCGCGCGGCACGCTGGCCACCACGACGTTGCGGTCGGTGATGTCGACCCGTTGCGCCGTGACGTTGACGAACAGCGCGTTCAGGCCGGCGTCTTTGCCCTTGGTCGGTGCGGTGCCCAGCACCAGCCCGCCCGCGGCAGGCAAGGTGCGGATGACCTGGCACGGAATCGTCGCCGTCATCGACACCGGGGAGAGGGTGATCAGCGGCGCGGTGACGTTGGTCAGCTCGCCGCCTTGGGGCCAGTTCAGCGTCGCCGTGGTCTGGGTGACCGGCAGGATCGGCGTCGCGGCCGACAACAGGAAACCGATCAGGCCGGCGATCATCGCCACCCAGCGGGTGATCCGGATGGTCTTGTCGGCGTCCGGGGCCGGCTGCACCGGCGGCGCGGTCACGGCCGCGGTCACGGGAGCGCCCTGATCGGCCCGGCGCGGTGCCAGCCGTACACGTTCACCGCACCCTGGTCGACGACGGCGTTCGGCGCCTGGGACTGCGGGACCACGCGGTCATACCGTTCCAGCGAACCCCAGTCCTGATACCAGTCGCCGCGCAGGTAGGTGGGTACCGCCGACGTGGTCAGCAGCGCCTGGATGAACAAGAACGGTCCGCCCTTCTGTGCCGACTGCCACTGGTTGGACGACACGACCACCTGTTTCGCGTTCGGCAGGATTCGGTACTCGGGCAGTTCGGCGACACCGAGATGCTCGGAGAACGGGCGTTGGCACGGGAAGTTCGCGGCGGTGGCGATGTCCATCAACACCGGCGTCTGGTCGCCGAGGAGTT
>JBEVHL010000394.1:0-6094 GCA_040511255.1 Mycobacterium sp. | reverse complement strand
CTCAGCAATCTTGGCAATAGTCTAAGGGCAGATGGATGCCGACGGCACTGCGATGTCGAGGGGCTCCCAGCTAGTTCACAGTGTACGGATTTCGCCCCGACGGGTTGGGCCTGTTAATGTCTCACACGCAGTTTGACGCGCCGTTAGCTCAGTTGGTAGAGCAGCTGACTCTTAATCAGCGGGTCCGGGGTTCGAAACCCTGACGGCGCACCACGTTAGCCCCGCAGGTCAGTGGAATTTCGACAAGTCGGACCGGATACGGTCCGACTTTTGTCGTTTCCGGGCCGACAGCGCCGGCGCTGCCCCGGGCTGCCCCGGGCTGCCCCGGGCCATCCGCCGAGGTGGACCGCGCGTGCGCAGCGCCCAAGGCTCGAGCCTGCTCGATCCGCACTTCGACCAGCCATTCCAGGGTCGGCTTTTACTGCCTGAGCGTCAATTCAGTCGAGCAACATTCGGAAAGTTGCCTCAGTAGGCCCACCCGCCTCACCCGATCAGTGGTCACAGCCGTAACCAGAATGTGCTGCCGATCACAGGAAATCAAGCCACTAGGCGGCTCACGTGCGTAACCAGCGGTAACGGGTCGCGTAAACCACCGGCCAAATTGGCGACTTTTCCTGCGCAGATCTCTCGTGTAGCTGTTATGGTCTTGTTAGCTGAAGTTCCGCGTGGTGGACGCGGCCAGCTATGAAGGAACGGATCGAGGCCTTAGCCAATGCCGATGTCGGTGTGTCACTGCGGAGCAACCACGGCGAACGATCATGTCCACACCGACGTAGCTCCGCAACCGGCAGCACCCAGCCCATTGCAGGTCTACAGCTGCAGCAGGCTCGGCCTGCGAGCGAACCCGCCCGCCTCCCGGCTGTCCCTCACCGGCTGGTTCCGTCGCCGCTAGCCCGGAGAACCAGCGAACGCAGCGATCAGCTGCGGGAGCGACGAATGACCAACACCACCGTCACCAGGCCGACGCCTGCCAGCGTCGCCGCCACCGCAGGTTTCTTCACGAACGCGATGACCCCCGCTTTGACGTCATCGGCGATCCGCCGTGGGTTGGCGCGAACAGCCAGCGAATCGACCGTCGACGCCAGCTGATCACGGGCCGCATCGATCTCCTGCTTGATGACGTCGGGATCTCGGTCCGCCACGGTTGCTCGCTTTCCTTCGCGTTCGCCACTCAACGGGCCCCGCATGGGCTCTCGTTCGAGGTGCTGCCTTGCGGAACTACCCTAGTTCAGCCGGGTCGCTCACCGCTGCACCGGTAGGACACGTTCGAGACGGGGACCATCCGGGACCCGCGAAAGGAAAAGCGTTGACCGAGACCGCGCGACTCGCACAGGGCGACAAAGCCCCCACATTCAGCCTGGCTGCCGCCGACGGCAGCACCGTGAAACTGACGGACTTCGCCGGCCGCAAGGTCATCGTCTACTTCTACCCCGCTGCGTCGACACCGGGGTGCACCAAACAGGCCTGCGATTTCCGCGACAGCCTCGCCCAGCTCAACGAGGCCGGCCTGGACGTCATCGGCATCTCGCCGGACAAACCGGAGAAGTTGGCGAAGTTCCGCGACGCCGAGGGCCTGACATTCCCGTTGCTGTCCGACCCGGACAAGAAGGTGCTGAGCGCGTGGGGCGCCTTCGGCGAGAAGAAGATGTACGGCAAGACGGTGCAGGGTGTCATCCGCTCGACGTTCGTCGTCGACGAGAAGGGCAATATCGAGGTGGCGCAGTACAACGTCAAGGCCACCGGTCACGTCGCCAAACTGCGGCGCGACCTGTCCGTCTAGCCCAGAGCCTCCAGCAGCAGCGCCTCCGCGGTGGCGGCGCGCTCGAGCACGCCCAGGTGCAGGCTCTCGTTAATGCTGTGCGCCTGGGTGTTCGGGTCTTCGACGCCGGTGACCAGGATGGTGGCCGCCGGAAACGCCTTGGCGAACTCGGCGATGAACGGGATCGATCCGCCCACCCCGGTGTCGACCGCGTCGACTCCCCACGCCTGCCGGAACGCCACCCGGGCAGCGTCGTAGATCGGCCCGGTGGCGTCGATGGCGTACGGCTGGCCGGAATCCCCCGGCGTGACGGTGACGTGCGCCCCCCACGGCGCATGCTCCTCCAGGTGCTTGCGCAGGATGTCCAGGTGCTCGACGGCGTCACCGCCGGGCGCGATCCGCAAGCTGACCTTCGCCCGGGCCCGCGGGATCAACGTATTCGATGACGCCGCAATGGACGTCGTGTCGATGCCGATGATCGTGATGGCGGGTTTGGCCCAAAGCCGTTGCGGCACAGAGCCGGAGCCGATCTCCTGCACGCCGTCGAGCATGCCGGTGTCTGCGCGCACGCGTTCCGGGGTGTAGTCCACGTCGCTGGCGGTGCCCACGTGCAGACCCGCCACCGCGACATTGCCGTCGTCGTCATGCAGCGTGGTGAGCAACCGCACCAGTGCCGAGACGGCGTCGGGCACCACCCCGCCCCACATCCCCGAGTGCAGACCGTGATCGAGGGTCTCGACCTCCACCACGCAATCGGCCATGCCGCGCAGCGACACGGTCAGCGATGGGATCTCGGTACTCCAGTTGTCCGAGTCGGCGATGATGATGACGTCGGCGGCCAGCAGGTCCTGGTGTGCGGCGAGCAGTCTGCCCAGCGACGGCGAACCCGATTCCTCTTCACCCTCGACGAATACCGTCACACCCACCGGCGGCTGCCCGTCGAAGGCCCGCAGTGCCGCCAGATGTGTTGCGATACCGGCTTTGTCGTCGGCCGTGCCGCGCCCGTAGAGTCGGCCGTCGCGTTCGGTCGGTTCGAACGGTGCCGACTGCCACTGCTCGGGGTCACCCTCGGGCTGGACATCGTGGTGGGCGTACAGCAGCACGGTCGGGGCACCCGGCGGCGCGGGATGCCGGGCGATCACCGCGGGCGCACCGCCCTCGCTGACGATCCGCACGTCGGTGAACCCGACGCCGGTGAACAGGTCGTGCACCGCCTGCGCGCTGCGATGCACCTCATCGCGGCGGGCGGGGTCCGCCCACACCGACTGGATCCGGACCAGCTCCTCCAGATCTTTACGCACCGACGGCAGGACAGCTTGCACGCGTTCGACGAGATCGCTCATGGGTCCAGATTAATCGGCGGGCAGCCTTGTGCACCCTGAGCATCGCGATATGCACATGGCTGCCCGCTCGCGCTTAGGAGGTCTCCAAGATGGCGACCGCGGCGGCGGTGTCGCCCTCGTGGGTCAGCGACACGTGGATCGTCACATCGCTGAGATGCTCGGCGATGGCGCCGGTGAGCCGGACCTTCGGCCTGCCCCACATGTCGGTGACCACCTCGATATCGCGGTGGATACCCTCGGGCAGCATCGGGCGTTGCGCGAACCGCGAACCCGACCACGCCTTGATGACAGCCTCTTTGGCCGCCCACCGGGCGGCGAGGTGCCGCGCCGCCACCGAACTCTTGTCGGCGGCGTCGCGGCGCTCCCCCGGCGTGAACGTCTCGGCGAACACCGTTCCCGGCTGGTCGACCTGCTCCGCAAAGTCCGGAATGAAGACCAGGTCGATGCCGATACCCACTACTGACATGTGACGACTAATTCCACGGCCGCGACCCTAACCGATGACTCACTGGATGTAGATGTCATCGTCACCGAGTCGGGAAGCGGCGTTGAGCAGCATCGCCGACTCCTGACGCTTCTCCGGCGAATCGTGGTCGAAGCGACGATCTCCCGGCTTCTCGTACATCGGCTTGCCACCGGCGATCGCCGAGGCCAACCGACGCTGTCCGGACACGATGCGCTGCTCCGACTTGGCGAGGTAGGTCTCGCGCTCGGCCGGGCTCAGCGTTGCCAGAAACGCCTGCGGGTGGACCAGTGCGACCAGACCTGAGACGTGTCCGAACCCGAGGCTGGTCACCAGACCGGCCTTGATCGGGAACTTCTCCCCCAGCTTCAATGTCTCACGCACCCAGACGAAGTGACTGGAACCCGAGAGCTCGTCGTCGACACAGTCCAGGCTGCGGTTCGGCGGGATGACGCCGTCGCGCAGAATCTGGCACAGGCCCATCATCTGGAACACCGCCGCGCCGCCCTTGGCGTGACCCGTCAGCGTCTTCTGCGACACGATGAACAACGGGGCGCCGTCGGACCGGCCCATCGAGTTGGCCAGCCGCTCATGCAGCTCCTGCTCGTTGGGATCGTTGGCCAACGTCGAGGTGTCGTGCTTGGAGATCACCGCGACGTCATCGGGCCCAACGCCGAGCTTGGCCAGCGAGCGAGCCAGCACCGAGTCCCTGCCGCCACGGCCTGCGCCGAGCGCACCCAGGCCGGGTGCCGGGATGGAGGTGTGCACGCCGTCGGCGAACGACTGCGCGTAGCCCACCACCGCGAGCACCGGCAGACCCATCTTCACGGCGAGGTCGCCGCGGGCCAGCAGGATGGTGCCACCGCCCTGTGCCTCGACGAAGCCGAGGCGACGACGGTCGTTGGCACGGGAGAACTTCGAATCGCTGATGCCCTTGGCCCGCATCACCTCGGTATCGGCCGTAGCGGCCATGTCACCGAAGCCGATCACGGCTTCCAGTGTCAGGTCGTCGTAACCGCCGGTGACGACCAGTTCGGCCTTGCCAAGCCGAATCTTGTCCACACCTTCTTCGAGGGACACCGCCGCCGTGGCGCAGGCGCCAACCGGATGGACCATCGAGCCGTAGCTGCCGACATATGCCTGGATGACATGGGCGGCAACCACATTCGGCAGGGTCTCCTGCAGGATGTCGTTCGGCTTGTTCTGGCCGAGCAGGTTGCCGTGGAACATCGTCTGCATCGAGGTCAGCCCACCCATCCCGGTGCCCTGCGTGCTGGCCACCAGGCTGGGGTGCACCCAGCGCATCAGTTCGGTCGGAGAGAACCCGGCCGAGAGGAACGCGTCGACGGTCGCGACGAGGTTCCACAGCGCCACCCGGTCGATCGAGTTGACCATGTCCGGCGTGATCCCCCACACCGTCGGGTCGAACCCGGTCGGGATCTGCGCCCCGACGGTCCGCGACAGCTTGGTCTTGCGTGGCACGCGGATCTCGGTGCCCGCCTTGCGGATCACCTGCCAGTCACTGGACCCGGGAACCGGGCGAGCGACGGTGTGCTCCGGATCGTAGGAGACGAACGCGCGGGCGTCGGTCTCGCTGGACACCACGAACGAGAAGTCCTTGTCCAGGAACACCGAAACCAGCAGCGGCGACGCGTAATCGGCGTCGATCGCCCCGTCGTCGACGAACTGACGCACACCACAGCGCTCGACCACGGTGTCGTGATAGCGCTCCACCAGTTCGGCTTCGGGCACCAGGTCACCGGATGCGGCGTCGTACCAACCCGGCTTGGGGTCGTCCTCCCACTTGATCAGCCCGGTGGTCCAGGCGAGTTCGAGCACGCCTGCGGCGGACAGTTCGTTGTCGACCTCCATCTCGAAGCGGGTGCGCGACGAGCCGTACGGGCCGAGTTCGGCGCCACCGACGATGACCACCAGGTCGGCTGGATCGATATCCAGATCCGCCCAGGCCGGCGGCGGTGCCGGCGTGTAGCCACGCGGCGGCGAAGGCAGCGCGGCGATGGTGCCGAGATCGGGTTCGTCGGTATCGGCCGCCGCCCCATCCTTGGCCATGTCCTCGCGCGCCTTGGCGGCGAGCGCGGCCATGTCGATCTCGATATCGCCGAGCCCACCGGTGAAGTCGACCTTCACAGGCGAGAACGACGCGGCCACCTTCTGCTCGGCATCACACAGGCCCAGCAGCATGGCCGCCATCTCCTGCGTGGTGTACGTGGTCACCCCTGCCTCTTCGACAGCGTCGACGATGGCGTCGTTATGACCCATCAGCCCGGTGCCCTTGGTCCAGCCGATCAGCGCGTGCGCCAGGCTGACCCGCTCGGCCCAGGACGATTCCGCGCTCCAGCGGGTGACGAGGGCGTCGAGGGCGGACTTCGATTCGCCGTAAGCGCCGTCACCGCCGAACATGCCGCGGTTGGGCGAGCCGGGCAGCACCACGTGCAACCGCGACGCGATATCGCGCTCGGCACCGATGCTGGACAGCCCACCGATGAGCCGCTGCACGGCCCACAGCAG
>JBEVHL010000393.1:0-2637 GCA_040511255.1 Mycobacterium sp. | reverse complement strand
CCTGGCCGTTGTGTTCGCTGTGCGGGGCCGGATCGTGCGGGAAGGGCACGTGGGGCTGGCTGGCGGCGCTGCCGGGTGCGGGGACGGCGGCGACATCCGGGCCGCGGGTGGCGTTTTCCAGTTCGTGGGGAATCGTGTCGGCGTCTTCGACGGCCGGTCCGGCGGTGCCCGTCATCGCGGTGCCGTCGATGTGGGTAACGGTCGCGGTGTCGGCGTGCGCCGGTGCGGCGAGGGCCACCACGGTGCCGCCCAGGCCGGCGAGTCCGAAAGCGAGGAGGGCCGCGGCGGTGGCGATGCGAGTGGTGATCATGTGACTTCCTCTTCTCGAAGCCACTCCGTGTGGCTGGTTGAGAGAAAGCATCGGGCGCAGTCCTCAACAAAACCTCAACGCCGCCTATAAGCCGTCGAACTGACGTTTCTGCTGGTTGAATGGACGCCTACAGGGTCGGCCGGTCACAGGAGTTCGCAGCAGCACCATGGATGACACGGTCGTAGACGGCGGGGATGACACCGAGGGTGCGCCGACCGGTGACGATGCTGCCCACGGCACGCCCCAGGCGCGCGACACCACCCAGGGCGCGGAGCCACTCCGCACCTTTGGCCGTTACGAGCTGTTGTCCCTGGTGGGCGCGGGTGGCATGGGCCAGGTGTGGCGGGCACGCGACCGGCAGACCAATCGGGTCGTCGCGCTGAAGGTGTTGCCGGAACACTCCGCCGAGGACGCGGAGCCGCGTGAACGGTTCCGGCGGGAGTGCGAAGCGGTGGCACAGCTGACCGAGCCGCACGTCATCCCGATCCACGACTTCGGCGACCTGGACGGTCGACTCTTCCTGAACATGCGGTTGGTCGACGGCACAGACTTACGCACGTTGCTCAAGCGGGAAGGTGCGCTGACGCCCACGCGGGCGGTGGCGATCATCACCCAGGTGGCGGGCGCACTTCAGGCAGCCCACGACGTCGGACTGGTGCACCGCGACGTCAAACCGTCGAACATCCTGGTGTCTGACAACGACTTCGCCTATCTGATCGACTTCGGCATCGCGCACGCGTCCGGTGACCACACGCTGACGAAGGCCGGAGAGACCATCGGTACCGCGGCGTACATGGCGCCTGAGGCCATCGGTGCCGCCGTGAAAACCCATGCGCGCGTGGATGTTTACGCGCTGGCGTGTGTACTTCACGAGTGCCTGACGGGCAAGCCGCCGTTCTCCAGCGATATGGGCATACAGGGCATGATCGCCCACCACCTGCACACTGCACCACCACAGCCCAGTGCCACCGTGCCCGACGTACCCACCGCTCTCGATGCGGTCATCGCCAAGGGAATGGCCAAGGATCCCGACGAGCGCTACCCGAGCGTTCGGGACCTGGCGAACGCGGCCCGCGCGGCAACGGGCGCCACCGACATCGCGGCGATCGCGCCACCAGAACAGCGTAAAGTGCGGTCGCGCAAGGTCATCGCAATTGTCCTTGCAGCAGTGGTGGCGGTCGTGCTGGCCACCATCATCGTCGTCGTTCGGCCGTCGTCCGACCCGGTTGCGCCGTCAACCGATAACACCGGCACTGTGGCCATACCCGTCGGCCAGGGTTATTCCGCACAGACCTTCCTGCCGTTTCCGGGGCTTCCCGTCGCTGCCGGGGTCGCGGTCGATGCTGCCGGGACCGTGTACGTCACCGGCATCGGCACAGACCGGGTGATGCGACTGGAGGTCGGCGCCACCGCTGCCACCCAGCTGCCGTTCAGCGGGCTCAAGAACCCGCGCGACGTGGCGGTCGATGCGAAGGGCGACGTCTACGTCACCGACTCGAGCAACGACCGGGTGATGTGGCTGCCTGCGGGTGCCCCCGGGGCGATCCCGTTGCCGTTCAGCGGACTCAACGATCCCCGCGGCATCATCGCCAGTGCGGCAGGCGACGTCTACGTCGTCGATCGTGGCAACGATCGGGTGCTGTTCCTGCCGGCAGGCACCACGGCGGCGGTCCAGCTGCCGTTCGCGGACCTCAACGATCCTCGCGGCGTCGCCGTCGATGCGACGGGCGGTGTCGTCGTCACCGACACGGGTAACAACCGGGTGATGCGCTTGGCGGCAGGCTCCACGGTGGCCACCGCCTTGCCGTTCACCGGCGTCAACGATCCCCAGGGGGTGGCCATCGGCACGAACGGCAGCGTCTACGTCACTGACCGCGCCAATGCAGGGATCGTCGAGCTCCGGCCCGGCGCGGCAGCGGCGCTCCCGCTGCCCTTCACCGGCCTGAACGACCCTCAGGGGGTGGCGGTCGACGGGGCCGGCAACGTCTATGTGACCGATGCGGGCCCCCATCCCGTGGTGAAACTCGCAGTTGATCAATGACTCTGGACTTCTGCGTGCTGGGTCCGCTACAGGTCAGCGTGAACCGTCAGCCGGTGCCGTTGGGCACCCCGAAGCAGCGCGCGGTGCTCGCGCTTCTTCTGATCAACCGCAACCGCCCGGTGCCGAGGGACTCGATCATCGATGCGATCTGGGGGGATTCTGCGCGCGCTGACGCGACCCACAATCTGCACGTCTACGTGGCGAACCTGCGCAAAATCTTCGGTTCAGCCGGGGTGGACCCGCGCACCGTGTTGGCCAGCGCGCGGCCGGGCTACCAGCTCAATGT
>JBEVHL010000392.1:0-29846 GCA_040511255.1 Mycobacterium sp. | reverse complement strand
CTGTGGGCCCGTCGAATTCGGGCACGCCGGTGACCAGCTCCTCGCGGATGGTGGCCAGACCGGTGTCCTGCCCCACCGGCTTGGCACCTGCGCGACAGAGTTTGATGCCGTTGTAGGCGGCGGGGTTGTGGCTCGCGGTGAACATCGCCCCGGGACAATCCAGCCGGCCCGAGGCGAAGTACAGCTGATCGGTGGACGCCAACCCGATGCGGACCACGTCGAGGCCCTGGCTGGTGACGCCGGAAGCGAACGCCGCGGCCAGTGCCGGGCTGCTCTCCCGCATGTCGTAGCCGATGACCACCCGGGTGCTGTCGGCGCGCACCAGTCGGGCGAACGCGGCGCCGACCTCGGCGACAAAGGCCTCGTCGATCTCCTCGCCGACCAGACCACGCACGTCATAAGCCTTGATGACGCGTGCAACCGCGTCGGCGGACCTTGCGGATGGTGACATCAACAGCTCTCCTGACGGGACGACCTTGTCCGCCAGCCTAGCCGTTCGACGGGTTGGCTTATGCGGTGAAAACCGTGCACGCCCACCCGAGGTCAGACTCTGTCGGAATCAATCGGTGAGGTCTGGCAGTACCCGTAGATGACCGCGGCGCCGTCCGGTGCCGGTGGCCGGTCGGTGACCGGGCGGGGCAAGCACCGCACCGCCGTTGACGGTGGCGTGCACGCCGGGGTGGGTGCCGGGGTCGGAGAAGCCGCTGACGGGGGTGCCGGTGGACACTCCGTCGCGACCCTCGCGAACCGCGTCGGCCAGTGCCACCAGGTCATCTTCGTCGGGATGGGTGGGCAGAGGCCCCGCGTGCCGCATCAACTCCCAGCCGCGCGGGGCGGTGATTCGACCAGCATGGGTGACGCACAGATCCCAGGAATGTGGTTCACGAACAGTCGCCAAGGGCCCGACGACAGCCGTCGAATCCGAGTAGACGAAGGTCAGCGTCGCCACGGCATAGTGCGGGCACCCGGGCCGGCAGCAGCGACGGGGAACATTCACGCTCGTGAGGCTATCGCGCTGCGAGGACCGCGCACCGCCGGACACGCGCAGTCGTCATCGTGGTGATGTCCAACCGTTACGATCGGCCGGTGGCGGATTCCCCCAGCTCCCGGCGTACCCGCCAGGGCATCCGGTCGGCGTCGCGACATGGTCGTGAAGTGCGCGGCCCACTGCTGCCCTCGACGGTGCCGGGATGGCGCAGTCGCGCCGAAAGATTCGACATGGCGGTGTTGGAGGCCTACGAGCCCATCGAACGCCGTTGGCAGGATCGGGTGTCGGGCCTTGATGTCGCGGTGGACGAGATTCCGCGCATCTCGCCGCGCGACCCGGAGAACGTACAGTTCCCGCCCGAGGTGGTGGCTGATGGACCCATCGCGCTCGCGAGGTTGATCCCGGCCGGTGTCGATGTCAGGGGAAATTCGACGCGGGCGCGAATCGTGTTGTTTCGCAAGCCTATTGAGCGGCGCGCCAAAGACAGCTTGGAATTGACCGAACTACTGCATGACATTCTGGTGGCCCAGGTGGCCACTTACCTGGGCGTCGAGCCGTCCGTGATCGACCCGACCATGGATAGCGACTGAAGCCTGCGACGTAGCTGCCCGCGGGGCAAGATCAGATGATGCCGCGCTTGAGGCGACGACGCTCCCGCTCGGAGAGTCCGCCCCAGATGCCGAACCGCTCGTCGTGCGCCAGGGCGTAGTCGAGGCATTCGTCCTTCACTTCGCAGCCCAGGCAGATCCGCTTGGCCTCACGGGTGGAGCCACCCTTTTCCGGGAAGAACGCCTCCGGGTCGGTTTGCGCGCACAATGCGCGGTCCTGCCATTGATTCTCTTCGCTATCTGGATCCGGTACGAAAGTGTCGGCCACCAAACTCAAATGGGGTCGCACTGCCAATATCGACGGTTCCGGAACAACCGGAACTGCCGGACTCAGATTGTTTTGCGGGGTACTGCCAATAGCGGCACTTCCAAATGCGCCAACAAGGTGCTCATAGGACATGTTCCGCCTCCTCACCTTGGTTTCGTCAGTGCCTAATGAATGTCGCCCACTATTTATTCTGCGGCCATCTTCGAACATGTGATCGAATATCCGTCTGTAACACCGGAACCGGCGCCCCAACCGGAATGACACTGATGTGATTAGACACGGGTTAGCTGTCGAGGTCAAGAGGAAGAACCGGAATTCATACCATTCGACACTGACATTTCCGTGTGTCGAGTCCTGGGCGTGTCGTGACCGTGACCGCGAAGTGATCCTACGGGGCTACCTGCCGGTGCCCCAAACCCCGAGTGCACCGCATCGACCGTCCGCCGCTCGGCACCCGCTCAGCATCGGCCTCCGCTGAATCACCCGGTCCGGCTCCTCAGCCCTGCTCGTTCCTCGCAGCGCATCGTCGCCGGACTACTCTCGGTCGGTGTGAGGGTCACTGTTCTGGTCGGCGGCGTCGGCGGCGCGCGTTTCTTGTTGGGCGTGCAGAAGTTGCTGGGGCTCGGCCAGTTCGCCGACCCCGGGGGGTCCCCGCACGAACTGACCGCGGTGGTCAACATCGGCGACGACGCCTGGATGCACGGGGTACGAATCTGCCCTGACCTGGACACTTGCATGTACACCCTGGGCGGCGGCATCGACCAGGAGCGCGGCTGGGGTCACCGCGACGAAACCTGGCACGCCAAGGAGGAACTCGCGGCCTACGGTGTGCAACCCGACTGGTTCGGGCTCGGCGACCGCGACCTGGGCACCCATCTGGTGCGCAGCCAGATGCTGCGCGCCGGCTATCCGCTCTCGCAGGTGACCGAGGCGCTGTGTGCCCGGTGGACACCGGGCGCCCGATTGTTGCCCGCCAGCGATGACCGCAGCGAAACCCACGTCGTCATCACCGATCCCGAAACCAACGAACGCCGCGCGGTGCACTTCCAGGAGTGGTGGGTGCGCTACCGCGCCGCGGTCCCGACGCACAGCTTCGCCTTCGTCGGTGCGGAAAAAGCCACGGCAGGACCGGATGTCGTCGACGCCATCACCCAGGCCGATGTCGTCTTCATCGCGCCGTCCAATCCGGTGGTCAGCATCGGCGCCATCCTGACCATCCCCGGCATCCGGGGTGCGCTGCGGTCCACACCGGCCCGCGTCGTGGGCTATTCGCCGATCATCGCCGGAAAGCCGTTGCGCGGCATGGCCGATGAGTGCCTGACCGTGATCGGCGTCGAATCGACGTCCGAGGCGGTCGGCAGGCACCACGGCGCGCGGTCGGGCACCGGGGTACTCGACGGCTGGCTGATCTCCGAAGATGACCACGCCGAGATCGCCGGTGTCGCAGTTCGATCCATCCCGCTGCTGATGACGGATCCGAGCGCCACCGCGGAGATGGTGCGCGCGGGCCTCGAACTCGCCGGCGTCGCGACGGCCGACTTGTGAGCGGCCCCGAACACGGCGCGGCAGCAGCCATCGAGATCCTGCCGGTGCCCGGGCTGCCGGAGTTCCGTCCCGGTGACGACCTGACGGCTGCACTGGCCGGCGCGGCGCCATGGCTGCGCGACGGTGACGTCGTGGTGGTCACCAGCAAGGTGCTCTCCAAGTGCGAGGGCCGCATCGTCGCCGCACCGTCGGACCCCGAAGCCCGCGACGAGTTGCGCCGCAAGCTGATCGACGGCGAAGCGGTCCGGGTACTGGCCCGCAAGGGCCGCACCCTGATCACCGAGAACGCACTCGGTCTCATCCAGGCCGCCGCCGGCGTGGACGGTTCGAACATCGGCACCACCGAGTTGGCCCTGCTACCGGTCGACCCCGACGGCAGCGCCGCCAAGCTGCGCGCGGGTCTGCGGGACAGTCTGGGCGTCTCGGTCGGGGTGGTCATCACCGACACCATGGGCCGCGCGTGGCGCAACGGCCAGACTGACGCCGCCATCGGCGCCGCCGGAGTGCCGGTGCTGCACGGCTACGCCGGGGCCGTCGACCGGCACGGCAACGAACTCCTGGTGACCGAAGTGGCCGTCGCCGACGAGATCGCCGCCGCGGCCGACCTGGTCAAGGGCAAGCTCACCGCCATCCCCGTGGCCGTGGTGCGCGGCCTCACGCTGGCCGACGACGGCTCCACCGGACGGGATCTGCTGCGTCCCGGCGAGGACGACTTGTTCTGGCTGGGCACCGCGGAGGCGATCGACCTCGGCAGGCGCCAAGCCCAGCTGCTGCGCCGCTCGGTGCGGCATTTCGGCCCGGAACCGGTGCCGCCCAATCTGATCGAGGACGCCGTCGCAGAGGCACTGACCGCCCCCGCGCCGCATCACACCCGCCCCGTCCGGTTCGTCTGGCTGCAATCGTCGCAGCTCCGCACCGCGCTGTTGGATCAGATGAGACAGCAGTGGCGCAGCGACCTGCTCGGTGATGACAAACCGGCCGAGGCCGTGGAGCGGCGCATCGCCCGGGGCCAGATTCTCTACGACGCACCGGAAGTCGTGATCCCGTTCATGGTTCCCGATGGGGCACACAGCTATCCAGATCCGGCCCGCACCGCGGCCGAACACACCATGTTCACCGTGGCGGCGGGGGCGGCCGTACAGGGTCTGCTGGTGGCCCTGGCGGTTCGCGGCGTGGGCAGCTGCTGGATCGGTTCGACCATCTTCACCCCGGACCTGGTGCGCAGTGAGCTGGATCTGCCGCCGGAGTGGGAACCGTTGGGCGCCATCGCCATCGGCTATCCCCCGGCACCCGACGCTGATACCGGCCCACGTGACCCGGCCGTGGTGGACGACCTGTTGATCCGTCGATGACGGTGCGCGACACGGTGATCGCGACACTGACCCAGTGGTCGGCACCCGAGCCTGCCCAGGACTCGCTGCGCAACGCGGTGCTGGCGTTCGTGCTCGCCAGAACCGATTCCTGTGCCAGGGCATGCGAACCGGGCCACATCACCGCCTCGACGGCGGTGCTCGACGACAGTGGTACCCGCGTGCTGCTGACGCTGCATCCGCGGTTGGGCCGCTGGGTGCAGCTCGGTGGCCACTGCGAAGCCGACGACGCCGACATCGACGCGGCCGCGCTGCGGGAGGCAGCAGAAGAATCCGGCATTGCCGGCCTTCGACTCGGCGGACTGGTGGCAATCCACGTCCATGCGTTGACCTGCTCGCTGGGCGTGCCCACCCGGCACCTGGACCTGCAGTTCGTCGCGCACGCCCCGGCCGGCGCCGAGATCGCGATCAGCGACGAGTCATTGGACCTGCGCTGGTGGCCGGTCGACGCGCTGCCGCCGGGCACCGATCATGCCCTGGAGTATCTGGTGGCTCGCGCGATCGGTCAGCCGAGAAGTCAGATATCGCTGGAGTAGCGAATCCCGCAGTCCGGCACGTTCACCCCGGGCCACACCCGGGCGCCGCGCAGCAACTCGCACCGCGCGCCGATATGGGCACCGTCACCGATGACCCCGTCGCGGATCAGTGCGCGCGGACCGATGCGGGCGCCGAATCCGATGATGGAACGTTCGATGGTCGCGCCGGCTTCGATGCGGGCCCCGTCGAAGATGACGGCGCCGTCGAGGCGGACGCCGGGCCCGATCTCCGCGCCACGGCCGACCACGGTGCCGCCGATGAGCAGCGCACCCGGCGCGATGGACGCGCCGTCGTGCACCAGGAACTCCCCGCGCGGCTTGGTCAGCGCAGCCGAGGGCGCGATCCCGCGCACCAGGTCCGACGAACCGCGCACGAAATCCTCCGGCGTGCCCATATCGCGCCAGTACGAGGCGTCGACGTAGCCGCACACCTTGACCCCGTCGGACAGCAGCGACGGAAACACCTCACGTTCGACCGACACCGCGCGGTCACGCGGGATCCGGTCGATGATCTCGCGGTTGAAGACGTAGCAGCCGGCGTTGATCTGGTCGGTGGGCGGATCCTGGGTCTTTTCCAGGAACGCCATCACGTTGTTCTCTGCATCGGTGGGCACGCAGCCGAACGCCCGCGGGTCACCCACGCGGACCAGGTGCAGCGTCACGTCGGCGTCATGGCTGGCGTGGTGGTTGAGCAGCTGGCCCAGGTCGGCACCGGAGAGCACATCGCCGTTGAACACGATCGCGGTGTCGTGCAGCAGCTTCGGGGCGACGTTCGCGATGCCGCCGCCGGTGCCCAAGGCGTCTTCTTCGAAGACATACTCGATCTGCAGCCCCAGTTTGGAGCCGTCGCCGAACTCCGCTTCGAAGACCGAGGCCTTGTACGAGGTGCCGAGGACCACGTGTTCGATGCCCGCAGCGGCGATCCGGGCCAGCAGGTGCGTCATGAAGGCCAACCCCGCGGTGGGCAACATCGGCTTGGGCGCCGACAGCGTCAGCGGCCGCAGCCGGGTGCCCTGCCCGCCGACCAAGACAACAGCATCGACCTTTTTGGGATCAATCGTCGCGCCAGCATCTGCCATCAAACGCCCCCGTTCGTCCGTTCCCGCCGAGCCTTACGTACCGCCAGGCCGGCCCGGACGGCCAGCGCAGCCTTCATCGTTGCCCGAAGAGGTGCCCTTTGCCAACCTTTATGCCGATCAGCCAGATAAGTGTAGGTGCTGGTGTGATGCGCTGCGAGGTTACGGGCAGGGTCTTTGCCAGTCGAGTGCCCCTTGTCGTGCAGGATCTCCGCGGCGGGCACATAGACGTTCAACCAGCCCGCCCGGCCGAACCGGTCGCCGAGGTCGACGTCTTCCATATACATGAAGTAGCGCTCGTCGAACCCGCCGATCGCGTCGAACGCTGCCCGCCGCACCAGCAGGCACGAACCCGACAGCCAGCCCACCGGGCGCTCGGTCGGCTCGAGCCGCTCCTGGCGGTACGCCGAGGTCCATGGGTTGCTTTTCCAGACCGGTCCGACGACGGCGTGCATCCCGCCGCGGATCAGGCTCGGCAGGTGCCGGGCCGACGGGTACACCGATCCGTCGGGGTCGCGGATCAGCGGACCCAGACTTGCCGCCCGCGGCCAGCGTTCGGCCGCCGCCAACAGGGCGTCGATGCTGCCGGGACCCCAGACCACGTCGGGGTTGGCGATGATCAAGAATTCGGCGTCGCCCTGGCCGAACACCGACGTCACCGCCCTGTTCACCGCGCTGCCATAACCGAGGTTGGCGCCGGTGCGCAGCAACGTCAGGTTGTCGTACCGCTCGACGGCGGCTTCCGGGCTGCCATCGGTGGAGCCGTTGTCGGCCATCACCACGCACACCGGCCGGTCGGTCGCCAGCGTCAGCGACGACAGAAATCGCTCCAGGTGTGGCCCAGGTGAATACGTCACCGTCACCACGGGCAGGTCGTCGAGACGGGGCGAACTCACGCCGTAGAGGGTAACGGCCCGGCTGCCAGCGCCTCGGTCAGCGCATCCCGCCAGGGCCGCAGCGGGGTCAAGCCGGCCGCCGTCGACAGCTGACTGCCCAGCGCCGAGTACGTCGGCCTGGCCGCGGGCCGCGGTTTGGCCGTCTTGCTGACCGGACGGACCAGTTCCGGGTCCGCGCCGACCGCCGCGTACACCGCGCGGGCCTGCTCGAAACGACTGACCGCACCGTCGTTGGCGGCGTGCAGGATGGGTTCGCGGATGGCGCCCGCGCCCGCCAGCCCGCCGGCCACCTCCAACAGGGCCGACACCAGGTCCCCGACGTACGTCGGGGAGCCGATCTGGTCGTCGATCTCTTCGACGGACTCACCCTTCGCGGCCCGCTCGCGCATGCCTGCGACGAAGTCGCTGCCGCCGGGGTTGCCGGTGTACACCCAGGATGTGCGGACCACGGTGGCATCCGGGAACGCTGCCAACACGGCCAACTCACCGGCCAGCTTGGTCCTGCCGTAGACCGACAGCGGGCCGGTCTCGTCGCCAACCTCGTAGGGCCGAGGTTCCGTCCCGGGTGCCGGGCCACCGAACACATAGTCGGTGGAGATGTGGATCATCTGCGCGCCGGCCCGAGCGCAGGCCTGTGCGACGTTCTCCGGTCCGGTCGCGTTGACCGCATACGCGGTGTCTTCGTCGGCTTCGGCACCGTCGACGTCGGTGAAGGCCGCGCAGTTGATCACCACGTCACCGGCCTCCACGAAGCGCTCGATGGCTTGCGGATCGGTGATATCGCACTGCTGCGAGGTCAGCGCGAGGGCGGTACCGCCGCGCCGGCTCACCTCCGCGGCCAGGAACCGACCGACCTGGCCACCGGCACCTGTGATGACGATTCTGTCGTTTGTCTGGTGGAGTTCGGACATATCGCAGAGTCTGGCACGCCGCGTGGAGGTACCCGGTTACCGGCGGTATCGCCAGTAGCCTGTTCTGATGCCAGTCCGGGTGCTACGCGCCGTCGCCACCTTGATCGCTGTCGTGATCGTCCTCGGTACCGGCGTCGCCTGGAGCAAGATCCGCTCATTCGAAGCGGGGATCAACCACATCAGTGCGGCCGCGCTCGGTGGCGGTGGCGACGACGGTGCCATCGACATCCTGTTGGTCGGGATGGACAGTCGCACCGACGCCCACGGCAACCCGTTGTCGGCCGACGAACTCGCCACGCTGCACGCCGGCGACGACGTGTCGACCAACACCGACACCATCATCTTGGTCCGCATCCCCAACAACGGGCAGTCGGCCACCGCCATTTCGATCCCCCGCGACTCCTATGTCGAGGCACCGGGCGATCTCGGCAAGACGAAGATCAACGGCGTTTTCGGACAGGTCAAGCTCGAGAAGATGAAACAACTCGTCGAGAATCAGGGCGAGGATCCGGCGGTGGCAGAGCCGCAGGCCACCGAGGCGGGCCGCGAGGCGCTGATCAAGACGGTCGCCGACCTGACCGGTGTCACGGTCGATCACTACGCCGAAATCGGACTGCTCGGTTTCTCCCTGATCACCGATGCCATCGGCGGCGTCGACGTGTGCCTCAAAGACGCCGTCTACGAACCACTTTCGGGCGCGGACTTCCCGGCCGGCTGGCAGCGGCTGAACGGCCCGCAGGCCCTGAGCTTCGTCCGGCAGCGCCACGACCTGCCGCGTGGCGATCTGGACCGGGTGGTGCGCCAGCAGGTGGTGATGGCTTCCCTTGCCCACCAGGTGATCTCGGGGAAGACCCTGTCCAGCCCAGCGACGTTGGGGCGACTGCAGGAAGCTGTTCAGCGGTCGGTGGTGCTGAGCGACGGCTGGGACATCATGAGTTTCGTCGACCAGCTGCAGAAGCTGGCGGGTGGCAACGTCGCGTTCGCGACCATCCCCGTGCTCGACGAAGCCGGGTGGAGCGACGACGGCATGCAGAGCGTGGTGCGGGTGGATCCGACCGCTGTCAAGGACTGGGTGACCGGCCTGCTGCACGACCAGGACGAGGGCAAGACCGAGGAGCTGGCGTATTCGCCGGACAAGACCACCGTCAATGTGGTCAATGACACCGAGATCAACGGTCTGGCGGCAGCGGTGTCAGATGTGTTGTCCGCCAAGGGCTTCGCTAGCGGCAACGTCGGCAACAACGACACGGGACCGGTTCCCAGCAGCCGGGTGCAGGCGGCGAAGGCCGACGATCTCGGCGCGGTCGCGGTGTCCAAGGAGCTCGGCGGGTTGCCGGTCGTGGTCGACGAGACCCTGCCGCCGGACTCGGTGCGGGTGGTGCTCGCCGGCGACTACAGCGGGCCGGGCTCGGGCCTGCAGGGCGACTCGATGAGCGGCGACACCGTCGACCCGGCGGCGGCGGACACCTCTGCGGGCGACGGCGCAACCGCCCCTCCCCCGCCGTCACCGATCATCACCGCCGGCTCCGCCGACCCCCGGTGCGTCGACTAGTCATGCCCATCAACCTCTCCAGCGCAGTGCTGGACCCGCTGATCCGTGACGACCCGATGGGCCCGCGGATCACCTACTACGACGACGCCACCGGCGAGCGGATCGAGCTATCGGCGGTCACCCTGGCCAACTGGGCGGCCAAGACCGCCAACCTGTTGCGCGACGAGTTGGGTGCCGGGCCCGGTAGCCGGGTCGCCATGCTGCTCCCGGCGCACTGGCAGACCGCGGCGGTGGTGTTCGGCATCTGGTGGATCGGTGCGGAGATCGTGCTGCCGGGCGGTCCAAACGACGCTGCCGATCTAGCGCTGTGCACGGCCGACCGGCTCGATGAGGCGGATCAGGCCGCAGGCCTGGGCGAGATCGCCGTGTTGTCGCTGGATCCGTTCGGTAAGCCGGTACCCGACCTGCCGGTCGGGGTCACCGACTACGCGACGTCGGTGCGGGTGCACGGCGATCAGATCGTGCCAGAACGCGCGCCGGGGCCTGCACTGAACGGTCGCTCTACCGACGAGGTGCTGGCCGCGGCCCGCGAATCCGGCGCGGCAGCCGGACTGACCGGATCGGATCGGGTGTGGTCGGACGGCGGCTGGGAGACCCCGGATCTGTTGGTGGCCAATCTGGTTGCCGTGTTCGCTGCGGGGGCGTCGCTGCTGCAGGTTGCCCACCCGGATGCGGCCCGTCAGGACCGTCGCCGCGCAACCGAGAAAGTTACTCGAATTCTCGACTAACTGACGTCCCAGCAAATTGAAAATCGCGTTTCCTGCGGTTTCTTTTGAATGCAAAGACGTTCCGACCCACTGTTTTTGCGGGCCAGGGCACCAATTGGGGCAGTCACAGCAAAAATTCAGCTTTTCCGATCCGATCGCACAAACCTGGCTGTTAAATTCGACAGCGGAACACTTCAGGTGGCGTTGCGATCTCGACCCCGCAGCATCGCCTTCGATGATGTCGGGGAGTTCGGATGGGCGTGACAATCGCAGCGATCGCGACGGTCGCCGCTCTGCTTGTCTGCCATCTGCGCATCCGGCGGCATCCGAGCTGGCCGGTCAGCAGCGACGGACGGTTCTACATCTACTGCGGATACCCGATGGTCGCGCTGGCGGTGTACTGGCTGACCGGATCGCCCACCTCCACCGGGTGGGAATGGGCGCTGGGCAACGCGTGGGCCCTGGTGGCGATGGTGTCGTTCGTCTACGGCGGCAATGCGCTCAACGCGGCGTCCCTTCAACAGCAGGCGGCCGCCCAGGCGATCGAGTCGCTTCCCCGCAGTAGCGGACACCTGGCGCCCAACACCCAGTCCTGAAGCCGGGCAGCACCTGTCGGGCCCTATTGGTCCGGGCGCAGATGCGTGACATCACCGGCGGCCACCGTCACGCTGCCCTCAGCACTGTCGATCAACAACCTGCCCAACGCGTCGATATCCCGCGCTGTCCCGACCACCTCACGATCGCCCGGCAGGATCACCCGCACTCCTGTGCCCAGTGTCACGCTGCGCCTGCGGTAGTCGGCGGCCAGCACCTCATCGGCACCCGCCGCCGCCTGCCAGCTGTCGATTCGGCCGGCAAGGTGGTCAAGGATCTTGCCCAGCAACAGATTCCGATCGATTTCGGCCACCCCCAGCATCGCCAGCGAGACTGCGGCCGGGTCAGGTGCCTCAGCCGGGGTCAGGGTGACGTTAAGACCGAAGCCGACGACGATCACAGGTTCGGGCGCCGCCACTTCGGCCAGGATGCCGGCCAGCTTGCCGGTGGGGACCAGGACGTCGTTCGGCCATTTCAGCCCCGCCTGCACGCCGGTGACCTCGGCCACCGCGTCGACCAGAGCCACCCCGGTGGCCAGCGGCAACCAACCCCAGCCCTCGGGCGAGACGCCTGCGGCGTCGACCGCCACCGAAACCGACAGCTGCGATCGGGCCGGCGCGGACCACGCGCGGCCATGACGACCGCGTCCGGCGTTCTGGAACTCCGCGGCCAGGACGGCACCGCGGATGTCCTCACCGGCGCCTGATCTGGCCAGCAGATCGGCGTTCGTCGAACCGGTCTCGGCCACCACGTCGATCCGCTGCCACCGGCCGGCGGGCTTGATGGCGGCGGCGCGCAGCGCGGCGATGTCCAGAGCGGGTCGTGACGGTTCGCTGTTCACCGTTGGAGGCTACTGCCGGTCAGCGCAACAGGGCTCGAGACATCACGACACGCTGGATCTGGTTGGTGCCTTCGTAGATCTGGGTGATCTTGGCGTCGCGCATCATCCGCTCCACCGGGAAGTCGGTGGTGTAGCCCGCCCCGCCGAACAACTGCACGGCGTCGGTGGTGACCTCCATCGCGATATCGGAGGCGAAACACTTCGAGGCCGCGGAGATGAATCCGAGGTTGCCCTCGCCGCGCTCGGCACGGGCTGCGGCGCTGTAGACCATCAACCGGGCCGCCTCGACCTTCATCGCCATATCGGCCAACATGAACTGCACGCCCTGGAAATCCGAGATCGCATTGCCGAACTGCTTGCGGCCCTTGGTGTATTCCAGCGCCGCGTCCAACGCCCCCTGGGCGATGCCGACAGCCTGGGCGCCGATGGTCGGGCGGGTGTGATCGAGCGTCGCCAGCGCCGTCTTGAACCCGGTGCCCGGATCGCCGATCATCCGGTCCCCCGGCACCCGGCAGTTCTCGAAGTACAACTCGGTGGTGGGCGAGCCCTTGATGCCGAGCTTCTTTTCCTTCGGGCCGACGGTGAAACCCTCGTCGTCCTTGTGCACGACGAAGGCCGAGATACCGTTGGCTCCCCGCTCGGGGTCGGTCACCGCCATGACGGTGTACCAGGTGGACTTGCCGCCGTTGGTGATCCAGGCCTTGGCGCCGTTGAGAATCCAGCCGTCGCCGTCGGCCTTCGCCCGGGTCCGCATCGCCGCGGCGTCACTGCCTGCCTCGCGTTCGGACAGCGCGTAGGACGCCATCGCCTCACCGGCGGCCAGTGTCGGCAGCACCTGCTTCTTCAGCTCGTCCGAGCCGCGCAGGATCAGACCCATCGTGCCCAGCTTGTTCACCGCGGGAATCAGCGATGCCGATGCGTCAACGCGGGCCACCTCTTCGATCACGATGCACGCCGCCACCGAATCAGCGCCCTGGCCGTCGTACTCCTCGGGCACGTGCACCGCGTTGAAACCTGATGCGTTCAACGCATCGAGGGCCTCTTGCGGGAAGCGCGCGTTCTCGTCGACATCCGCGGCGTGCGGTGCGATTTCCTTCTCCGACAGCGCGCGGATCGCTGCTCGCAGCTCGACGTGCTCTTCCGGCAACTGAAACAGATCAAACGACGAATTTCCGGCCCAACCAGCCATCATGGTCTCCTTGCTACTCGTCGGTAACTTTACCCGGCTGTCCCATTTCCGAGAAGCCGGTCCCGTAGCGCCTGGTCTTTCCGCAGCACAAGCGCTTCCAAATCTGCCTGAAAGGCCTCCATCCGCTGCCGCAGCACCGGATCGGTGGCGCCCAGGATCCGCACCGCCAGCAGGCCGGCATTGCGCGCCCCGCCGATCGACACCGTCGCCACCGGCACGCCGGCCGGCATCTGGACGATCGACAGCAGTGAATCCAGCCCGTCGAGGCGGGCCAGCGGCACGGGCACGCCGATCACCGGCAGCGGGGTGGCCGACGCGACCATGCCCGGCAGGTGGGCCGCTCCCCCGGCGCCGGCGATGATGACCTGAATACCCCGGCCGACGGCGCTCTGGGCGTAGTCGAGCATCCGGCCCGGCGTGCGATGCGCCGACACCACGCCGACCTCGAACGGGATGTCGAACTCGGCCAGCGCTTCGGCCGCGTCGGTCATCACCGACCAGTCACTGTCGCTGCCCATGATCAGGCCGACGCGAGGAGCGCTACTCATGCGTGTTCATCCCATCCATCGGTCCACTGCGCGTGCGACATCCAGTGCGCCGCCCGCATCGCGCGCTCCCGCACCTCGGCCACGTCCTGCGCAGCCTTGCCGACAATATTGACGTGTCCCAGTTTGCGCCCGGCCCGCTCGCCCTTGCCGTACAGGTGCACCTTGGCCTCCGGCATCCGGGCGAACAGGTGGTGCAACCGCTCGTCGACGGACATCGAGGGGGTCTGCGGGGCGCCCAGGATGTTCCCCATCACCGTCACCGGCGCCGTCGCGGCGGTGTCGCCGAGCGGGTAATCCAGCACCGCCCGTAGATGCTGCTCGAACTGACTGGTCACCGATCCGTCCATGGTCCAGTGGCCGGAGTTATGCGGGCGCATCGCAAGCTCGTTGATCAGCAGCGTGCCTTCGGTGGTCTCGAACAACTCGACGGCCAGCACCCCGACCACGCCGAGCTCGAAGGCCAGCCGCAGGCCCAGTTCCTGCGCGGCCTCGGCCAGCTCATCGCTGAGATCCTGCGCCGGAGCGATCACCTCCACACAGATGCCGTCGCGCTGCACGGTCTCGACGATCGGCCAGGCCGCGCCCTGACCGAACGGGGACCGCGCCACCAGGGCGGAGAGTTCCCGACGCATCGCCACTCGTTCCTCGACGAGGACCGGGACGCCGCGATCCAGATAGTCCCGCGTGATCTCCGCCGCCGCCGCAGCGTCGTCGGCCATGCTCACCCCGCGGCCGTCGTAGCCGCCGCGCACGGTCTTGATCACCACCGGTCCGCCGATCTCGGTGGCGAAGGCCACCACATCGTCGACGGTCTGCACGGCCGAGTACCGCGGCACCGGCGCGCCCAGTGCCGCCAGGCGCTCACGCATCACCAGCTTGTCCTGGGCGTGCAGCAGGGCGGCGGGTGGGGGCGCGACGTTGACGCCCTCACCGATGAGGATGTCGAGGAGTTCGGTCGGCACGTGCTCGTGGTCGAACGTCAGCGCGGTGGCTCCCGTCGCGACCTCGCGCAGTGCAGCCAGGTCGGTGTGCGAGCCCAGCACCACGTCGGGGCTGACCTGCGCGGCCGGGTCACCCGCGTCGACGGCCAGCACGCGCAACGTCTGTCCCAGCGCGATCGCGGCCTGGTGGGTCATCCTGGCCAGCTGGCCGCCCCCGATCATCGCGACGACGGGGGTTGCTCCAGGGGTTCGGGTTGGAGAGGTTGATGGCACGGCCATCATGTTGTCATGGCCGAAGTGGGACGGGTTGACCTGCGGCGCAACCACGCTTTCGCCACTGCATGTATGCATCCGTACACTTCGTAGTTGTGTCCTTCGCTGATGTCACGATCGCGCGTCTTCCGCGACCGATCCGTCCATTCGCCGAACGGCACCACGAACTGATCAAATTCGCCATCGTCGGCGGCACCACATTCATCATCGATTCGGCGATTTTCTACACCCTCAAGCTCACCATCCTCGAGCCCAAGCCGGTCACCGCCAAGATCATCGCCGGGGTCGTCGCGGTGATCGCGTCGTACATCCTCAACCGGGAATGGAGCTTCCGCGACCGCGGCGGCCGGGAACGCCACCACGAAGCGCTGTTGTTCTTCGGCTTCAGTGCCGTCGGCGTGCTCTTGAGCATGGCCCCGCTGTATTTCTCCAGCTATGTGCTGGGTCTGCGGGTGCCCAACGTGTCGCTGACCGCGGAGAACATCGCGGACTTCGCTTCGGCCTACGTGGTCGGCAATCTGCTGCAGATGGGGTTCCGGTTCTGGGCGTTCAAACGCTGGGTCTTCCCCGACGAGGTCGGTGGTGATTCGGATAAGGCGCTGGAGTCCACCCTGACCGGAGGCGGCATCGCCGAGGTCCTTGAGGACGAGTACGAGGCTCAGCACCCCAAGGTCACTCCTCTGCGCAGGCCCGAGCGGCGGCCGCCGAGTCAGCTCGGTGATTCCTCGGACCCCAAGGTGTCGAAGACTTCGTGATAGAGCAGTGAGTGCACCTGCTCGACCCGGGGAATGTCGTAGAACTCCAGCGGATCCTGTGACGCGGATTCGATGATCAGGGTTCCGGTGCGCAGCATCCGGTCGAACAGTCCGTGCCGGAACTCCACACTGTTGATGCGGGCCAGCGGAATATCGATTCCGGTGCGGGTCAACACCCCGTGCCGGAACATCACCCGACGGTCGGTGATCACGAAATGTGTTGTCAGCCAATTGAAGAACGGCCACAGCGTGAGCCAGCCGACGATCACCAGCCAGATCGCCAGAATCACCAGCGAGACCACTGTTCTGGCGGTCTGCTCCCAGCCCAGTGAGTTGACATAGGCCGCGACGAAGGCGGCCGCGGCGGTGGCGAGAAGCAGAATCAGCACCGGTCCGATGAGGCGCTTCCAGTGCGGATGTCGGTGCAGGACCACCTGCTCCTCGTCGGCAAGGACGTTCTCCGGGTATCCCACGGTGCGCACTCTACCGAGGCCGACGTCCGGTCATGGCGCCTTGTACGACCAGACCGACACCCAATCGACCAGCAACTTGCCGCGATGGGTTCCGCTGCCGTTGGTCTCGGTCTGCAGCTGCCAGCGCATCGGCTTGGTGGGTACGTTCTGGGTGCTGTTGAGCACCTCGACGTCGTCGACGAGCATGCGGACCCGGCCGGGAGACCATTCGATGGTGTACACGTGCCAGTCGGTGAACTTGGCGCCGGTGTCGATGCCCACCTGCCCGCCCGCGGTCCGGGCGAAGTGGTGAAAGCCGCTGGCCGTCCCGGACAGGGCACCCTCCGGCAGATCCATCTCCCCGTCGAGCGGCCACTGCTCGGACTGCGGCCACAGCAACCATGCCGCGTAATACTCGCTGAGTCCGGCGGTGTCGACGCGCAACCGCGCGGAATACCGCCCGTACGTTTGGTATTGGCTGCCGTTGGCGATGATGGGTGACGGGTTGGCACCGGCCGGTTGTCCGTCGACATTGTGCAAATCGAACACCAGCGTGCCGTTGGCGACACTGAGTACCTGATCGGCCCGGTACGGCCGGTGCTGATAGGTGTCGAGGTACGTCGCCGGGTAGGTCCGCCACTGCTGGCCCTGCGCGCCGGTGTAGACGATTCTGTTGTTGTCGGTCGGGTTCGCCCAACTTCCCACCGCCGCAGTCTTGGTGAAGTCGTCGGCGAAGATATGTTTCCACCCCGCCAGGTCGGCGGTGGGCGCTGTGGTGAGCGGTCCGGTGGGTGTACCCGGCGTCGTGGTCGGGGTTGTGGTGGTCACCGCTGCCGGCACCACCGTCACCGAATCGACGAACAACGTGCGCATGCACCCGAACTGCGCGTACTGATTGGTGAACGAGACGCCAATTTTGTGCGAGCCAGCCGAAATCGCTTTGGTGGCAGTGTAATCCGTCCACGACGTCGCGGTGACCGAACTCGAACCGATGTTGGCGCCGTCGAGCGAAACCATCATGATCGGCGCCGGGGAACCGCATTGTTGTCCCGCGGCTCGAACCACCACCTTTGACGATGCGGGCAACGTGACGGTTGCGGTAGCGGTGGAGGTGAAATTCAGCGAGATCGCCACACCCCCGGAGGCGGCGGCGTTACTGATGACGGAAGCCCCGAAGAACGGGGTCACCGTCATCTTGTCCGCTTCGACGGAGGTGACCGAGGCGGCATCCGCAGGCGGCGTGACGGCGAAACATGTGACTAGAGCGACGATTACCGTCAGGGCTGTGCCCGCGAAGAGCACAGAACGCCAGCGGAGCATAGGGACTCCATCGAGAAAAAGGGAAACGCGGGGAATGTGCCACAGCAGCGGTGCAGCATCAGCTTCCCTTGGCGCTCCCCTAATTCACAGGAGCCTCATCTATCGCTTTGGTAACAATGTTTTTCGCATGGCAAAGCGGCGTCCGCCCCCGGAAAGGGCGCACGCCGCCGGCGCGGTAAGTGAATCCGGTTTACGTCGTAACGGAAATGACCATTTGGATACTCGACAGCAAAATTGCACCGAAGGCCACTGCCATTGCCGAAAGTGTCAGAACCCTCGTCATTCGGTCAGGGCGCAACACCCCGTCCTTGGGCACTTTCTTCTCGCGCCAGCGACTGGCCACGACGTACAACACAGCTGCGACGGCGAACAACGCAATGGCAATCATGGGCTCACCTTCACCCGCAACACGGGGGCACTGATCCGCTTGAGCACCATGACCTGGTCGCCGTTGTACATCGTCTGAAACCCCTTGGCTGAGTTCAGTAACTCGATTGTCTGCCGGATGTCGTTCGGGTGGAATCCGTATTTGTACTCCACGTACTTGAAGTCCTGATCAGTCAGCACCACATAGACCGCATCGGTTTTCGCGGTGCATTCCGCCAGCGCAGACGGCGAGACGAAGCACTGATCCTCGAGGTCGACGCCGCCGGGCAGCACATAGGACAGGCCCTGTCCCCATGCCGTCAATCTGGTGGTGTCGACTTGTGCCTTGAGTTGATCGGTAACGGACAAGACTTCGTGCGGCGACTGTTCGAATGAGGTGTTGAGGCCGCGATTGGTCGTCACCAATACCGAAAGCCCGAAGAACACCAGCGCGGTGATGACTGTCGGACCCAACCATTCCAGCCGAGAATGCACTGCTCCGCGCAAGAATGGCGCCACCGCCATGGCTGCCAGCGGAGCCAGAATTGGTGAGGCGTAGACGAAGCATCGGATGGCGACTTCCCCGCCGTAGCTCTGCACCAGGATGAGACCGAATGGCACCAGCGACAGCGCGGCGGCGATGGGGCGGAACCGACCACGGGGCATCCTGAGCCAACCAATTCCGGCGGCGACGAACAACAGAAGCGATGCGGAGATACGCAGGTATTGCATCCGGTCATATCCAGGGTCTCCCGAGATGCGCCCGGACACACTCGAATTGATGTTCTTGTCCAGCCCGCCGATATCCGAAAGGATCTCGCCCAGGTGACCCTGCCAGAAATCGCCTGCGCCGTAGACGAACCAGGACACGAAAATCAGCAGCGCGGCCAGCCACAGCAGCTTGTAGCGGGTCAATCCGAAGGCCGCGAACAGCACCAACGCCGCGATCGTCACCAGCGGAGTCAGCTGATGCGACACCACCATTGCGGCGATGATCAGGACGAGAACCAGCTCCATCGATTCCGTCCACCGGCGATCCCGCCCGGGCACGCGGCCCGGTATCCGCAGACTGGCGGTGGCCATGCGTTTCAGCCGGCCGCCGACAAGCTCGGGGACATCAGCCAGTCGGAGTTGCCACAGCAGGATTGCCAGAATGGTCGCGTACATCTGCATCGCGACGGCCTGTGGCGCAAAGTAGTCCTGCTGATACCAGTTGAACAAGATGTAGATCGTCACGCCCAGCCACGCGATCTTCGTATTACGGCTGAGCGCAAGGCCGATCGCATACACCGGATACATCAGCAGAATGCCGAAGATGAACGAGGCACTGATCAGGAAAACGTCGCTGTCGGTGATCCCGCCGATTTTCATCAATTGCGCACCGGCGGAAAAGAAGCCGGCCCAACTCATTCTGGCATCGACCGACGGGGGTAACACACCGAGGTCGTAAACCCAGTTCATGATATTTCGGTGCGTATAAGCGGTGGGGAATGGCGCGGTGCGGTCGGCCCAGGCGACCGGCATCGAGATGTAGACGAGCAGGACGGTATTGGCCGACGCCAGCATCAGCGGACTTACCGCGCCGCGGCGGCGATACTCGATCGCGAAGACGACGGCGAGCAGCGCAAGCCCGGCGAAATAGTCGACACCGAGTACACCGAGAAGTCCCAGCCGCCCGGCGTCCTCGGTGTGCATACGCAGAATCGCGCTGCCGAACAAGACAATCGAGGCTGCGAGTAAGGCGAGGCCCATCCGGTGTTCACCCAAGCGGGCCAGCTGTGATTTTCCGAAGCTGACCAACTCGGTGATTGTCGCCCGCCGACGAGCCACGTCACCTCTGCGCGCCAGCACTGCAATGGCGACCGCCGAGATCAGCAGCAGCACCCCGTGGGCAAGGTAGGGCTGCCGAAAGCCTGCGACGATGTTCAGCTGGGCGAGCAACAGATTTGTAGCCAGCGACACCGCAATGGTGATGCTGGCGAAGATTCCGTTGGCCGGCAAATTCAACAAGCGGGCCACAGGAAGTCCGGGCAACGTCACCGCGACGAGGCAGACAATCGCCGCTCGCAGCCCGACGGGCAGACCAGCAGCAATTCCACCGATGGACAACGCGGTCAACACCAGGGAAACGCCGGCCAACAATGCCGACGCCCAGACGATGACGCGCGCCGAGACAGTTGAGTGGACTCTGTCGCCCGGTTTCGACCCGGCGATAGTGGCCGCGCCGGTATCTAAGTCCATGGTGGCGGCAACGCTATTCACGCCGGCACCTCGCTGCCGAGATCGCCGGTTTCGTAAAGCGAATCCATCAGACGCAGGACGAACGCCACGATCATGAACGTCGAATTTGCCTGACCGGACGTGACGAACACCGAACTGCTCGCGACGTGCAGATTGGGCACGCCATGCACGGCAAGATTCGCGTCCACCACTCCGTCCGCCGGATCGTGCGACATACGGGTGGTTCCCACCTGATGGAATCCGCCGCCGGTCCGCGCACGAACCGCCGACGCGGGATCGTCCGACACATAGTCGAGGTGGCCGACTCCGCTGGCGCGAAGATAGTCGTCCCAATGGCGATGCGCGGCCAGAACTCCGTCGACGTCCTCGTCGGTGAAGGCAATGTCGATATCGAGCTTGCGCATACCGAGTTCGTCGACATCGTCGGCCAGTTTCACCTGGCTCTCGTAATGCGGGAGATGCTCGGCGTGATACTGCAGCGGGTAGCGGTTGGCGCGGTCCAACACGAAGAAGCCGGGTGGACGACGCCCACGGGCGAACATCCGCTTCACCCCGAAATCGAAGATGAAGGAGACGGTGTCGATCGGATGTCTGACCATGTTCATCAGGTGCGCGCTGATCGGTGACCGCGACGCCATCCCATACGGCGTGCCGGGCACCTTGGTTCCGGTCAGCGCCAACCGCTGGGCGGGCGGCGCAAGCAGGACGCCCAGTGGCGAGAGCAGAGCGAGATAGGTGAACGACAACCTGGCATTGCCGTGGGAGGCGTCGCCGAGCTCCCGGTTGGCGATCCAGCCCGAGATGTTGTTCAGGTTGTGCTCGAGTAGATAGGACTCTTCGAAGGCGAAGCGCCGCCGGACATATGAGCCGTCGGTATCGCGCTCGTACCAGTAGATTGTCTGGTCGACCGGGGTGGTCAGCGCCAGTTCGGCGATGACGCCCTCAAGGTGCGCCATGTACCAGTGACCGAGCTGATCGGAATGGTCGCCGATGCTTTTCCCGTCGCGGCCCGGTGAACACATCAGCAGTCGCGTGGCCTCCAAGCCACCCGTCGCGACGATCACGTCGTCGGCTGCCACGGTGAACGTCCGACCGGACAGCGTCTTGCACTCGATATCACGCACGCGAGCCTGGTCGTCGTCGAGATTGATTCGCACGCAGGTCGAGTCTGTTATCACGGTGACGTTGGCGGCATCGCGCAGTTCGTCGAAGTACACCTTGCCGAAATCGGTTGGCAGCGACCAGCGCTCGAGTGAAGAAGTGGTCACCGCGCCGTCGGCGAGGCCGGGGATCATCGATGTCGGAAGATGGCCGAGCTCGTGCACGTCGAAAACCGCGCGGCCGCACAGGAACCATTCGCAGACCCGCTGGAAATAACCTTCCAGATCCTGGTACTTCACCGGCCACACCGAATCGGGCACGGTGTCACGCGCCGCGAAATCGACTGGGTCATAGGGCACGCAGCGGCCACCCCAGACAGTGGAGGTACCACCGATCTGGCGGCTGACCGTCAGCTCGACGGGAGCATGCAGGTCCGGCTGCTCAAGATGCGCAACAGAGAGGTTCTGATACTCCGACCGTTGTTTGCGATTCCCGGTCTCGATCAGGATGACCTCGACGCCCCGTCTCGAAGCTTCCAGCGCGGAGACGATTCCCGCTGGGCCCGCACCGATCACGACGAGGCGTGCGCGCAGGGCGGCCCCGTCCTCGATCTCGAGTCCTGAGGTGATCATCGGTTGACCCGGGTGTGAACGCACCTGTCCCGGATGCTGTCGACAACCTGGATCAGGTTCGGCCACTCCCCCTTCGCCGCGGCGCAGGCGGTCTCAAGATTTGCCATCTTGGTCGTCGAGAACAACACGGTGCCTTCCGGGTTACGGCTCAGCGCATCACGCACAAGCAATGTCACGATCGAGGAAGGATTCGACAGATCCGCACCGAGCAGTTCGCTGCACTGTGTCCGGAACTGCGGATCGCCGTCGAGCGCGTCCTGAACCACCGGAAGCGCTTTGGCGAGAAAGCCGTAGGTGATCGACTCCTGGCCTGAGTCAGGGGTCGGGCCGTGGTAACCGTCGAGCACGTCGTAGGGCGACTGCACCACAGAGGCTCGCGCGGTGAGCTTCGCGACATCGGGGTCTGGGACTGACACGCTTCCCGCCGGCCCCCAGTGCCCGATGGAGCCTCGGCGCCGCTCGGACTCGAGAAACTCGACGAGGTCGTCGAAGTGGCTCCCGAGCACACCCGCCGGTTCGTGTACCAGGAAGTAATCGATGCGGTCGGCACCCAGCGCGCGCAGACTCGACGCCAGGCCACGCTTGGCGCTCGCAACGCTGAAGTCGTGGGGGGCATAGAGCAACCGGCCAACGCCGCCATCGGCGGGCCCGGCCCCGGATTCCTTGACCTTGGTCTTGACGGACGACGACCTCTGCAGCACCCGACGGATCGGGGCTTGGGCCGCACCGGCAATCCGGCCGAGCGCGGTCAGCCTGATGCCGAACTTGGTTCCGATGCTGATATCGGGATGGGCTCGACGGAACTGCCCGAGTTCGGCCTCGGCGACGCCCAATCCGTACATCGGCGCGACATCGAAGTGCCGGATGCCGAGATCGTAGGCAGCATCCAGCAGAGCGCGGCGGTCGCGTTTTCCGGGGAGCCCGTACAAGCTCGCGCAGCCGAGCCCCAGAGACAGCGTGTCTTGAGTCAAACCTCTAACACCTTTCCGCACCACCGCGGCGCACATGTGGCGCCGCTGTCACCAACGGGCAACGCCACCGCTAGTCGCCGCGGCGGAACCGAAAGCACCGCGCGGAAAGCGCGCTGCGTTGCCGCGACACTGTAAAGACTCTCATCGCACGACCATCTGAGCAAATTGCGCCACAGTGTTCTTCACCACTGTACCGAGTTTGCCAAAATCACGTTTAGTTGTCAGTAGCCTCATGCAGGCGGAAATCGGGGGATCATCGCGCCACCGACTGGAAGCCAACCGGAAACGCTGCCGCGCGTGCCCGCTGCACCCCTTCGGCGGCAGCTCGTTCGTCGGGCCCCAGCACGATCTCCGTACTGTCTCTGCGAATACACATGATCCCGTCATTTGCCCACGTAAGCCCTTGAATTGCAGGCTTATCTGTTGCTTGCTCACAGCTCCTGCGGGCGGCGGCCCGCGTACGGTGGCGGGTAACTGATCACAAATATTCCGCCCGCCATGGCGGTCACCGACCAGGCCCGACCACCCCGACGACTCAGGAGAGATTCCCCTGACACAGGCACCTGCCCGATCACCGGAACCCCGCCGCTGCCAGACACCTGTGAAATGTTGCTCCGCAGTTAGCTTTCACACCGATGGTGTCGATCTAGCGAGGATTGATGACTCGCACCAACCGCCGATGCGTAGCGTCGGCGGTGATGATCACGCCGCGCTTGTGATCGACATGGAAGTGCAGCCATGCGGGGTACGTTGGCAACATCGAGGCGATGGTTCGAACGCAGCGGTCGAAAGCTATGCTGGACCCCACTACGGGAGTTCGAGCGCGGGTACGACGCCCCGCCTGCCCCCGGACGCGGGGGAAGGGGATGCGTGGCCAAGGGTGTTTGCGTATGCGGCCACGACCGATCAGCGCACGACCACCATCGCGCAGGCACCGAATGTGCGTTCTGCGATTGCGGTCGATATCGAGCCGACGGAACCTTCCGCCACATTGTGCATCGGGCGGCGGGTCTATTTAAGAAGTGAGTTTGCGAAACGCCACACGGGCGTAACCGCAGCCCCGACAGATTGGGTATCGGATTGAACACCAGGTCTCGCAAAGCAACCTGGGGGGCAATCGCGCTGGGGGGCGTGTTGGCCACCGTCATCTACGGCGTCGAGCTGACCGGTCAAGCGAAGTCGGCGGCGGCAGATATGGATAACTCCAACTGCCCGAAAACCGCGGGCGACGCCTTGGGTTGGGGTCAGCCCAACCGTGTCTCCAACTTCAATGATCCGGATTCCCTGGCGAGTTGGGATGTCTACGACAGCCCCGGGCATGACGGCAACGGCCGGCGCACCCCATCGGCGATGTCGGTAGCGGACGGCGCGTTGACGATCACCGGCGATGCCGCGGGCAATTCCGGTGGCATGGCCTGGCAGCCGGGTCAGCTGCACGGTCGCTGGGAAGTCTGCGTCAAATCGGCGCCTGCCGCCGAGACGTATCACTCGGTACTGCTGCTGTGGCCCGACGCCGAAGACTGGCCCGTCGGCGGCGAAGTCGATTTCATGGAGATCTGGGATCCCACCAGACAATCGGTCGATTCGTTCCTGCACTACGGCGCCGACAACAGCCAAGAGACGGGCAACGTTCGCATCGACGCCACCCAGTGGCACGCTTGGGCCGTGGATTGGACCGCCGACCGGATCATCATGTACGTCGACGGAGTCCCGTGGGCGCAGTACACCAATCCCGCACACATCCCGCCGCGGTCGATGCACCTGTGCATCCAGCTCGACAACTTCGGTGGCGACACCAGCGCGGGTGGGCACACGACGGTCGACTGGGCTCGGCAGTACCCGCCCGCTTAGCGGGACTGTCGCGGCGGTCACCGCTTCGTACTTCGGTGGGTCGTCGAGTTGCCCTGGGCCAGAAGATATTTCGGTGTGGCTCGTCGACTCGACTCAGCCAGACTGTCCTGCTCGACTAGAACGACAGTGTCACTCGTCTAGAACCAGACTGTCTCGCTCCTCACCACCTCGTACCTCGGTGGCTCGTCGACTCGACTAAGGCCAGACTGCCTCGCCCTCACCACCTCGTACCTCGGTGGCTCGTCGACTCGACTAAAGCACGGGCTCCTCGGCGACGCGTCGCGCGATCTCCGTACGCTCAGACTCGCGACCGGTCCGTCGCAACCACATGACGGTGGGCACGATCAGGATTGCCGCGGCGGCTCCCTCGGCGACGACATACGCCCAACCCACGCCGATGATCCCGATCGACTTTGTGCCGACAACCGAACCGGCCACGATCAGGAAAGTCGACAGGCACCGCACCGCGATGATCAACCCGAGCTTGCGCTGCACCCGGGCGAAGCCCTCGAAGACCGCACCGACCGCGGACAGCGGCACGAAGAGCGCCGACAGGTAGAGCAGACCGTGGCCCTGCGCTTCGTACTCCGCGCCGACCAATGACAGTGCGGTCGGGCCGACGGCGACGATGCCGACGCTGCCGACGACCATGACCACGCCCATCATCTGGACCATCCGCCAGGACAGCTGGGAAACCTCGTCCGGGTTGGCGGCCACCTGGGATACGTACGGGCTGACGATCAGGTGGACCATGGTGTACAGGGCGTTGACGATGGCCCAGGTGACCGCGAAGTGCGCATTGGCCTCGGGGCCGAACTGAGCGAGCACGATCAACGGCACCACCAGCGGACCGATCGTCCACAGCGCGGTGAGCCCGTTCGATGACCAGAAGTAGGACCAGATCTGGCCACTCGGCGGCAGCGTCGGCGGAACCAGGAACAACGGATCTGTCCGGTATCGGCGTCGCATCATCACCAGCAGGACCACCGCGGCGACCGCGGCCGTCACGCCCCAGGACGAGACGATCGACACGGCACTACCGGTCCAGACCAGCGCGACGAGGGCGACGAGTTTCACCACCGCATGGAACGAGTTCTTCGCCGCCGCCCACCGGGCGACACCGAGACCGACGGTGGCTTTGTCCTGCAGGGTGTATATCGCCAGCACCACGACCAACACCAGGAAACCGACCATCGACCACGGGGAGTTGAACAATTCCTCCCTGGGCCCGAAGATGATCAGCCCGATGCTGGACAACGTGGCGGCAGTACACACCACCAGAAAACCGTTTCGCAGCAGCGGTCCCGCCCTGGTACCGGCCAATGGCAGAAAGCGCTCGTAGAGGGTGTCGATGCTCAAGATGGACAGGGTCGCCAGCATGATCGCCGAAGTGAGGATGGCGGCGGCGATCCCGACCTCATGGGTTGGGTACAGCCGTCCCGCCACGCCCCAAAACGCCAGTCCCAGAACGCCGGTGACCAGGTTGGAGGCGATCAGCGAGACGGTGTTGACCCGCATGTTCCGTTCCGCGCCAGGCGGCACTACCGCCGGGCGAGGTTCGATTACCTGGTCCATTGCGGCTGAAGATTCGGCATGGTGATGGCAGGCGCCGGACGCTGGCGTCGTACCGCTCGACTGACCTTGGCTCGCGCATAGCCGGCAGTGGTGACCGCCAGTCCGACGACGATCATCGCCGCGCGGGCGAGGCCGGCACTGGTGACCGACGAAACCTCCCGCACGACTGCGCGGGGAAGAACCGCCCGGACGTATTCGCTCTCGGTGCTCAGCGCCTGCTGGCCCTTCGCCATCTCCGTCACCACGGCTTTGGACAGTCCCTCGTGGTAACAGCGCCGCACAAAGTAACGCGGGCTGGTTCTGTCCAGCGAAACATGGTGCTGCACACGCATTTCCGGATCGAACAGGATGGTGTTGGCCGCACCGGTGGACCGGACCCTGATGCAGAGCTCGGTCTCCTCCCCACCGACGGGAGTCGAACCGACCCGGCCGACCTCAGATCGGAAGCCGCCGACGGCGCTGAACACCGAGCGACGCAGTGACATATTGCAGCCAATCGGATTGCGCACCGGCGCGAGGCTGGTCGGTTGGCCGATATAGCTGCAGCCGACCACCCAGTCGAATTCCTGCGGCATCCACGCGGGCCGGAGACCAGGCCAGACCGGAGCGGCGTAGCCACCGACTCCGGCGACATCCTCATCCAGGTAGTGCCGCGTCAGGGCCGAAGTCCAGTCGGGTGCAGCGTCGGCGTCATCGTCGAGGAACGCGACGATATCGCCACGAGCCGCACTGACACCGGTGTTGCGGGCGCCGGACAACCCCTGGGTTTCCATGTTGCGCAGCAAGATCAGTGAGGGATCGGTGAACCGGCTCGCCGCCAGGTCATGCAGTTCCTCACTGTGATCGATCACCACGATGAGCTCTAGAACCGGATCTTTTTGCCTCAGAACAGAATCCACCGAACGGCAGAGGTCATCCCAGCGCGCGGTCGTGTAGGCGCAGATCACCACTGACACTGTCAGGGCTGGGGACAAGGTGCCGGTCATACGGACCGGCTTACGTTGTGTTGCATCGAACGGCTGGCCCTGCGGTGTCTCCGTACCACCCGCATGCGGCTCACCTCGAAGAGCAGGCAGCGGCGCAGCTGCATGTCAAACGCCCGCACTCGGCCCAACGCACGGTCGAAGGCAGAGACATCCCACCGGGAGTCATTGTCGAGCCGGCGCACGAACTCCAACTGCTGCGACAGCTGCGACGAGGCGCCCGTGAGTGCAGTGGTGGAATCGGTACGGACCCGAAACGATGCCATGGCGTACGGCATACCGACGAAATCGCCGTTGCGTAACAAGCGAATCCACAGGTCCATGTCCATCACGAACAACAGGTCACCGTCGAAACCACCGCACCGGTCGAAGTCGGCACGACGGAACATCGCCGCCACCGGGGCGCCGATCGGATTGCGTCCGCTGCGGATGATCTCGCTGACCACCCGCTGACCTGAGTGCCTGCCGACGATGCCTCGCAGTCCACGGGCCCGCAGTAGCAGGACCCCGTCGTCGTCGATGAAATCGGTCTGCGACGCGACGAGCGCCACGCCAGGGTTGTTCTCGAGTATCGCGGCCTGCGCGGCCAGACAGCCGGGTTCCAGCGTGTCGTCAGCACACAGCAGTTTGACGAACGTGCCCTGACAGAGTTGCACCGCCAAGTTGAAATTGTCCGCCATCGACAGCGTGGCCGCGTTGCGATGCACCCGCACTCGGTCGTCGTCGATGTTCTCCACGATGGCGCGCGTGCCGTCCGAGCTGTTGTTGTCGACGATGACTATTTCCAGGTCGGCGTAATTCTGAGCCAGGACGCTGTCGATGGTCGCCTGCAGGTAACCCTCGGCCTGGTAGGCCGGGATACACAGCGACACCTTCGGGCGTTTGGCCACAGTGGATTTCGCAACAGCGTCGCTTGGCGCCGCTTCTCGACGGACGTCCTGGGGCTGACGCGGGTCAGCGAGCCTTCGGCTGTCCATGAGATCACCCCGTTCTCGACCGCTTACCCATTCGGAGGTGGCGCCCGGGTGTCCGTTCAATGCTGATGGACGGGCCATGACTTGACTCCTTCAGAGCGCTTGATGAGTTGGAACGCCGTTGCGCGCCAGGTGTTTAGAGCAATAAATGCGTCCGAGGCGGTGTTACTGCGCACGACTTTCGGCGAGGCTCAACACCTCGGCTCCGTCGGCGTACTGGTTGTGGTTCTGCACAGTCAGCGGGGTGACCTGCGGGGTCCTTCGCCGGCCCACGGTCTTAGCCCGCAGAAACTCACGACCGATGGTGCGCAGGATGCGAATGCCGTCGGTGACCGCGTTCAGGTTGCTCACGCCATGGATCCGGTGCGACTCGTAACTGCACACCTCGGCGATGCTCAGGCCGTCCGCGGCAACGCGCACATTGATCAATGTCTCGATTTCGAAGCCGTCGCCCCACTGCGCTTCGTCAGCGTTGACGTCCGGCAGATCGATTGGAGCCAGGCACCGGGTCCAGAATGCGTTGTACCCGTAGCACAGGTCGGTGTACTTGGTGCCGAAGAGGATGTTCACCAGGAAGTTCAGCCCCCAGTTGCCGAGGCGGCGAATCTTGGTGATGTCGGCACTGCCGCCGCCTTGGATGAACCGGGACCCCTTCGCGAAATCCGCGCCGGCCACCAGGGCGCCGACGAACTGGGGGATCTCGGCTGGGTCGGTACTGCCGTCAGCGTCGATCATCACGATGATGTCGCCGGTGGCGACGGCAAAGCCGCAACTCAGTGCGTTGCCCTTGCCCTTGCGGGTCTGGCGGATATGGATGGCGTCCGGCCACAGCTCGCGAGCGACCGCGACCGTGTTGTCCTTCGAGCCGCCGTCCACGAACACGATCTCGTCGATATCCGCAGGCATCTGGGCCGCCACGTACGACAGGTTCCGCTCTTCGTTCAGGGCTGGAACGATCACCGAAACCTTGGGCCGCGGAGCGTGCTGAGGCGTTGCCTCCCGAATGTTGACGATGTTCGTCATGCAATGGCTCTTTCGTCTTCGTCTTGGTCACCGATGGGCCGGCGGCTGGCGCAGCCGACTTGTGATTCCTGCTCCCAGGACTGCTCCGTCTGGGACAACCTGGGGCCTCGTTGTCTGCTCGGTCGCTTGGCGCAAACCCTTGAAGATTCGCTAGAACTGAACGACCATGGAGATAATAACCATATTGCGGCCCGTCCGGCAACGTGAACATTGCGCGGTTCATCCCTCCAGTGACTGTCATCACAATGTGTTTAGAACATGGGTCAGACTGTCAAAAAAGATCGGTTGCGATCCTGTGAGCCTTCTGCAAAACACTATCCGACGTGCAGATTGCTTGACTCCGTCGTAAATACCGAGGCCCGCGACACTCCCCGGCTCGGGCCCCATTCCACACAACTGAGTGGCCCTGCGCAGCCCCCGAACGACAGCCGAATCCAGTTGAATCTGAAGTCCGTCGCGCCAACCATAGAAGTTTGCTGGAATGCATTGTGGTAACAGCAGTAGCCAGACGTCTACCTGCCGAGTCCGACTGGAATGGGCTCCGGTTCAGGGGCACCCACGTGCTTCACCGGACACTGCGAGAACGGCGGCACACCGGCACTCCAGGCCTCGCGGCGCGCAAACCGGCCGCTGTGACACGCCCCCTCGGCCACTGCTCGCGAAGCCCTGAGGACTGGCCCGGAATGCGCCGTGGATATGCCGCCTAGCAGGCGGGATGGCACCCGCAGCACCCCAGGATCACCCCGCCGACAGCGGTCT
>JBEVHL010000391.1:0-4218 GCA_040511255.1 Mycobacterium sp. | reverse complement strand
GCGCTGTGCATCGTCTGCTGCACACCGGCGGCACGAGCGGCTGCGGTGTTCGCCCCCGCGAGGTCGATGTCGAGCAGCAGGGACGAGGTGAAATCGCCTACCAGAAGGTCGATGTCGGGATGCACCGGTTCGCGACCGAACATCGGGACGTTCAAAAGGAATTGGGCCGAGCTGGACCAGCGTGCCAGCGTGCCGGCGAATGACGCAGCGATCGCCATCGCCGGGGTGACGCCACGACGGCGGGCCGCGGCGTAGAGCGCGTCGCGGGCAACAGGATCGAGCCAGTGCCAGCGGCGGGTGGTGCGGTGCGGGTCGTCCTGTTCGGCTCGGGGCACCAGCGGTAGGGCCGGCGGGTCGGGCAGCTCCGGGATCCGCTGCGCCCACCACTCCCGGTCGGTGTCCCGCGGTGGCGTGCCGCTGCACGCGAGGCGGTAGTCGCGGTAGGTGTAGCCGAGGTCGGCCAGCGGCTCGCCACGGTACAACCGGGCCAGGTCGGTCATCAGGGTGCGGTAGCTGACGGCGTCGGCAGCCTGCATGTCCAGGTCGACATGAAGCCGGGTTCGGTTGTCCGGCAACAGACTCAGGCTCAGCTGGAGCACGCCGTCGGCCAGCTGCTGGTGGGATTTGGTGTCGCGAGTGCTCAGTAGGCGCGCCACCACGGCGGGGGCCGCCAGCTCGCGCAGATCGTCGATGGTCACCGCGACCTGGCGGTCACCGATGCGCTGGGTGCCGTCGGGGAGGAACTCAACCCGCAACATCGGGTGCCGGGCGGACAGGGCGGCGGCCGCCGCGGCCAGCCGAGCGGGATCGACCCCGTGGCCGTCGAATTCCACGTAGAGGTGCCCGGCCACTCCCCCGAGGTCCTGATTGTCGTTGCGGCCCACCCACATTGCGTGTTGCATCGGCGCCAGCGGGAAGGCCTGATCTTCGGGGTCCGCCGCGGCCTTGGCGGGCTCCGATGGCTGGGCCTGGGACGACGATCCGGTCAACAACGCGGACCAGGCGCGCACCGTGGGATTGGCGGCCAGGGTGGCGAAATCGACGTCGTAGCCGAGCTTGCGCCACCGGCCCGACAGCGACATCATCCTGATGGAGTCCAGCCCCTGGCCGATCAGATCTGCGTCGGGTTCGAGCTCGGCCGCGGACATGCCCAACAGCTGTGCAACCTCGTCGCCAACAGCCGGGGTCTCGGCTCGCGCGACGTCCACAAACCACTCCAAACTATTAGTAAAGGCTGCCCTAACTTAGAGGAGGCTACCCTATTCCACACTGACCGAAAATGCCTCCCCAGAAGGATTGCCAACCCCCATGACCTCGCCCTCCGGCCGCCGTGATGGCTTCGTTCCGTTCCCCGTCGAGCGTGCTCAGCGGTATCGCGAGGCGGGGCTGTGGGCCGGTCGCACCGTTGACTCACTGTTGCGGGACGCCGCGCGGCGCTGGCCGCAGCGCACCGCCGTGGCCGACAGTTCCACGCGGCTGTCCTTCGACGAGGTGGACCGGGCCGCAGACCGGGTCGCGTCCGCGCTCCACCACCGCGGCGTCCGTCGCGGGGAGCGGATGCTGCTGCAACTGCCCAACACCGCACGGTTCCCGGTCGCTTTCTTCGGCCTGCTGCGGGCCGGCATCATCCCGGTGATGTGCCTGCCCGGCCATCGCGGCGGCGAACTCGGCCACTTCGCGACGGTCAGTGACGCCGTGGGGCTGATCGTCGCCGACCGCGCTGCCGGGTTCGACTACCGACCGATGGCCGCGGAGTTGACGCTGACCCACCCGGGGCTGCGGCACGTCGTCGTCGACGGTGACCCTGGCGAGTTCACCGCGTGGTCCGAGTTGGTCGATTTCGACGGTGCCGCCCCAGATCCCGCCGAAGCCGGGGTGGTTGACACCGCTGCCCCCGCGCTGCTGTTGGTCTCCGGCGGCACGACGGGCTATCCGAAACTGATTCCCCGCACCCACGACGACTACGTCTACAACGCCACCGCCAGCGCGGCCCTGTGCCGCCTCACCGGCGATGACGTGTACCTGGCGACACTGCCTGCCGCGCACAACTTTCCGTTGGCCTGCCCCGGCCTGCTCGGAGCGGTCAGCGTCGGGGCGACCACCGTGCTCTTGAGCGATCCCAGTCCCGAATCGGCGTTCGCGACCATCGCCGCGGAAGGTGTCACCGTCACCGCGCTGGTGCCCGCGCTGGCCAAACTGTGGTCGCAGGCCTGCGATTGGGAGCCGGTGCTGCCCACCACCCTGCGCCTGTTGCAGGTGGGTGGGGCGAAACTCGGCGCGGAGGATGCCGCCGCCGTGCGTGCGGCGTTGCCCGCGGCCCGTCTGCAGCAGGTGTTCGGCATGGCCGAAGGTCTGCTGAACTACACACGCCTGGACGACTCCGACGACCTCCTCGACCGCACGCAGGGCAGACCGTTGTCGGAGGCCGACGAGATCGCCGTGGTCGACGAAACCGGCACCGAAGTGGCCGCAGGTACCGAGGGTGAGCTGATGGTCCGCGGCCCGTACACCATCAACGGGTATTTCAACGCCGAGGCCGTCAACCGGCAGTCGTTCTCGGCGGACGGCTTCTACCGGACCGGTGACAAGGTGCGCCGCAGCGCCGACGGTTACCTGGAGGTGACGGGTCGGGTCAAAGACGTGATCCACCGGGCGGGCGAGACGGTCTCGGCTCTGGACCTCGAGGAGCACCTGCTGACCCATCCCGCGATCTGGAACGTCGCCGTGGTTGCGCTTCCCGATGCGTATCTCGGCGAAAAGATCTGTGCGGCCGTGGTTTTCCGGGCGCAGACAGCGACATTGGCCCAGCTGCACCGCTTCCTGGACCAGCGTGGCGTGGCGGCGTACGCGCGGCCCGACCTGCTCACGCCGATGAGCTCGCTGCCGACCACCGCGGTCGGCAAGGTGGACAAAAAGGCGATTATCTCGGCGCTCACCCACGGTGCACAGTCAGTCTGACGCCGCGCTGATCTCCCACTCGGCCACCGCGTGCTGATGCCGCCAGAACTCCGCGAACCGCCCACCCGCACCGAGTAATTCGCCGATGGTGCCGTCCTCCACCACCGCGCCGGCAGCGACGAAAAGCACCCGGTCGGCGTGCCGGATGCTGGCCAGCCGGTGCGCGACGATCACCCGGGTGCGGGATTGCGCATCGGCAGTCAGCGCATCGACGACAGCCGCCTCGTTCTCGGTGTCCAGTGCACTGGTGGCCTCGTCGACAAGCAGAATCGGCGCGGGTTTGACCAGCGCGCGGGCGATGCTGACGCGTTGGCGTTCACCGCCGGACAGCGCCGCACCGGCCTCACCGACCACGGTGGCGTCCCCGTCGGGCAGTCGCAGGGTGAGTTCGTCGACCCGCGCCAGTGCACATGCGGCAGCCACCCGGTCGGCGTCGGCCTGGGTGTCGCCCGCCAGCACATTCTCCCGGATGGACCCGTCGAACAGATAGGGCTGCTGAAACACCATCGACGTTGCCGCGCGGCGGGTTTCGCGGTCCAGCGTGGCCGCGTCCACCCCGTCGATGAGCACCCGGCCACCGGTCGGCTGCTGCAGGCCGGCGATCAACGCCAGGATGGTGCTCTTGCCGGACCCGGACGGGCCGACGATCGCGGTGGTGCCACCGGCAGCCAACGCGAAACTCAGGTCCCGAAGCACCGGGGTGTCACCGTAGCTGAAGCTGACGCCGTCGAATTCGATCCGCGGCGCCGCACCCCGCGGCAACCCCGCCGTTCCCGCGGTCAGCACCGGAGCGGTGAGCACCGCCCGAATCCGGCCCAGGGTGGCGCCGGTGGATTCCAGCGCCGGTGCGAGTTCGCTCAGCGCGCTGAACGGCTCCAGATAGCGGGCGATCACCACGATCAAAGCGATGGCCTCCGGTACGGAGACGGCGCCGCGGACCGTCAGCACGGTGGCCATCCCGGCGAAGATAATCAGCGCCAGCTGACTGGCCAGGCTGAAGAGCAGCTGCCCGGGAATCTGCATGGTCAACAGCCGCAGGGACGCGCCGTGCTGCGCCGTCAACGCACTGCCCACCTGACTGCGGGCCGGTTCCACCCGTCGCGCCGCGCGCAGCGCCTGCTGGGTGCGGGCGAACTCGATGATCCGTTCGGTGAGAGCGGAATTCGTCGCGTCGGCGACGCCGTCGGCGTTGCGCGTCAACCGCCCCGCCGCCCAGAGCGCCCCGAGCAACACCACCACGCCCGCCAGCGCCGCCAGCCC
>JBEVHL010000390.1:0-4789 GCA_040511255.1 Mycobacterium sp. | reverse complement strand
CGGGCTGGACGGTCTTGAAGTTGTTCAGGATGGTGTCGTCGTCATCGCCCTTGAGCGGCAAGGTGACGAACGTGCGCTTTTTGTCCTCGGTAGCCAGTTTCGCGACGGCGGGCAGCGTGGGGGCTTTCAGATAGCCCGCCCACGGCAGCATCTGGTCCGGATGATCGGCGACGACCTGATCCAGTTCGCCGACGATCTTCTTCGACCACGCCGGGTCGTCGACGGTCTTGCCTTCAGGCGCGGTGAAGACGGCGATGATGTGGCTGGATCTGTCGCGACCGTAGACCTTGTCGGCCAGCACTGAACCTTTGACGGACTCACTGTTGTCGTCGTAGAAACCGCTCTGGGTGACGTGTTTGCCCAGGCTCATTCCGAAGATACCGGCGCCAACGCACAAGGTGACCATCACACCGATGACGATGTATCGATACCGATACACCGTCCGACCCCACCAGGCGAACACGTAAGCTCCTTACCGTCTTTAAGTCGTCTGCGACCTGTCGCGCATGGCTCTGTAGTTTTTAACCAGGTACGAAGTCACTCACACATTTTCAGGTCAGGCCCGAGACGCCAGTAGCGCCGACAGCGGCCGGAATGGCTGCAGCCAAGCACCCTGCTCTGGTAGCGAATCTAGGCCGATCCGCGGGAGCGGTTCCCGGAACACTCCAGGAATGTCCTCCAGGTCGACAAAGTCCAAGGTATCCGACGCTAACGCCCAGCTGGCATGTTCGCGAAATCCGAGCACGTGAACGGGGGTGCCGTCCTCGCGGGCGATCTGCTCGAGCGGCAACCGGAAGGCCTGCCCGTCGGCGGACGCCACGAGCAGCCCGGCCAACCCCTCCCGGCGCCGCTGAGCGATGTGGTCGAGCATGTCGCTGTCGACGTCGCTGTCGTCGTCGATCTTCGGTTTGGCGAAGACGGCGAAACCGACGTTACGCAGGGCTTCCACCCACGGCCGGACGACGTCGGCGCTGCCTGGGGCGATATTGGTGAAGACGGTGGCTTCCGGCTCCAGGATCACCGCAGGCGACTCGGCGGCGGCAGCTGCGGACAGGTCGGCCGTGCGGGCCAGCAACCAGCGGCCCAGCGCGTCGAACCGCGGGCGATGCGCGGCGGTGGGTCTGCCGCCGAGGATCGAGCCGAGGCCCATGTCGAGATTCGGTGCGTCCCAGACGAGCAGAACCCGACGGGTGTGCACGGTGACAGGCGTCACGTCATCAGCATCGATTTCGGGTGTGGTCTCGCCCAGGAGGTCCATGCTCACAATCGCTCCCACAGCAGTTCGGCGACCGCACTGCCCGCGTGCGCTGCTTTCGACTCGTACTTGGTGGTGGGACGCTCGACCGAGACCGGCAACGCAGCACCGGGCGATACCCGCCGCAGCCGGGGTTCCCCGTCGCCGGCCGCGGCGATCTGCTCGGCGTACCCCGCGTCGTCGGTGGCTGCGTGCAGCACCCCGCCGGGGCGGAGCCGATCGGTGATCAGGGCGATGGTGGCCGGCTGCAACAGCCGCCGTTTGTGATGGCGGGCCTTGGGCCACGGATCCGGGAAGAACACCCGAACCCCCGTCAGGGAATCCGGCGCCAGCAGGTGTTCCAGGACGTCGAGGCCGTCGCCGCGGATCAACCGGATGTTCGTGATGTCCTCGCGGTCGATGGCACTGAGCATCTGCGCCAGGCCGCGTTTGTAGACCTCCACCGCGATCACGTCGATCTCCGGTTCGGTCTGCGCCATCGCCACTGTCGACGTGCCGGTACCGGACCCGATCTCCAGGATCAGCGGGGCGCTGCGGCCGAACCAGGCCGCCTGATCCAGCGGATCGGCGGGCCGGTCGGGTAGGCGCGCCTGGGTGCCGTAACGGGGCCAGAGCCGGTCCCAGGTTTCCTGCTGGGCCTCGTTGAGCGACGACCGCCTGGTCCGGAAACTGGTCACCCGCGGGTAGAGATGCGCATCAGGTGACTCGGCAGATTCCGCGGACACCTCCGCAGACGCTGCCCCACGATGCGCATACATCTGTCAATGGTCGCTCATGAAGCCAAATCGGCCCCCATCGTGGTGCACATTGATATCCAACAGTTGCCTTATGGCCGGTCAGAGACGTGTCGCGCCACCGATTCCTCCCCAGCGGGGCGGCCGGTGGCTCGCTTCATGCCTGCGCGGATGCCACCATGTCTTCCCAATGAGGGGACAGGGGCATCGAATCTTCGCCGGCGCGCTGGCGCAGTGCGCCGCCGACGCGGACCTCCCGGAGGTGGCGCGACTTGCGCGGCGGATCACCGCGCCGCTGCGGGTGAAGGTGGCCGGTCGCCGCGGGGTGGGCGCGCCGACTGTCGGCGCGGCACTGGCCCGGGCCGGCCTCGCCGTGGTCGACGCCGGTGCTGACCTCGACATCCGCGTGATCGCGGAGGTGGCGAAGCCGGAAGATCTGCGCGAGAAGCCGACGCTGGTAGTGCTCAACAAGGCCGACCTGAGCGGGTTCGGGCCGGGCGGACCGATGGCGGCCGCGCAGCGGCGGTGCACAGCAGTGGCCGCGCTGGCCGACGCGCCCGCCGAGCCAATGGTGGCGCTGCTGGCGCTGGACCACTCCGGGCTGGCTGGCGAACTGCTCGACGCGCTGCGGGTTCTGGTCGACGAGCCCGCGGACCTGCGTTGTCCCGACGCCTTCCTGGCCTGTGAGCACTCGTTGTCACACGCGGTGCGGACCCAGCTGCTCGACCGCCTTGACCTGTTCGGCATCGCGCACGCGGTGATCACGCTGCGCGGTGACGGCGCTGCCGGGGCTTCGGATGTCGGCGCGGCGCTGCGTGCGGTCAGCCGGATCGACGACGTGGTGGCGCGGATCGACGGCCTGGGCGCCGCGGCGCGTTATCGCCGCGTGGCCGGCGCCGTCGACCAACTGCAGACGCTGGCGGTGACCGACGTTGCGGTCGCGACGTTTCTGGCCGCCGACCAAACCGTCCTGGCGCGGATGACCGCCGCCGTCGAGGTGGTCGAGGAAATGGGCATCCCGGTGGACCCGTCTGATCAGCCGACGGCCCATCTGCACAGGGCGGTGCACTGGCGGCGGTACGGGGCCGCGCCACTGGCCGCGCTGCACCGGGCCTGCGCGGCGGATATCGCCAGGGGGTCGCTGCGACTGCTGGCTGCGGCAGGCGGCACACCGTGACGGATGTCGATGCGTTCGTCGCCGATCTCGCGCCGGGTCTGTCGCCACCGGTGATCCGCCGTCGCGACGCCGTCCTGGTCGCCGGTCCCTGGCTGGCGGGGGTGTCCAGCGTGGTGGAACTGTTGCGAAAGCGGTTGCCGGAGTGGGCCTTCGTCGAATCCGCCGAGCTCGGTCCGGGTGAGGCGCCGGTGGCGGTGGTCTTCGTCGTCTCGGCGGTCGCGCCGCTGACCGAGTCCGATTGCGCAGTGCTCGACGCGGCTGCCGCGCACACCGATGTGGTGGTGGCCGCGGTGTCCAAGATCGACGTGCACCGGCGATGGCGGGATGCGTTGGCCGCGGACCGGCAGGTGTTGGCCGCGCACGACGCGCGGTACGCCAACGTGCCGTGGACCGGCGTGGCGGCTGCGCCGGATCTGGGTGAGGTCGACGTCGACGCCCTTGTCGACCTGCTGGAGACGGAGCTCGGTGGCGAATCTCTGGAGCAGCGAAACAGGCTGCGAGCGTGGGCGTTTCGTCTGGAGTCGGTGAAGTCGCGGTACGAGAGCGCGGCCACCGGAACCGGCAGGGCGGCGCGAGCGGCCACGCTGCGCAATGCCCGCGTCGACCTTGCCCGGCAACGTCGGGTGGCCAAGTCGGAGCGGACCATCGCGTTGCGCAGTCAGATCCAGCAGGCCCGCGTCCAGTTGTCCTATTTCGCGCGCAACAGGTGCACGTCGGTGCGGGCCGAACTGCAAGAGGACGCGGCAGGCATCACCAGGCGCACGATGCGGACCTTCCCGGCCTATGTCGCCCGCCGGGCGGCGGAAGTGGTCGACGAGGTCGACGACGGCATCACCGAGCATCTCGCCGATGTCGCCAATGAGCTTGGCCTGCCGGTAGATTCGCTACCGTCGGCCCCGGAGGCCGCCGTCCCCGGGGTGGGACAACCGCCGCTGAAATCGCGGCGACTGGAAACCCGGTTGATGATGCTGCTCGGCGCAGGCTTCGGGCTTGGGGTGGCGCTGACGCTGAGCCGGATCTTCGCCGACCTCGCCCCGGGACTGACGGTGGCAGGCGCCGTCACCTGCGTGCTGGTCGGTCTCGTCGTGACCGTGTGGGTGGTGGGGATTCGCGGCCTGCTGCACGACCGCGCGGTGCTGGACCGCTGGGTGGGCGAGGTCACCGCCGGACTGCGCGCCGCGGTGGACCAGACGGTGGCCTCGCGCGTGCTGGCCGCCGAAACCGCGCTGACGATCAGTCTGGGCGTGCAGGACGAAGCCGACGAGGCTCGGGTGGCCGACGAGGTCAGCGCCATCGACGCCGAGTTGCGTGAGCATGCGATGGCCGGGGCCCGCGCGGCCGCAGCGCGCGATGCGCAGGTACCCGCCGTGCAACGCGCGCTGGATGCGGTGCGAGCCAGGCTCGGGGAGTTCCCGCCCGCGGTCGGCGACGGGCTTACGCTGGCCTGCGATACCTGACATTCGGGAGCCTGGAGTGCGCGTGTACCTGAGTTCGCTGCCGGGGCGGGGCGAGCCGGCCGCCTGGCTCGGCGAAGAGCTGCCGAGCCACGGCCGCGCCGCGCGCCCCCGGCTCCCCGCCCCGCCCGCCGCCCCCCGGGGTGGCGGTGGGTTCTCGCCGGGGGGG
>JBEVHL010000389.1:0-4817 GCA_040511255.1 Mycobacterium sp. | reverse complement strand
GCACCGACCGGATATCCCACGGGCGGTCGGCGATCATGCGCAGAGCGCGCGCCAGCACCACCTTGTGCAGCGGGGACTCCGGATCGCGCAACTGCTGCACCGCCGTGGCCACCCGGGCTCGATGTTCCTGCGGCGCAGGCAGTGTCGCATCGATCCGAACCTCCGGCATGGGGGCCGTCGGCCAGACAGGGAGCGCGTTGCTGCGCACCAGGGACCGTGGCGCATGCAGTGCTGCTGGGGCGTCGAGGTCAAAAGGCAAGGCGCCCAAGACTATTGATGCTTCACCACGGGCCAGGGCGGCACTGGCCGCCGCCACCGTCGAATACGGCGTGGCGATACCGTCGGCGATCAGGGTGCCCGCCGGGCCGGACAGCACAAACGAGGGTTCGCCGCTCACGCCGGCAGGCACGGATGCGAATACCCGGTCAGTCCCAATGCACTCAATTGGCGCATCCCGTGCTCGAACGCGCACACCGCCACCGACGCCGCGGCCATCGAGAAGCGGATGCCCTCGGACAGCGGCAGCTCGACCCAGCGGGTGATCACCGAGCGGGAGAAATGCCCGTGGCTGACGAACACCACGTCGCGATCCTCCAGGTGTCCCAATGCCATCGCGACGGCCTGGTCGGCCCGGGCAGACACCTGTGCGACGGTTTCCCCACCTGGCGCCCCATGCGTCCAGATCATCCAGCTCGGCACCGTTTCACGGATCTGCGGGGTGGTCAGGCCTTCGTAGTCGCCGTAATCCCATTCGGCGAGCAGCGGGGACACCTCGTCGACGTGCAGCCCGGCGTATTCGGCGGTGACCATGGCCCGTTTGCGTGGGCTGCTGATGACCAGCGGGTTGTCGAGTTTGAGTTCGGCAAGCGCTTCGGCGGTGACTTTGGCCTGTTCGCGGCCGACGTCGGTGAGGTCGAGTTCAGTTCGGCCCGTGTGCTGCCCGGACTTCGACCATTCGGTCTCTCCGTGTCGCAGCAGCAGAAGGCGGTGCTTGTCGACGCTCACGTTCAGTGATTGTGCCCGACGCGCCCGCCCTTCGTCGTATTACCGCCACCCGACGAACGTGCCAGGATAGGACCGTGACGGGGAGACAGCACGTGCTGGCAGTGGCCAACCAGAAGGGTGGGGTGGCCAAGACCACGACAGTCGCATCGCTGGGGGCGGCGATGGTCGAGATGGGCAAGAAGGTATTGCTCGTCGATCTCGATCCGCAGGGCTGTCTGACCTTCTCACTCGGTCAGGACCCCGACAAGCTGCCGGTATCCATCCACGAGGTGCTGCTCGGCGACGTGGAACCGACCGCGGCGGTGGTGGAGACCTCGGAGGGCATGTCGCTGCTGCCTGCCAACATCGATCTCGCCGGTGCGGAGGCGATGCTGCTGATGCGCGCCGGCCGCGAGTACGCCCTGAAGCGGGCTTTGGCCAAGCTCGACGGCTTCGACGTCGTCGTCATCGACTGCCCGCCCTCGTTGGGGGTGCTGACCCTCAACGGCCTGACCGCGGCCGACGACGTGATCGTGCCGCTGCAATGCGAGACGCTGGCGCACCGTGGCGTGGGACAGTTCCTGCGCACGGTCACCGACGTCCAGCAGATCACCAACGCCGACCTCAAACTGCTCGGCGCGCTGCCCACGCTCTACGACTCGCGGACCACCCACAGCCGCGATGTCCTGCTCGATGTCGCCGACCGTTATGACCTACCGGTACTGGCACCGCCGATCCCGCGCACGGTGCGGTTCGCCGAGGCCAGCGCGTCGGGGGCCTCGGTGATCGCCGGACGCAAGAACAAGGGTGCCGTCGCCTACCGGGAACTGGCAGAAGGGCTGCTCAAGCACTGGAAGTCCGGCAAGAAGCTGGCCACCTACGCCCCTGAGGTCTAGCCCAACGCCACCACGGTATGGCCGCGCTGCTCCAACACCGTGGTGCCGGCCACCGCAGGCACGATGGCGGTATCGGCCGGCGGTCGCGTCACGGGGATGACCCGCTCGCTGACGCCGGTGGCCTGGTCGTACACGCCGATACCGCCGGTCACCGGGATCAGCAGCTTCTTGGCCATCGCCGCTGCCGGACCCAGCGGCACCACCGGACCCGCCGCGGGAATGGTGTAGCGGTAGGCCAGGTGATTGGCGTCGAACACCATCACGGCGTTGCCGGTCCACCAGGTGAACAGGTCGCCGGCCCGGGACACGGTCCCTACCGGACTGGCCGAGGACGGTGGCTCGGCAACCGGGGTACTGGACAGTTCGGTGCCAGTCTCGTCGACCACTGACACCCGTGGCGTGGGCAGCGGCAGATAGACGGCCGTCGTCGTATCCGACACCGCCAGCACCCGGGCGCCCGATTGCGCGGTGACACCCTTCTCCACCACGTCTTTCAGCTTGGGCTGGTCGTCCTGATCGGCCGGGAGCAGCAGGGTCAGCCGCACATCGGCCTCGCCGGCGCAGGACTGCAGCACCGACACCGCCGAGGTGCTGGCCGCCGCGTTGAGCAGGGTGCAGCCCTTGCCGATACCCGTCTGTGCAGGTAGCACCCGGGCGTCGACCTCGCCGTAGCCCAGCACGCGGACCATGTCCGAGCGCCACAGCTCAAGGCGGGTCGACCCCGCCGCGAGCACCGTGGTGCCGTCCGAGGACAGGTCGACGTGCTTGTCGGCAAACCCCGAGCGGGTGGGGCCGCGCATACCGGTGGTCGCGTCGATGGTGCTGACCTGGCCGCAGCCGCGGACGTCCGGGTAGACCGCGACCGCGTAGAAGTACACATACGACACCCCGCACAGCTCGCGGTCGCGGGCAAACGTCCAGCGCACCTGCCCGTCGACTGGATCGCGGCCGGTGACTGTGCGGCCGTCGCCGGTCACCACCCGACCGCCGGCCACGATGGGCGTGGCGGTGTACGGGCTGGGTGCGGTCCATAGCTCTTTGAGCGTGGCCGGGACGGCGCTGGCCGCGACCAGGGTTTGCGAGGCCTCGGCGGCGGGCTGGCTGACCGTGGCCCTGGCGTCACTGGTCCACCAGATAACCCCTGCCGCTACTGCGACGACTACCGCGATGGCCAGGACGGCGAGAAGATCTGCCCTGGTCCGCCGTTCAGGCCTGACCATGAAAAGAGATTAGCCAGCGTTGACCGAGGCGCTGGGTGCGGCATCCGCGGGTTTGCGCGGACGCCGGCGGCGACGGCGCCGGGTGGCCTCGCCACCAGCGCTGTCGGTGGGGCCGTCCTGGTTGTCCGGGCCTGCGGTCGGCGCGGCCGACGTGGTCTGCTCGGCGGCGCCTTCGACGTGTCCGGTAGGGGACTTGGCGGCTCCGCGGGTGCGGACGCGTTCCCGGTTGCGGGTGCGCGGCTTACGCGGCGCGTCGGCGCCACCTTCGGAACGCTCGGCCCGCTCGCCACGCTCCGGGCGCTTGGTGGCCTGCTTCTTGGCCTGGCCGACAGTGCCGGTGACGTCCGTGGGGATGTTCAGTTCGGCGTAGAAGTGCGGCGAGCTGGAGTAGGTCTCCGCAGGATCGGGGCAGCCCAGAGCGAGGGCCTTGTCGATGGCCGTCCACTTGGCCATCTCGTCCCAGTCGACCAGGGTGACCGCGATACCGGTTTTGCCGGCGCGGCCGGTGCGGCCGATCCGGTGCACGTACGCCATCTCGTCGTCGGGGCACTGGTAGTTGATGACGTGGGTGATGTCGTCGATGTCGATACCGCGGGCGGCGACGTCGGTGGCCACCAGCACGTCGATCTCATGGTTGCGGAAGGACTTCAGCGCCTTCTCCCGGGCGCCCGGGCCGAGGTCGCCGTGCACGGCGCCGACCTTGAAGCCGCGCTCGGCCAGCTCGTCGGACACCTTCTGCGCGGTCCGCTTGGTCCGGGTGAAGATCATCGTCGCGCCACGGCCGTCGGCCTGCAGCAGCCGGCTGACCATCTCGACCTTGTCCATGGCGTGCGCCCGGTAGGCGAACTGCTCGGTGGTGTCGTGGGTCTGCGACGACTGGGGAGCCTCGGCACGGATGTGCGTGGGCTGATTCATGAAGGTGCGGGCCAGCGTGATGATCGGGTCGGGCATCGTCGCCGAGAACAGCATGGCCTGGCGGGTATCGGGGGTGAGCCGCAGAATGCGTTCGATATCGGGCAGGAAGCCCAGGTCCAGCATCTCGTCGGCCTCGTCGAGCACCAGCACCGACAGGCCGCCCAGCTGCAGGTGTCCCTGATTGGCCAGGTCGAGCAGGCGCCCCGGGGTGCCGACGACCACGTCGGCGCCCTTCTGCAGCGACTCGATCTGCGCCTCGTAGGGCCGGCCGCCGTAAATCGCCACGACGGACAGCGCACGGTCGCCGACGCGGAGGTATTTGCCGGCGCCCGAGAGGTCGCTGTGTACCTGCAGACACAGCTCACGGGTCGGCACGACGATGAGCGCGCGGGGGGCGCCGGTCAGCGGCCGTTCGGTGTCGGTGGTGATGCTGTTCAGCAGAGGCACGCCGAAGGCCAGCGTCTTGCCCATGCCGGTGCGGGCCTGGCCGATGAGGTCGTCGCCGGCCAGCGCCATCGGCATGGTCAGTTCTTGGATGGCAAAGGGGTGTTCCTTGCCCTCTTCGGCCAGTGCGCGGACGATCTCTTCGCGAACGCCAAGGGTGGCAAAGCTGTGTTTCAGTACGGTCATGCGGCTAGGTCATGCCTTTCAGTCTCAGTCCGAGTCAAATCTCATCGGGTGTCGTCGCGTCTCTTCACGCGCGCACGAGTTCTGACTGGAACGAGACCCGCAGTTGCCGGGTGAGGCCGCTGCGATGGCACCGATTCGGTGGGCCCAAGCACTTGAATTACAGGCGGACCAA
>JBEVHL010000388.1:0-2883 GCA_040511255.1 Mycobacterium sp. | reverse complement strand
CGCCCTGTTGTTCGTCGACTGGCTGATCGCCAATCCCGCTGTGCAGCAGGACTTTGCCGCGGCCGATGAGACGTGGTTTCGCGACGCGTACCAACAGGCGTGGGCCTGGGCCGAGGCGACGGACTGGGCGCCGAAGGCCTAGGCGAGCGGTGCGGCGGCCGGCGGCGCGTCGGCTGGCGGTGGACCGTCCGGCGGCGGCGCGTCGGCTGGGACGGCGGGCATCGGCACACCGGCCACGGGCGCTTCACAGGTCAACGCCCCGTAGTCGGGATCGTCGTTGACCGGTAGTGCCCGAGGAGAGATGAAATCGTCGGCCTGGGCCACGATGGCGTCGTTCACCAGGATCTCGCAGTGCAGATTCGCCGAGTAGGGCCACCGGATGGACACCCGCATATTGGCGGTCCCCGTGTCCGGCAACACGGTCTGCGCTTCGAAGGTGCGGCCGGGAATCATCGTCGGATTGGCCGTCTGCAGTTGATTGCCCTCGGCCTCGTAGGTGATCGTCGCGCCGCGGGAGACACCGTCAATTCGGGCCCGGTAGGTGATGTTGGACAACGGGCCCGGTGCGGGCTGAGGTGGTGCCGGGGCGACGGCCGAGGTGGGGTCTTCGGGATCGGCCATCGCTGAAACCGGGGCCAGCTGTGTCGACATCGCCAGGAGCACCGCGGCAGCGGTCGTGGCACGTGTCAAGAGCCTCATAGTCGCAGACACTAGTTGTTATCGCCAGGTCAGGTCCATTTCGTTACCGCTCAACCACGCCTGCAGGTCGTGGTTGTGCTTTGCCAGTCCGTCGACGGTGGCCGTGGCCGTCAGGATCGCCCGCTCAGCGGTTTCGGCAGGTATCAGGCCCATCAGATGGGCCTCCAGGAGTTCGTCGACGTCGAGGAGTTCGGTTCGCTGACCGGTGTACACCACCAGGTCGAGATAGTGGTCCACGGTGCGCCAGGTCTGAGCTTCGACGGTGATCTCGGCGATGTCGAGATAGAAGTCCTGGGCCCGCTCGTGGCCGGGACTCCAGTGAAAGATGTTCGCGCGCAGGCCCAGAGTCGGCAGCAGCCAGGATTCCAGATAGTGGAACTGCGCCCGGCCCGGCGTGGGTCGGGCCATGTACAGACCCCAGGGCCGCCGGGTGTAGACGTCCACGGCCCGCACGATCCCTTTCGGGTCGGTGTTGGTGCCGGCGTCGATATCGAACGTCTCGTGCTTGGGTGCGTGAATAGTGCCAGCATAAGACGTCTCGATGCGAACGAATGAGTGACTGCTGGGGCCGATGTGGCTGTGCTGCAGCGGTCACACCACGCGGACCTGAACTTGTCGGTACCCCGGCCTACCCTGGTGAACATGGCTTTCGCTACCGAACATCCGGTGCTCGCGCACTCGGAGCACCGCCCGGTCGAGGACATGGTGCGTTCTGGCGCCCGTATCGAGGTGGTCAGTGAGTACTCACCCGCCGGGGACCAACCCGCCGCCATCGACGAGCTTGAGCGCCGCATCCTGGCGGGGGAGCGCGACGTGGTGCTGCTGGGCGCCACCGGCACTGGTAAATCGGCCACCACGGCCTGGCTCATCGAGCGGCTGCAACGGCCGACGCTGGTGATGGCGCCGAACAAGACGTTGGCCGCGCAGCTGGCGAACGAGCTCCGGGAGATGCTGCCCAACAACGCCGTCGAGTACTTCGTCTCGTACTACGACTACTACCAACCTGAGGCGTACATCGCCCAGACGGACACCTACATCGAGAAGGACAGCTCCATCAACGACGATGTCGAGCGGCTGCGGCACTCGGCAACGTCGAGCCTGCTGTCCCGCCGCGATGTCGTGGTGGTCGCGTCGGTGTCCTGCATCTACGGCCTGGGCACCCCGCAGTCTTACCTGGACCGGTCGGTGGAACTCGAGGTCGGTAGCGAGGTGCCGCGGGATGCGCTGCTGCGCCTGCTGGTCGACGTGCAGTACACCCGCAACGACATGGCGTTCACACGCGGTTCGTTCCGGGTCCGCGGCGACACCGTCGAGATCATCCCGTCCTATGAAGAGCTGGCGGTCCGCATCGAATACTTCGGTGACGAGATCGAGGCGCTGTACTACATGCACCCGCTGACCGGTGACGTCGTCCGCAAGGTCGACTCGCTGCGGATCTTCCCGGCTACCCACTATGTCGCCGGGCCGGAGCGGATGGCCCTGGCCATCTCCAGCATCGAGCAGGAGCTCGAAGCGCGGCTGGCCGAGTTGGAAGGTCAGGGCAAGCTGCTGGAAGCTCAGCGTCTCCGGATGCGCACCAACTACGACGTCGAGATGATGAAGCAGGTCGGGTTCTGCTCCGGCATCGAGAACTATTCACGCCATATCGACGGCCGCGGACCGGGCACAGCACCGGCCACCCTGATCGATTACTTCCCCGACGACTTCCTGATGGTCATCGACGAATCGCACGTCACCGTGCCGCAGATCGGCGGCATGTACGAAGGCGATATGTCCCGGAAGCGCAACCTGGTCGATTTCGGCTTCCGGCTGCCGTCCGCGGTCGACAACCGGCCGCTCACGTGGGAAGAGTTCGCCGACCGCATCGGGCAGACGGTGTACCTGTCCGCGACACCCGGGCCCTATGAACTCAGTCAGTCCAGCGGCGAGTTCGTGGAGCAGGTCATCCGTCCGACGGGGTTGGTGGACCCGCAGGTCATCGTCAAGCCCACGAAGGGTCAGATCGACGATCTGATCGGCCAGATCCGGGCGCGCGCCGAGCGGGACGAACGCGTCCTGGTCACCACGCTCACCAAGAAGATGGCCGAGGACCTCACCGACTACCTGCTGGAGTTGGGCATCCGCGTGCGCTACCTGCACTCGGAAGTCGACACGCTGCGTCGGGTGGAGCTGCTCCGCCAGCTC